>CAYLXG010000072.1:0-12001 GCA_964387445.1 uncultured bacterium
TCGACCCTGCTCGGCGACTCCTTCCCCATGGAGATGACCATCACCTTCGGTGACCAGACCCTGGTCTACCGCAAGAAAACCTGGAAAATCGCCCAGGAGGACGGCACCACCGAGGAACGCGGACTGCGTTACGGCGAGAACCCGGACCAGGAGGCGGCCCTCTATGAACTGGTCAACGGCAACCTGGTCCTCGGGGACTGCCGCTTCATCGACCCGGGCCGGGGACTGGTGAGCGCCATCACCGCGGCGGACATGCTCCAGGTGGGCAAACACCCGGGCAAGATCAACCTCACCGACGTGGATAACGGCCTGAACATCATCAAGTACTTCACCGACCGGCCGGCCGCGGTCATCCTCAAGCACAACAACCCAAGCGGCGCGGCCCTGGGCGCCAGCCTCGCCGAGGCCTACAACCGGGCCAACCGCTGCGACCGCATCGCCGCCTTCGGCGGGGCGGTGGTGGTCAACCGGCCCCTGGACCGGGAGACCGCGGAACTGATGGCCGCCAACTACCTGGAGGTGGTGTGCGCGCCCGATTTCGAGGAGGGCGTCCTGGCCATCCTCGCCCGCCGCAAGAACCTGCGGGTGATCCGCATGGCCGGCATCTACCGCCTCGCCGAGTACGAGCACCACCGCTTCGTGGACTTCAAATCGCTGATCGACGGCGGCATCATCGTCCAGCGCTCGGCGGTCAACTCCATCCGCTCGGCCGCGGACCTGAAACCCGCGAAGGCCACCTACAAGGGCGCCACCTACGCCTGCGAACGCCAGCCGACCGAGCGGGAGATCGCGGACATGCTCTTCGGCTGGGCGGTGGAGCACGGGGTCACTTCCAACTCGGTCATCTATGTCAAGGACGGCTGCACCGTGGCCATCGGCGCGGGCGAGCAGGACCGGGTGGGCGTGGCCGAGATCGCCGTGCACAAGGCCTACGCCAAGTATGCTGACGTCCTCTGCTTCGACGCCCACGGCCTGCCCTACGTGGACCTGGTGGCGGAGATCGGCCGCGGCCGCCGCGACCCGGCCCTGCAGCAGGCCATCGACGCGCAGGTGCGCGCCGACCGCGCCGGTCTGCCCGGCTCGGTGATGATCTCGGACGCCTTTTTCCCGTTCCGCGATGCCGCCGAAGTGGGTATCCGCGAGGGGGTCTCGGCCATCCTCCAGGCGGGCGGCTCGATCCGGGACTTTGAATCGATCCAGGCCTGCAACGAGGCCCGGCCGCAGGTGGCCATGCTGTTCACCGGCCAGCGTTCGTTCAAGCACTGACCCGATACAGGCGCCTGCGATCTACGGCTGGACCGGCTGCCAGCAGGCCATGGCCGCCGAACGCAGGCAGGCGGTAGCGATCTGCACCGCGGCCAGCCCCTCCCGGCCCGGAACCGGGTTGGGGCCCTCGTTGCGGAGAAAGGCAAGCCAGTCGGTGAGCAGGGGGACGATGGTGGGCACCGGCGGACCGGGATCGAGGGGCTCGCGCCGCGTGCCGCGGATCCACTCGGCCGTGTGGTGGATCTGGTCGCCGTGCAGTTGTCCGGTCGCGCCGACAAACTCGAATCGGCCGGAACGGGCCGGGCCGATCTTGGCGCAGTCCACCGTGCCGAGCACCCCGTTGTCCAACTCCACCAGGGCGAGCAGGTGGTCCTCGAGACGGCGGGTGTGCACGCAGCGGCTGCGGGCGAACACGCGCACGATCTCCCGGCCGGTAATGAAGCGCAGGGCATCGAACACATGCACGGCCGTGTGCAGGCTGACCCCGGCCCCGGCCTGGTCCGGGTCGTCCAGCCAGGTCAGCGTATTCGGTTCAAGCCGCTTGTTGGCGGTCAAGCCGTGCAGTTCGCCGATCCCGGCCATGCAGCGGCGCAGGGTCCGGATCACCGGGGTGTAGCGCAGGGTCTGGCCAATGGTCAGGCCCAGACCGCGCTCCTCGAACAGGCGGAGGATCGCCGCCGCGTCGGGGGCGGTCACCGCCATCGGCTTTTCCAGCAGCAGCGGCTTGCCGGCGGCCGCGCAAACCTCGGCCACCTCCCGGTTGAGCGTAGGCGGCAGGGCGGCAACCACGCAGTCCACCGCCGGGTCGGCCACCAACTCCCGCCAGTCCGCGTACCAGCGACAGTTCCAGCCCGCCGCCTGCGCTCTGCCCTCCGCCGACCGACGGCTGATCGCAACGAGCTCCAATCCCTCGACATCGTCGACAACATGCCGGGCGTAGCGGCTGCCGTGCTTTCCTGTGCCGAGGATGCCCACCCGCCAGGGTCGATTTGCCGACCTCATCCCGCCTGCCCCCCTGCGGCATCGAGCCGATGCTTTTCCCGCCGTTTGCGTTCGACCATGAGAAAAAACCGGCAGGCCGCCGGATACGTATTCGTCTCCCCGGTGTACGTTTCCCAGGTTACAGGCCTCATGAAGAACTTCATCGACAGGTTCTCGTTCCTCTGCCACCGGCCAGGTCTCCACGGTCAGCACGCCATGGTCATCTCCACCACCGGGGTTATGGGCCTCAGGGGAGTTCTGAAGTACATGGGGGATGTGGCATCCACCTGGGGCATCAGATCCGTTACCAGACTTGGAATGGTGACGCCGCCGGACATCACCGAAGAAGCCATAAGAGGGAACGGAGAAGCTGCCGGGGCGGCGAAGAAGTTCCACCGGAAGCTGGAAAGCTCCAGCTGGCAGCCCTCCCTGGGCCAGGTGGTGCAGTTCCACGCCCAGAAGACCTTCCTCACCACCCCCAAGGCGGAAAAGGTGTCACCGAAGGACTATGCCTACTACCTTCCCCTGAAGGACAGCGACTACCACACCAATGTGCGGCTGAACCCCTTCAAGAAGCTGGTGGGCAAGCTGGTTGCCCTGGCCGTGAAGGCAAGGAGCTGAATTGTTTCCGGTAAAGGGGGATCAACACAGCGTAATGCTTCGTGTTCAGCATTTTCAGTACTGCGCCCCTTTATTCACTCTGTTCCTCTGTTCCAGGAAAGCCTTGCTTCTCTGAGATCAGGGAGGTCATTCCTGCTTTTCCAGATGCCTGCTGCTTCATTCAGTACAGAATCACGGCAACTGTCCCTGGTCGATTCAAGGAACATGTCGATTGCTTCCCTTATCAGTTCTGACTGTTTCTTCCCGGTAACCCTGCCGACCTCCTCCAGACCTGCCCTCTGGTCCCCGGTGAGATAAACCTGCGTTCTTACCATTCGAACCTCCAATGTATAGATCTCATAATTTACCTTGCCAGTCAATTCTTGCCCCGGCACGTGAAGCAAAGATTTGACAAAACCAGGATCAGGGGTATTTTCATTTTCACAACACCCCATGGAGGAAGTAATGAGGAAAATAGCATTGATTTTCGTTCTGCTTGCGGCGGCCTGCGGAGAGTCCGTTCCCCAGGAAGTAACAACAGACACTTCACAGGAGGCGCTCTCACTGCCAGTGGTGGACTCCATCGGCGTGGAGCTTGGGGATTCCGCCTATGTGTTCGGAGCAATAGCCGACGCGGAAGTGCTTCCCGACGGGAACATCATAGTTCTGGACAGAACCTTCTGCAGCATGAGGATATTCACCCCCGAGGGGGAGCATGTCCGCACTATCGCAGGCAGGGGCAGCGGCCCCGGGGAGCTTTCCAACCCGTTCAGCCTCTTCAACTGGGGGAACGGCGAGGTCAGCGTGATCGACCCCTACGCCGGGGGCATTCACCGGTATACCATAACAGGAGAGTGGCTGGGCCTTGAACTGCCCATAACCAACAACTCCTTCATCGATCCCGTGGTGGTTTCACCTGAGAGCTTCGTGTGCTTCAAATCCAGGTTCGACCAGGAGGGCGACGGCATAACGGCCACCGCATTCGTTTCCCTCTTCCCCATGTCCATAGAGCCTGAGGTAACCTACTGGGAGAAGAGCATGCCCTGGGATCCGGGTAACATGGGCAACCTTGCCCTGGAGGCCATATTCAGCAACTACTACACCGCCGATCCCTCCACCGGCATGGTGTACATCTAACCTTATCAAGGCGACGGCTACAGCATCCTCAGATTCGATGCCGACGGGTCACCAGCCGGCGAGATAGCCGCCGAGTACACCCCGGTTCCCAAGACCGAGGAGGAGATTCAGGCTGAAAAGGACTTCATAGAGTTCTTCCTCAGGGCAAGCGAGAACAACAACCCCAACCTTAACTACAGCTGCGACCCCTGGCCGAACCACTTCGCCGTAACAGGTCTTTACATCGGGCCTTCAGGGAACCTGTGGGCCATGCGGGGTGGCACGGAAACGGTTGAGTTCGACATATGGAGCAGCGAAAAGGAGTTCATGGGAAAAGCGCTGCTGCCCGACCTGTCCGTGGGTGATGCAAGCTGGAAGTTCGCCTTCGGCGAGAACACTGCGGTGGCATGGAACGAGAACCCCGACGACTTTCAGAAGCTATATGTCATTGATCTCAGCGGGTTGACCAACTAAGACCGGAATACGATTGTGCTGCACCCCGGACCCGATGGTCCGGGGTGACTATTGTCATTCAGCTATATGTTCAGGGAAGCCAGTATCTGCTCCGTTTCCCCGGTGGCAGTGGACATTATCTCCTCAACCTCTCCACCGAACATCCCGCTCATAAGCTCTGTGTTCATTCTCGAGACTATGACTTGGCCGTCCTCATTCTCATAGACCGCTACTCTGCAGGGCATCATGGATGAAACCACCCTGTTGTCGGAATTCTGGAGGATCTCACCTGCAAGTTCTACCTTGCAGAGCTCAATCACAGTCACAGGTGGAACCTCATATCCCCCCGCGGCCACCGAGTTGTTTATCTCATGGGTAGCCGGGACTTTCCATCCCATCGTCTCCGCGGTGTCTATTATCCTTTCCACTGTCTCTGAATGGGTCAGCGGACTGACCGATTCGTTTACCATTGCCCCTGGAGCCAGGGAGAGGATCGTAATCGCCGTGACCGCGGCTCCTGTAACGAAGCCGCCTGCCCCTGTGATAATGCTTATCTTTCCTTTTGTCATTGCCTGCCTTCTTCTACCTTTCTGTTCTCAAGAAGTCTTGTTGTTACGGAATCCTCAAGCCTCCAGGCGTTCCTTCCCATTTTCCTGAGCCTTTCAACCACATCATCCGCCAGGTCGCAGTACCTGTCTCTGCAGTATGCCAGCACTGCGGCTTCCCCGGGAAGTTCATCCATGCGGTCTTCGAACTGCGGGTACGGTATGTTCAAGGCTCCGGGGATGTGCCCATGGAGGTACTCCTCTTCAGGCCGAAGGTCAACAAGGCAATACTCCTTGACCTCCGCCTGTTCTATCCTCCTTATCCTGTACCCCTCCAGCGGTCTGAGAGAGTGCGGTATCTCAGCGTACAGCTCCTCAGCCAGCCGCTTCATTCTCTCAAGGAAGACCGCAACCTCATCGCATGCCACGGAATAGAGAACCTGCCTGCCGAGCTTCCTCCTCTTCAGGAATCCGTAGTCTGCAAGCTTCTGCAGGTGATGCGACACGCTTCTGAATGGTATGCCGGTAACCTCGGATACCGATTCCACAGGCCGCTCTGCCTGGCAGAGGGCATCAAGGATCTTCAGCCGCTCAGGGGACTCCACCAGCTTCCCTATCCTTGAAAGACAGTCGTAGAGTATCTCCCTTTTCATCATTGCCTCCATCATTCTCATATTCCATTGTTCGTTGGAATATATATGAATCATTCGCCGCGTCAATCCAGTGTCTCCGGAAGGACCTGGCGCTTTCCTTTTCTTTGATTAGAATTGCGCATCAATCCGAAGAAAGGAAATGCCGTGCACCCCATAATGAAGACCATACTGCTGCTGAGCTGCAGCAATGTTTTCATGACATTCGCCTGGTACGCCCACCTCAAGGAGCTGAACGGGCGGGTCTGGATAATAGCGGCGCTGGCAAGCTGGGGAATTGCCCTGTTCGAGTACATGCTTCAGGTGCCGGCTAACCGCATAGGATACACGGTGCTCACAGTGGGGCAGCTGAAGATAATGCAGGAGGTGATAGCCCTCGGGGTGTTCGTGCCCTTCAGCGTGTTCTACCTTAAGGAACCCCTGAAGCTGGACTACCTGTGGGCCGGGCTCTGCCTTATGGGGGCGGTTTTCTTCATCTTCAAGAGCAGGTTCGCCTAAGAGTCCCGATCATCTATTTCAAGCTCTTCCAGCAGCATTTCCAGCAGCTCCGAGGCCTTCCTGTAAAGGGTGGCGTCCCCCTCTTGAAGGTGCTCCATGAGCATCTTCTTCTCCATGAGGTATACCCTGGCGAACTCCCTGTCGTGCTCGAGAATGTCCGAAACATTGTCTATCACATCGGCCAGCTTCACCGTTTTTGCCGCCGGGGAACCATGGGAGGCGTGTTCTATATTGATCAGCGCCGCCCTCGCCCTTCCGATCTTCGTGCCGTCAACCACCTTTGTCACGGAATCCACTATCTCCGCAACCTCAGGGCCGAACTCCCTCTCTACCTCCTCCAGGGTCACATCGGTGTCCTCAACCACATCATGAAGCCATGCGGCGGCTATCATCACCGGGTCGGACGTTACCGAAGCCACTATCTCAGCCACATGCCCAGGATGCACGATGTAAGGCTCTCCGGTGAACTTCCTCACCTGGCCCTTCTCGCGATGAGCCCTCTCCGCCAGGGCAGCGGCCCGTTCCACCATATCGCTCAAATGCCCAGCCTTTCCTGATATCAGTCGGTAAGGAACACCCTCTCCGGCGCCGGGTTCACCGTTCCAAGCTGCCTTATGTACTCCAGGAAAACCTCCGAGTCGGTGAATCCGGTGTCGGTGAAGGGTTTGCCCGCAAGCAGACCGTAGCCGTCGCCACCCCTGGCCACGAAGGCATTTGTTACAAGCCTGTAGGTTGAGTCCGGGTGAACCTCCATCACCGTTCCGTCGGGCATCACCATCGAAAGGGAGGTTATCCTCTCCCCTGAAGCCCCATTCCTGCTGGCGTGGTACTCCATCCCTGCCACGTATGGGAAAGCGCCGTCCGACATTCCCTGATCGAAAATGGCGGTTAACGCTCCCTCCAGCATCTGCCGCATCTCGGTTCCTGTGACATCCAGCACCGCCAGGGTGTTGGCGAAGGGCAACAGCCTGTATACGGTGCCCACCGTTATCTCCCCCGCGGGAATGTCTATTCGCACTCCCCCGGCGTTCTGCAGGGCGATGTCGGCACCGGACCCCAGCTGGTTGGCCTTCCACAGCATTGCATCGCAGACCACCGGGGCGATCATGCTTCCCTGGGGAAGGCTTCCCCCGGGCACCCTCTGGTTGGGCAGGTCTTCAGAGGCAACCGCAGCGGGCTCATTCTCGTAATCGGCTATCACCTCTCCATAGGTGTCCACCAGACCCTGAACGAACTGGTCGCCCGGGGTTACTTCAACCGAATGCTCTGCGATTAAGCACTCCGGGATGGGGTCCTCGCTGCCGAAAAGATGCTCGCCGGCTAGTATCCGGGGCATGCCGGCATAGTCCATTATCACACCGTTATCATCGAACTCCACCTGAAGCCTGCCAAGCACCCTTGTGTAGCTCCAGGCCTGCACCACCAGCACCGCCTCGCCATCGGCCCCCTGAAGGACCGTGGGGTATCCCCCGGAGGATTCCAGCCCAACCGAAGTAAAGTCCCCCAGAAGGGTGTGGCTGTGACCGCCCACTATCACATCGGCACCCCTGAGGGCCATTGCCAGATCTATGTCGTTCTCGTAGCCCATGTGGGAGAGAACGATGATCTTGTCTATCCCCGTTTCGGTCAGCTGGTCTATCATCGATTGAACGGTTTCAGCGGCTGGAAGCACCACCGTCTCAGCAGAGGGGCTGGAAACGCTTGCAAGCTCCTCGGTGACCACTCCCACTATTCCTATTCTCTCTCCGCCCTTCTCGATAATCACAAAAGGCTGAACGAGCCCAGCCAGAAGAGAGTCGCCGGAAAGGTCAAGGTTCGCGCAGATCACCGGGAACTCCACGAGATCCAAAAGGAAGCGAAGCCCTTCGCTGCCCCGGTCGAACTCATGGTTGCCGGTTACCATGGCGTCCGGCATGATGTCGTTGTAAACAGCGGCGTCGGCCCTGCCGTCGTACACTGTGTAGAAAAGGGTGCCCTGCACCATGTCCCCGGCGTGGAGGAAGAGCACATTGCCCCCTTCGCCCCTGATCCGCTCCACTTCGGAGGCAATGGCGGCCACCGACCCCGCTGAGACCGTGGAGACCTGGCCGTCCCAGTGGCACTCAAGCTGAAGACCCACGGGCTCCAGGTTGGAATGGGTGTCGTTCACGTGCACGATGTCCAGTGTGTATCCCCTGGCGCCGCCGAATACCAGCAGAACCGCCGATAAGAGAAAAAACCTTCCCATGATACCCCCTCCTAAAAAATGAGAACCAATTCGACATTGGTCTGAATATAGCCCGGGTTCGAGAATGTATCCCCCCTGGAGAAAACCGCGTATAGTTCCTCTTGAAGGTACCCGAACGAGTTCACCATTACAGGAGGATGGAATGACAGGCGGAAGGACCGCGGTTATCGTTTTGCTGTTGCTCTGCGCCGTATGCGTGGGGCACGTTCTGTACTACTCGCCCCGGCTTCCCGAGAATATGGCCTCCCATTTCGGAAGCTCCGGAGAGCCCGACGGCTGGTCGTCGAAAACGGAGTTCATCACCGTGTACCTGGGAACCGCGGGATTCACAGTTGCCCTGTTCCTGGGGGCCGGCCTGCTGATGAAGAAGGTGCCCGACAAGGCGATAAACATGCCCCGGAAGGACTACTGGCTGGCCCCTGAACGCAGGGAGCAGACCCTTGCGGATGTCTCCACGAGACTCACCTGGCTGGCTTCCCTCACGGTACTGCTGCTGATCGACACCTTCCACCAGACAATCATGGTGAACCTGGACCAGGCGGATACCCTGACACACCCCTGGCTGAGCCTGGGGCTCTATTCAGCTCTCTTCATTGTCTGGATCATCGCCCTGCTGAAGAAGTACCTGAGCAGGCCTGAGCCAGGAATGGAGAGCCAATGAGCACAATGCCGGACTGGGTCACCGGATTCCCCGGGGCGGTTACCGTCACCGGCGCCGACCACACTGTTCTCTACATGAACGACGCCGCGGCGGAGACATTCAAGGCCAGAGGCGGGAGGGAGCTGGTGGGAAAGAACCTTCTCTCCGTACACAACGAACGCTCGCAGGCCATCATAGAGGAACTTCTGGCCACCGGTGGCACCAATGTTTACACCATAGAGAAGAGCGGTGTGAAGAAGCTGATATACCAGAGCGCATGGAGGAACGGGCAGGGAGAGATAGCAGGGCTCGTGGAGGCTTCTCTGGAGCTGCCGCCTGAGATGCCGCACTACAACAGGGATCAACAGTGAAGAAGCCGGGATGGATCTCCCGGCCCCTTCCCTAAGTGCAGGATCATCTGGCCAGCAGGGTAACCCTCCTGACGGTAGAGGCACCTGATAAAGATACCGCCCTCAGGAGGTAGACCCCTGTTTCAAGACCTTCCCATTCGAGCTGAAGGGGGCTGCCCTCCATGCTGGAGCCGATCCGGTCCACTAGCCGCCCGGTAAGCGAGAAGACCTCAACTGTGACACTCTCTCCAGGAACTCCGTAAACAGCCGCGGATATTGAACCGCTGGCCGGGTTAGCCGCCATGATCAAGATCTCGCCTGCCTGCGGGTCAGATTCCACCCCCTGCTGTCCCGCGGGATCGAACCCGTACTGGCAGGTGTTCCAGTTGTCGTGGAACATGGTGGGCCACCAGTTGGGATTGGGATCAAAGGGAACGTTCAGGTCCCAGACCGTGACCTCGCCCTGACCGGTCATGAAAGCCAGATCAATGTTTCCGTCGCCGTCGATGTCCGCAGCTGCCGGGCTGTTGGGGTGGCAGGGGCCGAGGGTGGGTATCTGCATTCCCGCAACTTCGGTGGCGTCATGGTTGTAGGTGTGGATATGACCCGCACCGTTCAGGTTATCGGCGATCATCACTTCCATCTCATCATCAGGATCCAGATTGAGAGCGATTGCCGATCCCTCGAGGTATGCATCTGGAGTTATCGGCCATCCTGGAAGGAAGGTGCCGTCCCCGTAGCGGCCATGGAAGTTCGAGGGCGGAGCCCATCCGCTTCCGGTGAAGAAGTCGATGCTCCCGTTCTGATCAGCGTCTGTTGGGATGACCATGCAGTAGGTGGAACCTCCCATTCCGATGGTTATTGGATATTCTTCCACATAAGAGCCGTCGCCCTCAAGTGCGTAAACGAAGCACATCTGCCCCAGGTGGTAGGCCGTGGTGGCCACCTCGTTCACTCCGTCGCCATCAATGTCGAAGATGGAAAATGCGGCGTAGCTGTGGTAAAGGTCGGTGATCACTGGAAAACCGTCCATTACGTTTCCGTTCCTGTCCACCGCGTAAAACTGGCCGTAGGCCATGGGAACGATCATTTCCGGGATGCCGTCACCGGTGAAATCCCCCACCGCAGTAGTTGCTGAAACCGGCTCTCCCAGCGGCAGCGACACAGGGAAACCGGAGCGGTAGTTGCCAGCGGCGTCCCATACATACAGCTGAGAGCCTGAAGCAAGGATGATCTCCGGCGTATCGTCGCCGTCAAGGTCGTAGATGGAAGGGCTTATGAAACCCACATAGATGTCAGCCGCTCTTGGCCAGCCTGAAGCAGTGGTGCCGTCGTGTTCAAGAACGGTAACCATGTCAGTGACCCTGCTTGCCGTGATTATCTCCTTGTCTCCGTCGCCATCGATATCGGCAACGGCCACCTTCCCCTGTACCATTCCTCCAACGTATGCCGGAAAACCTGGTTCCAGTGAGGCGTCGTAGTTCCATACGTAAACGTTCCCGTCGGTGGATGCAGCGATCACCTCCAGGTCCCCGTCCCCTGTTAGGTCATCCAGGGCCACGCAGACCGGCCCGTAGCTGGTACTGGTTGGAACTGTAACAGGCCACCCTGAGACTATCTCCACAGCGTCCGAAGAGCCCGCATGCCCCTGGTCGCCAGGGGATGTCAGTCCGGGGCTGCCGGAGAAAGCTCCAGTTACCGTGGAGGGAGAATAGGAGATAAGCATTGTGAGAAGCAGCTGAATCATGGAAATCCTCCTTAAAAACAGAGAGAACCAAAGGGAACACAGGAGTATAGATGAGCAGAATCCATTTGTCAATATATTTTTGAAAATGTTTTCGCTGAATGTTTGACACAGCTTTGGAAGAACGATATACTTGCTTCCATGGTCAATCTGAAGGGGTATGGAATGTCCGATACCAGTTTTGAGATCCAGGCGGAAACGGTACTCACCAGCCTGAGGGACAGCATCGCCTCAGTATTCGAGACCATAGGTGCCAACAGCTCAGCAAGACCGGTGAGCATCTCGAAGCTGCTGGACATAGACATGAACCTTGCCTGGAAACTCTCGAATCTGTTCCGCACCAGCGATCCCTTCGCATGCGGCAAGTACGTTCCAGGCGAGAGCGCAATGGAGATCTTTCTTGGCTCCGCTGGAAAGAAGGGCGCGGACGGGGCTTCCCTGAAAGAGGTGAGAAGAGCTTACGCAGCTTTTCTGAAACTGAAGGAAGTGCACGCGGGGACCAGGAAGGAGCTGGACATGATGCTGGCATCCCTCTCCGGCCAGGGAAGGAGGGACGCAGAACTCGTGCACAGGAAGAAGGCCTACGAAGCCAACGGGTACATATTCGGTGTACAGACCAGGACCCAGCTCTGCGCAAACGTTCTCGTGCCTTCAGCCGGAGATGAGGGCAGGCTTGACTGCATCAGAATCAGGGGGCATGTGGACCTGAGAAGGATTCGCCCGAACGTTCCCTGGCGAATCGCCACCTCCTATATCCTTGCTGAGAACGGCTCCTTCAAAAACACCCCTTGGAGGGAACCCCTCTTTCCGGTACGGGGGGACCAGCCTCCGGTGATCAGGGAGTTCACCACCAGCCCCCTCCCGGATTTTGCTAAAACACAAGGACTCGGGGGTTCCAGCCATTTCAGCATCGCCGGAGGCTCAGTGGGCA
>CAYLXG010000072.1:12011-13030 GCA_964387445.1 uncultured bacterium
ACTTCCCTTATCTCTGTATTCACAGAGGAAGCAGTGAGGAACGCCGGGGCCTATTACGCCGATCAGGATGAAAGCGCAATCAGCATCAGTCACATATCAAGGACCCCCTCGGAGAACCTGGTCCTGGACCTTTTCGTGCCCAAAGACGACTTCAGAGGGAATTTCCCCGAGTCTGAGATGCTCAGCGAGCTGTTCACTTCCACCGCTCCGGACATGTACAATGATGGTGACCGGCTCCCCCTCATGGAGAAACCTGAAGAACTGAGCATGGTGAAGGGAATCGACCGAATCCCGGAGGTTCCCCTCTACCCTGAACTGATGAGCACCGTATTCCAGAAACTGAACCGCAGCGAAGAGGACTTCAGGCTTTTCCGGCTGAAGGTTCAGTACCCGCCGGTGCCGGCCAACATACTCATGAAGATAGGTCTTCCGGAAAAGGACTGAAGGATCGATTCCCACAGATCTGTCAATCAGGGATCACAAGGAAACGAGTCTGCAGTGCTCCGCTCTGACGGTCATCCGGGCTTGATAGACCCCTGCGGAAGAGAAGGAACCTGGACTTCTGTCCCCCCGCCTGGTCCTGCTTCCCCGTGAAGGGTAATGCATTGTCTCCCAGACAGGTCGAAAAAGTCTATCCTGAAACACTCCCCCCTGGAGTCTGAATAACCAGCACCGGTGACTCCGAAGAGGTTACCCAGGTCATGGAACAGAACCCCAGTGGATGCATGGAACCAAGACGCTGGATGTCCACTCAAGCCAGGCCGAACTCAATCATTTCTACCCTTGACGCATTACGTCATTCGTCATAGCATTCGGTATGATCAAGTCATTCAAATGCAGGGATACTGAGAAGCTGTTCAATGACTTTAATGTTGGGAAGTTCCCAGGTATCAGCAGAGCTGCAAGAATGAAGCTGGAGATACTTAACGCTGCTGTTTCTTTGAAGAGCTTGAGAGTGTCACCAGGCAATAGACTGGAACAACTCCAGGGAGACAGGAAAGGGCAGCATAGCATAAGAA
>CAYLXG010000073.1:0-8539 GCA_964387445.1 uncultured bacterium
CTAGTCCTCCGCAGGGCGGTAATTTATAGTAATATACCCTCAAGGTCAAATCCACGCACAGGAAAGGTCCCCATGCCCCTTGAAGCCGAGCTGAAGTTCCGGGTCGAAGGCTTTGCCCGGGTAAAGGAAGCGCTGAGGGAAGCCGGCGCTGAACTGGTTTCACCGGAGTCACATGAGAGGAACGCCGTCCTCGACAACGATGCCGGGGAAGTGGGCAGGTCAGGCATGCTCCTCCGGGTAAGGGAGTACCGGGGGGAGGTCACCGTGACGGTGAAGGAGCCCCTTATGGAAGGCCCTGTGAAGAAACGGGCGGAGCACGAGCTGAAGGTGAACAAGTCCTTCGCCGACGCGGTGAAGCTGTTCGGAGCCGTGGGCTGCCGTCCAGTCTATGAGTACACGAAGAAAAGGGAAGTATGGAAGCTGGGGGCAGCCGTCATCTGCCTGGACACGCTTCATCATGGAACCTTCGTGGAGATAGAGGCCGGAAACGAAGAGGCTGTGTTCCGTGCAGCGGAGCTGCTGGGCTTCAGCCCCGGTGAGGGATTGAAGGAGAGCTACGCAGCCCTGGAAGCGCGGCTGAGATTTTCAAACTCTTGACAGAAGAGCCTTTTGGTAGCATAAACCGCCCTGCATCCTGGAACCGCAACAAACACAATAATCATAGAAATAAGGAGTTATCCGTGAATCAGCACAACACGCAGGAAAGAAAGCTCAAGGCCGACATCCATTTCAAGAACGAGCTCAGGAAGGATCTGGCCGCCAGCCTCAACCAGCTTCACACCTGGCAGGAGAAGCTCGGCGAGATCAAGAACATCCGCAAGGAGAAGAAGCTCAGGACCACCGTTGACCGCTACGCCAGCTACATTCACGAACTGAAGCAGTTCCTCGCCCCGGTTCTCGACGAGCTGGAGGGACGCATCAAGGGCGAGATGGACTTCAGCGAAGAGGAGATAGCGGAGTTCCGCAAGGAAGTGGAGGAGGAGACCAGAGAGGCCGCAGAGGCCAGGAAGGCCTTCGAGAGGGCCAGGGAACTCCTCCAGAGCACCGAGGAAGAGAAGAAGGACGATCCTGAGGAGCTGAAAAAGGCCCGGGAGGCCTACAGCCAGGCCTTTAAGGCATTCAGGCTGGAGAGGGCCGAGCTGGAGCAGGCGAAGGAAGAGCTTGCCAGCGAACTCCGCGACAGGGAGATATTCACCCGTGAGCTGAAGCGGATAATGGTCGAGCGCCATTTCATGTCCGAGGTCTAGTGGAGGTCTTTCCCACAGGCAGGATTCGCAACAGGGCGCTGCTCACCGCGGCGTCCTGTCTGCTTCTAAGCCTTCCCTTCATTGCCAGGGGAAGGGCAGTGGGCCTGTTCCTGGGGATCATATGGGGGGGAGGAGCGGTCTCCTTCCTGTTCTTCCTCAGCAGGTACATCAGACGCGAACGGATTGCCAGAACGGGTCTTCCAGACGGCATCAGGAGAGTTCTCAAACAGAGGGTATCGTTCTACGGCCGTCTCAGGGGCGAGAGGAAGAGGAGCTACGAGGATCAGATAGCCATTTTCCTGGCGGAGCACGCCATCACAGGAATAGACGGAGTGGAGATAACCGACGAGGTCAGGGCCCTGGTGGCCGCAACGGCGGTGAGGCTCACCTTCGGGCGGCCGGGCTGGGAATACCACAACTTCGGCGAGATACTCATATACCCCTCCGGCTTCGCCGCCGACGGTTCATACTCCACAAGGTCAGGCGGCGACACCGCCGCCGCCGGGCTGGTTCATTCCCAGGGGGGGGTCATCCTTTCTCTCCCGCACCTTTTCAGGAGCTTCGAGCACAACAACGACGGGTTCAATGTGGGATACCACGAGTTTGCCCACGTCCTGGACGGCAGAAGGCCCGACGGCATCCCCGACGAACTCTCCCTGGGCTGTTACCGGCCCTGGGTGGAAACCATGCAGAAGGAGTTCGAGAGGGTTCATACCCACAAATCGATCCTCAGGGACTATGCTGGAACGAACCCCGCCGAGTTCTTCGCCTGCGCCGTGGAGTACTTCTTCGAGAAACCTGAGAAAATGAAGGAAAGGGCGCCGGAGGTTTACCACCAGCTCAGTGCTTTCTTCAATCAGGATCCCGCAGAGGTCGGCTAGCTGCTCTTTCCGGACGATCCGGGCTTGACTAGCTCCATTCCCCTGGCGCAGAGGGGGCAGTCCTCCGGGGCCCAGCTCTCGGCCTTCACGGTGAGCAGAGCCCTGTAGGGAACCGGAAGTTCCAGGGCGCCGGCGGTCCTGTCAACCAGGAGCCCCGCCATCACCGTTTCAGCCCCCAGCGAATCCAGTACCTCGAGGGACTCCCTTACGCTCCCGCCTGTGGTGACCACGTCCTCAACCAGAAGCACCTTCCTGCCCTCCACCACATCGGTGAACCCCGGGCGGATGCCCATGACCCCACCGGCATCCCTCTGAAGGAAGGCGAAGGGCTTTCCCATTGCCGCCGCAGTGGCGAAGCCGAAGACTATGGCCCCGAAGGCCGGGGCGCAGACCACGTCCACCTGGTCGGAAACATCCTCCATCTGCAGGGCGGTCATCCTTCCCAGTTCGTTCACAAGGTCGGGTCTCGCCGCCACTCTGATCTTCTCGAAGTACATGTCGCCGTGTCTTCCCGATGTGTATCTGAAGTGCCCCTTGAGAAGGGCGTTGCATTCCTGCAGGATGGCCATTACCTTTTTCTCGTTCATGTGGTCCTTTCGGGGGATGCGGCGGATCAGGGGCTGAAACTGAAGGGCAGCTGGATGGGAAGGGGCCCCTCGTTCTCGTCGACGCTTCCGAAGCGCCACTGTTCAACTGTTCTGAGCAGTTCCAGCTCGAATGCCTGATTGTACATGTTCGAGGAAACTATCTCAACATCGGAGACCCTGCCGCTGGGGTGGATTATCATTGCAACATCGACCCTGCCCATAAGGAGCGGGTCGGTCCTGAGGTGCTTGTTGTAAACGTACATGACCTGACTGCGCTTCTGGGCCACCAGCTCGGCTATCTCTTCGGCGGTCCTTGACGAGTAGCTGCCGGTCCCGGTTACCTCGGGGGCGGTCTGGGTGGAGATGTCGCTGAAGACCATCACCTCCCTGCCCAGGGCTTCCGCCTGGGCGGCAACCCCTGAGGACACTATTCCGGAATGCCCCCCTGAAGCACCGGCAAGGCCTATGCTTTCGGAGGAATCCCCGTTGGTGAAAGCGCCGGAGGCGTTCAGGGCCGTCATGTCTATGCCTCCGCCGCCTGAGAGCATGGCAAGGAGGGCTTCGGTGCTTTCAGGCTGGGAGGATGCAGAGGAAGCCGTCTGCTGCGTTCCAGAGCCAACCTGCTGCGAAGAGCCTCCTCCTCCGTTCTGCTCAAGGGGAGAGGCTACCATCTCATCGGGGAGGAGGCTGCCGGTGGCGCCTGTCTGGCCCCCTGTTCCGCCGCTTTGGGAAGTGTCCCCCACGGTTCCGGTCCCCCCTGCGGCGGCAACCGCCACTGAAGCCTGGTCGGGGAGTATGTCAAGGTCGAACTGAAGCATGTGGCTGAAGCCCGGCTGGGCCGCCAGGGTGTAATACTCGGTTTCGTAGCCGACCTGGTATACGTCTACCTGGTACTCCTCGCCGCCCATGAGGCCGTCGAGCATTATGGGGGTTACGCCCATCAGCTGGCCGTCGAGGGTAACTAATGGTCCCGCCGGTTCGCTGCGTACCATCGCTGAGGGCATGGTGTTGTTGCGCACATCGTCCAGCAGGGCCTGAAGACGGGGGTTTGCCCTGGGGCTGAGGTCGTAGAACACATCGAGGCGAAGGAGTTCTCCGTAGGCGTTCCTTGCCGCCTGGTCGTTCCCCATGGCGAAATAGGAACTTCCCAGCCTGTCCCAGGCCCGGAGGGCTTCGTCAAAGGTGAGAGACCCGGATGAGATCATCTCCTCCAGAGCGACTATGGCCCCGGGGATGTCGCCCATCTCATAGAGCTGAATGGCTTCGTCCACCGTGGAAACCCCGGTGAGCGCAGCCAGAGCAAGCAAAAAAACGAACAGAATAACCCCTTTTCCTTCACAGGCCCCGTGTACCCCTCAACACCCTATTATTCCATTGCAAAAAGCTTAGGTCAACAGCGTTTACAAGCCTTCAGCAAGGCAGTCGAAACCGGACCCTCCAGTTTCGTGAAATGCATCCGGGCAGCGGGAGCCCTGTACATGTGATACACGCGGAGCAGGCAAGTTGTTTCATCGGCATCCTGGAACAACACCCGGGAAACCGGAATAATGAAGGCGGAGGGCAGAGGAGGCATGTTGTGTTCCACGATCAGAAGCACATTGGTGGAGGGACGAAGTTTGTGGCAAGAACGGGTTTTCGGTGGCTTCTTATGACCGGGGGCCTGCTTTACGCAGGCTGCATCTTCGCTCCTGACTCGCAGGACAATGACAATCCGCCCCTTTACCAGACGGCTGAGACCCCGGAGAAGCTCCTGGAGAACTTCATGCTTTCGTATGAGACAAGGAACATCGATGAGTACACCAACTGCCTCAGCGAAGACTTCGAGTTCATTCTCCTGGAGGTGGACTGGGCCGACTATAACGGGGACGGCATCATAGACCAGTCCTGGGGAAGGGATCTGGAGGAGGAGTTCACCGCCGGCATGTTCATGAGCGACAGCGCTCAGTACATTGATCTCTCCCTGAACGGAACTTCCAACACCGAGTACTACGGCGACCCCACCGGCGCCACCAGGCAGCTGGTCAGATCCTTCGAGCTTAAGGTCTACTTCATCCAGGATGTGGTGCAGGTTGGACACAGGGCTTCAGGGGATGCGATCTTCCTGTGCCGCCCCGATGAGAACGGGGAGTACCGCATATGGCAGTGGACCGACCTTTCGGAGGTTTAGGTCGGGGGGAACGATTTCCAGGTGGATCGGGTATATTCCGTTGAAGGAATTGTTCCGCAAATGCAGGTTTTTTTTGGAGGGAAGCATGGTAAAGAGAACGACAGCTCTTGCAGTTACAACGATCATACTTGCTGGAACGGCCTGCCTTTTCAGCCCCGAATCAGGGGGCACAGGCGGAGAGTCAGGCTACTATACCCCGGCCGACAGCGCCTGGAAGGTTCTTCACAACTTCCAGCTCGCCTACCAGACCCAGAACATCGATGCGTACATGAACTGCCTGCACGAGGAGTTCGAGTTCATACTTCTGGAGGTTGACTGGGACGACTACGATGGAGACGGCATCGTAGACGAATCCTGGGGAAGGGACATCGAAGAGCAGTTCACCACCAACATGTTCAACAGCCCGGATGCTGAAACGATAGAGCTGAACCTTACCGGCAACACCGAATCAGTCTGGTACGGAGACCCTTCCGGCGAGACCCTTCAGCTGGTAAGGTCCTTCGACCTTCAGGTTTATTACATTAATTCCGAAGGCCAGCCCGATGGTTTCAGGGCCCAGGGTGAAGCCATTTTCCTCTGCAAGCCCAATGCGGACGGAGAATACCAGATATGGCAGTGGCAGGATCTGTCTGAGATCTGATGCTTTTCTTAACAATATTGCTGGCCCTTCTTCAGGGCACCGCCCCTGAAGGGGGCCTTTACTGGGTCTTCTTCGCCGACAGGGGTGAGAACGTCGATTCCCGCCTTGCCCAGGCATCCGCAAGGATAGCAGAATCTCCATCCGCCGCCAGAAGGGCCTCAGCAGGGATACTTGCTGCGGATGAATACGATCTCGCCCCCTGGGCACCCTATGTTGAGCAGGTGGAGACCGTTTCCCACGCTCCGGTCAGGGTGGGTTCCCGTTACCTCAACGCGGTGAGCGTCCGCCTCACCGATGCCCAGGTGGAGTACCTCCTTCAGCAGCCATATGTAAGGGAAGTCAGGCCGGTGGGCGTTTCCACCTTCCAGCCCGTGGGCGAGGTTCCCGAGCCCGACTCCTACGGCCTTTCCCGTTCCCAGCTGGAGCAGACGGAAACCCTCCAGATGCACCAGCGGGGCTGGACCGGAGGCGGGGTCATCGTGGGCATCCTCGACACGGGTTTCGATCTGGGCCACCCCTGCCTCCAGCAGGT
Source organism: uncultured bacterium (assembly GCA_964387445.1). Lineage (GTDB taxonomy): Bacteria > Fermentibacterota > Fermentibacteria > Fermentibacterales > JCC-6 > Sabulitectum. The sequence goes on from CAYLXG010000073.1 coordinate 6,055, forward strand.
ATCCGTACTGGCCCAGTACGATTTCATAAACCAGGACAGCGTTACAGCGTGGCAGGAGGGAGATCCCCAGGCCCAGCCATCCCATGGGACAAAGGTGCTCTCCGTTATGGGAGGCTACGACCCCGGTCTATATGTGGGCGGTGCCTTCGATGCATCCTTCGTGCTGGCCAAGACAGAAGACACAGGCGACGAGTACCAGCAGGAAGAGGACTTCTGGGTGGCCGGCCTGGAATGGCTGGAACTCCAGGGGGCCGATCTTGTGAACAGCTCCCTGGGGTATACCGACTGGTACGAGCCATCTGATCTCGACGGCAACACTGCGGTTACCACCATAGCCGCTGACCTCGCCGCCTCCCGGGGGCTGCTGGTGTACAACTCCGCCGGGAACAACGGTCCCGAACCCTCCACCCTTTCAGCCCCAGCCGACGGCGATTCGGTTTTCGCTGCAGGGGCGGTGGACGGTTCCGGAGCAATTGCCGCCTTTTCCAGCAGGGGTCCCACCGCCGACGGCAGGATAAAACCCGACGGCTGCGCCAGGGGCGAGAACGCCGTTACCGCCTCCTGGGGAGGAACGGGGTACTCCACGGCCAACGGAACCAGCTTCGCCTCGCCGATCATCGCCGCCACCGCAGCATGCATTTCCTCTGCGCACCCCGAATGGTCGATGATGCGCATCTACGATGCCCTCAGGTCCACGGCGAACAGGGCCGTGAACCCTGACAACAGCTACGGATACGGTCTTGTGAGTGGAATGGCCGCCGCCATGCACAGGTCAGTCATAGGAACAGTAAGGAGGAGCGACACCGGGGATCCCCTTGAGGGGCTCACCGTTGCCGTTTCCCTGCAGGGAGGTGAACCGGTAACCGCGGTGACCAACCAGCAGGGATGTTTCGCCATCGAACCCGGCGGCCTTGGAACCTTCACCGCAGCTGTCTCCGGCTGGGGGGCATCCATACCGGTGCAGGGGGTGCTTGGAGAATCCGGAACGGATATCGACCTTTATGTCGATCCCCTGAGTTCCTCCCTTCCGCCCTCGGTCTATCCCAACCCCTCAAGCGGAGAGTTCTACATAGGCTTCGACGTTGTGGAAGGCCCCGCCGACGTGTCCCTTACCATATTCACCGTGGCCGGGGAAGAGGTGTTCAGCGAACACCGTTCCCAGCTTCCGGCGGGTTGCTACAGGGCACCGGTTCAGGGGGAGGCTTTCCACTGGAACGCCGAGAACGGTCAGGGCGATCCTGTGGCCTCCGGACAGTACATAGCGCTGATCAACATCGATGGAAGCACAGAGCTGCTTAACATTGCGCTCATCAGGGGAATGGAATGAACAGTCCAGCTGCCAGGATACTTATCCCCATTGCGGTGATCGTGGTCCTTAACATGGCCGGTATCATCGACCTGTCCCTGCTTCCCTGGGAAACCCCCGACTTCCAGGCCACACTTGCCACCGTTGTCATCTATCTCATCTGGTCGGTCGCGGAAAGCTCCGCAACCGCCGATGCTTCACGAATAACCCTCTACGCCGTTCTCCTGGTAAGCGTTCTCGACGCGTTCCTGCTCCGGTTGACCGCCTTCTCGGGCTACATGGCCTTCAGGTGGGCTGGAGCTGCCCTCCTGGCGGCGGGGTGCCTGCTCAGGGCAGCCGCCCGAAGGCGCGGCAGGGCCGATCATGCCTCCCACGGGAGGATCGCACAGATGCTGGGGCTTGCCCTGGGTCTCGGTTCACTGGCGGGAACCGCCGTTGCCCTGTTCCCGGGGATCCCATCCGCCCTTAAGGAATCGAAGAGTTGAAGGCCCTGGTCCAGAGGGTATCCAGCGCAGAAGTAAGGGCCGGGGGAAAGACAGCGGGAAGTATCGGCGAAGGGCTCCTTGTCTTTGCCGGTTTCCGCGGCGAGGACACACCCTCTGATCTGGACTGGATGGTGAGCAAGCTCACCGGCCTGAGGATATTCCCCGATGAAGAAGGCAATATGAATCTCTCACTCAGGGATACCGGTGGAGAGATGCTGGTGGTGAGCCAGTTCACCCTCCACGCGGACACCCGTAAGGGGAAGAGGCCCAGTTTCGTCAAGGCCGCCGATCCTGATACCGCGAACATCCTCTACCGGCTTTTCATACAGAAGGTGAGGGAGGAGGGGATCACCGTCGAAGAAGGGGTCTTCGGGGCCATGATGGAGGTTTCCCTGGTTAACCAGGGCCCGGTGACCGTGATGGTGGATTCACCCTCGGAAAGGGCAATGTGAACTACTGGTATCCCGTGGAGAAGGAGCTGGTGCTGGCCAGCAGGTCCCCCAGACGAACCGGGATACTTTCGATGGCTCAGGTTCCCCATACCGTTCATCCATCATCCGTGGAGGAAACCCCCATGGAAGGCCCACCTGAGAACATCGTCATCCACTGGGCGGAGGCAAAGGCAAGGGACGTTGCCTCCCTCTACCACGACAGGCCTGTGCTGGGGGCGGACACCATGGTGTTCAAGGATGGC
>CAYLXG010000073.1:8549-12793 GCA_964387445.1 uncultured bacterium
GCCTCATCAAGCATCAACTCTACAAGCTGCTGTTCGAGGACGGGTCCGACACGGTCACCACCTACCGCGCGGCCCTGCGTGGCGTCGAGATCCTGCCGGTCGACGGCTTTCCCATGGTGTTCAAGGACGGCGTGCTCCTGGGGAAGCCTGCGAACAGGTCCGAAGCGGTTCAGATGATGGAGAACCTCTCCGGAGAGTGGCACACGGTCTACGGAGGAGTCGCCCTTGCGTGGCACTCCAGGGGACTGTTCTTCTCCTTCGCCGAAGCAACAAGGGTGAAGTTCCGGGACCTGTCCCCGGACGAAACAGCCGCCTACGTGGATTCAGGCGAGCCCATGGACAAGGCCGGGGCCTACGGCATACAGGGGCTGGGCTGCGTTCTTGTGGAAAAGAGAGAGGGCTGCTACTTCAATGTGATGGGGCTGCCGATAGCAAGATTCCTGCACAGGTTCAGGGAAAGCCTGAACTGAAAAGGGCGGCCGAAGCCGCCCCTCTTCCGAAACAAGGGAAAACTACCTGATCACCGCCACCGATTCGGTGGCATGCATGCCTTCCGGTGTGGAAAGGCGCACCAGGTAGATGCCCGACCCCTCCACGGAAACGCTCTGCATGCTTTCCACAGGGCCGCTGGCAACCGTCCTTCCGGACAGGTCGAACACCTCAACAGTGCCACCGGTGTTACCAGGCACAATGGCGCTGATGGAGAACGTGCCCTGGCTGGGGTTGGGACCCACGGAGAGCACAGGCTCCTGCCAGCCGTTCCACCCGGCATCCTCTATGCCCGTTTCCAGGTCCATGAACTTCGCCCAGTGGGCGTTCTCCACCTCGTGGAGCTGGTACTGGTAGGCACACTGAACGAAGGTGGCCAGATAAAGCTCGTCGGCGTCCCATGACGCAGAGATCTCGTAGTCAGCGTCCACATAGATGGTGTCCGGGTAGGGCCCGTCGAAGGATATCTCCTCGCCGTAGTAGCCCAGCAGGTTGTCACGGAAGGCCTGCTCGAAAACCGATCCCGACCAGTATCCCGCGCCTGGGATGTTGTCTTCCACCAGGATGGGCCATACCATCATGGGCACGGTCCACTGGGGGTCTTCCTCGGCCACTATCATGATGCTCAGTGTCCCCGACGACGCGTCTCCGTTCCTGGCGACCTCAATGTCGATTATCGCAGGCACGGAAGCCCTTGTGTTGAATACCGACTGCAGATTGCCCGAGCTTCCGTTCAGGATGCCGTCGAACTTGAAGGCTGGAACGCTGCTGATCCCGTACTGGGCCTTTCTTACAGTCTGCTCGGTGGGGTTCGCAAGATAGATGGGGTCGCTGGGGGAAGGCCAGTTCACATGGCATCGTATCACCGCAAGATTGCCGTTGGGCAGGTTGGCATTCACAAAAGCATTCACGCTGGGTTCGGCCACCCAGCAGGGATTGCATCCGCTGTTGGTGAAGTCCTCGAAAAGCACAACTCTGTCTGCGGCCGATATCTGTGAAGCAAGCAGCAGAAGCACAAAGAAAACTATTCCCGTTCTCATGAACGGTCTCCTCTCTGTGATGTCCCCTGCTTTTCTCTACACGAATATACCGGAAATGGTGCCCGAATGAAAAAAAGGGGAGAGCTATGCCCTCCCCTTAGGCGTGAACGGTTATCTGGTAACGGCTACTGAGCGGGTAATCGATTCCCCCTGGGAAGAAGTAAACCTTACCAGGTAGAGACCGGACCTGTCCACAGAGAAGTCGGCGCTGGAAGACGGGGCGGATGCCACCGTTCTTCCGGAAAGGTCGAAGACCTCCACTGTGCCCTGACCGCCGCCGGGGGCTGAGCAGAGGGCGGAGAACTGCCCTGAGGAGGGGTTGGGACCAACGGTCATGGAAAGGGCCTCTGCCCCTGACTCGATGCCCATTATTGAGTTCAGGTCCTCTTCGTAGTCGGCGTTGAATATCTCCTTGCTGGAGTAGTCAAAAACGTAGGTGATAATTCCCATGTTCTCGAAGTCCCAGCCTGGATCTATCGTATACTCTCCCATCGCGGTGACCGTCTGGGGATATGGGCCTGTGAAGTCGAGGGATACTCCGGTTACTCCTATAGGGGACATCCTGGGTATCCAGTTAAGGGTTTTTCCGTTGTAGACTCCCCAGCTGGAGTTGGCCAGTATGTCGTTCTCGAACAGAACGGATATCAGCCTGACCATACCTCCTGCCTGCAGGTCTTCCTCGGCCGTTATGTTGTAGTAGACCACACCGCTGGTCTCATCTCCGCCTATGGAAACGCTGATATCCAGGACGGCCGGCTCTGCAAGCCTGGCATTGATCGCATTCTCGCAGAGAGTCTGATTCCAGCCGATGTTCTCCCAGACACCGTCGCAGAAAAACGAGGGGGTGTAGCCGGTTCCATAGTAGCTGCTCATGAGATTAGTGAAATTCCAGTGGGCAGGACCGTTGTAGAAAAGGGTCAGCGGAGCCATGTCGCCGCTGTTCACGTATGACTGCATAAGACTGTTTACCGCACCTGCGGAACTACCACAGGAGCCTCAACCGGTGGAGGTGAACTCTCCGAACACCACCACTCTGTCGGCCGCAAGTGCCGATGACGCCATTACAAGCGCCGCTGCAACCAGGATTAATTTCATAGTCGATCACTTCCTTAGCGGTTTTATGAAACTGACACGGTTAATATACAAGCCGCTCCCGCTGTGAAAACCTTGCCCGTCCACATCGTTGACAATCCGGCCCCGAGTATCTATAGATTGAACCCGGTTTTTGCGTGGAGAGGTGTCCGAGCTGGCCGAAGGAGCACGGTTGGAAACCGTGTATGGCGGCAACGTCATCGAGGGTTCGAATCCCTCCCTCTCCGCCATAGCTGGAAGGTGACGGGCTCTGTGATACAGGGCGGTCTACCCCTTCCCGGCGCCGCCCGGCCTGAACCCGCCGCACGATGACGAAAGAGATCGTTTTTCGTATAGACAACATCTTTACCGGGGGGTTCTTCCTATGGCCGATGCTTTCACAAGCGAGACATACAACGCATTATGCAGGGACGCAGAAGGTTACCTTGCTCGAGGTCTTGCTGAGCAGGCGAGGGAGCTTCTGCTCAAGGCTACCAGCCTCATAGGAACCCGCCCAAGGGCCCGCAGCCTTCTGGCGGACGCCTGCATGCAGCTCGGTCTCTGGAGCGAGGCCAAGGGTCAGCTGGAAGCCCTTGCAACCCTCGAGGTTGACAATATCTACACCCATTTCAGGCTGGGACAGGTCCTGGAGGAAACCGGAGAGCTCGAACTGGCCCGGGACAACTTCCGGGTGGTACTGGACATGAACCCCGACCACCACGGTGCCAAGGTTGCCATGGCCAGGCTGGAAAAAGTTGAAGAAACCCCTTCTGAGCAGAAGGCTCCACCCAGGGAAGGGCAGCAGATCTTCGCCGATGAGAGCGACTCCGAGTCCGTTTTCGCCGGTGAGGGCTCCGACGGCATAGACGAGCTTCTGAACAACATAGGCATTGGTGACAAAAAGGATGTTCCCGGCGTGGACGACCTTCTCAACTCCATAGGAATGACCGAGGAGAAGAAGGAGGAAGAGAAGCAGACGGTGGACTTCAGCGCCATCTTCGGCGGACCCTCCCAGAGCAGCGGCGCCCCAGGGAAGGAAGAGGAGAAGGAAAGCCCTCTGGCCTCGGTGTTCGGAGGCAGTTCCAGCTCATCATCGATCCCCGAATCCAACGCCGATCTGAATGCGATCTTCGGGGGTCCGAAGCAGGACCCCGAGCCTGAACCTGAACCTGAGAAGGAACAGGAGGAGACATCCACGGACCTTGACTCGATCTTCGGCGGAGGGCAGGCAGCCGATAAGGAATCCGAGCCTGAACCGGAACCACCCTCTGGACCATCCGCCGACCTGAATGCCCTGTTCGGCGGTCCGAAGGACGAACCGGCCGCAGAGGAGCCGGAACCCCAGCCGGAGCCTGAAGAGGAAAAGGAAGAAGCCGACCTTAACGCCATTTTCGGCGGCGCACCCTCTGAACCGGAAGCCGAAGCTGAGGAGGAACCAGCTGCGGAAGAGCAGCCGGAACCTGAAGAGGAAAAGGAAGAAACCGACCTTAACGCCATTTTCGGCGGCGCACCCTCTGAACCGGAAGCCGAAGCTGAGGAGGAACCAGCTGCGGAAGAGCAGCCGGAACCTGAAGAGGAAAAGGAAGAAACCGACCTTAACGCCATTTTCGGCGGCGCACCCTCTGAACCGGAAGCCGAAGCTGA
>CAYLXG010000074.1:0-12613 GCA_964387445.1 uncultured bacterium
GCTACACAACCATGAGCGGCACCTCCATGGCCACTCCCCATGTGGCCGGCGTGGCGGCTCTGCTCCTCAGCGTGAACCCCGAACTCACAGTGGCACAGCTTGATTCCATCATGGAAACCACCTCCCTTGACCTGGGCGCTTCAGGGAAGGACAACACCTTCGGAGCCGGCAGGGTAGATGCTTATCAGGCTGCTCTGGCCGCCATTGAAGTGGGTACCGAAGAGGAATCCACCGCATCGGTTCCCGGGGGAACCCCCCTGGTCTCCGCCGTTTTCCCCAACCCGGTTTCCGCCACCGCCGGTTTCTCTCTGTTCCTCCCCTTTGAAGGGGTGACAAAGGTAAATGTCATGGATCTCTCGGGGAGGGTGGTGGCCGCCATACACGAAGGCAGCCTTCCCGCCGGCAGCCACAGCTTCCTTTGGGGGATCCCGGAGACCATGGGAAACGGCATCTATTTCATACGGGCGGAAACCCCCCAGGGTGTTTCCGCAGTCAGCATGACGCTGCTCAAGTAGCATTCTTCGCTTAAGGGAGGGAAGTAATGGACACGATCAAAGAAATGGTGAAACGGGGACTCACCGATCCGGTTATCGAAGAGGCCCTTGGACGGATGGAAACCGCAGACTCTGCTGAGCTGGCGGAACTGCACGCCATCTGCTCTGACACCATGTTCCGCAAAGCCCAGTACACCGACGCCGTGTACCACGGGGAAAGGGCAGTGGCGGCAGATCCCGGACTGGCGGAGGGACACATGCACCTGGGGTGGGCCATGTACTGGCTGGGTCTGAACGGCGGAGCACTGGATCACCTGAGGACAGCCTGCCGGCTCAAGCCCGATTCTGCGGAGGCGCAGTACAGGCTGGGCAGCCTGATGGCCAACGCCCTGGGAAAGCGGGAAGAGGCGGTGGAGAGCGATCCTTCCCACACCCTTGCCTGGCAGCAGCGGGGCATCTGCAGGTGGAACCTGGGGAACAGGGAGGGAGCCGAGCACGACTACAGGAAAGGCGCCGAAGCCGGAGATCCTTGGTGTGGATACATCCTTGAGTACAACGGGTTCCCCGTTGCCACCCCCGGGGAGAAAATGGCTCTTGCCTACGACTGCTGGGTCCAGAACCAGAGGGACAGGTCGCTGGAACTCATGCGCGAAGCGATCCACCAAGGCTTCGACTCCCCCGAAAAGCAGCTTAGCGCCAGGCTGAAACTGGCGGAGAGTCTCAGCGCCATGAAAATGAACGAGGAGGCCGAAAGGGAGTTCGACCTTGCCATTGAGAGCGCCCCCGAGAAATCCTCCTGCTACATGAAGCGGGGCTGGCACTTCTACAACATCTCCAGGGATGACAGGGCCGAGGAGGACATAAGGAAGGCCATGGAGCTGGATCCTGAAAACAGCCTCTATCCTGCAAGGCTGGGAAATCTCTACGCCGTATCCGGAAAGCCGGATGAGGGGCTGAAGGTCCTCGATCCGGCTGTTGAGAAGGACCCGCTCTCCCGGCACCTTTTTTATTCCAGGGCCCTTTGCAGGATGAAGCTGGGCATGGATGAAGGAGCCGTTGAGGATTTCGGCAGGGCGGACTTTCTGGGGCACACGGAAGCCCAGAAGGACCGTCGCCAGGTATACGGGGACACCACTGCCATGGACTTCTTCTCCGCCGGTCTGGAAGCCGGGGACAGGAACGAATATCAGAACGCCGCCGGTCTTTTCCAGAAGGCGGCGGAGATGTTCGATGCCGGGAAGAAGCACCCCGGGGACCTGGCCTGGAGGTACGCCGCGAAGAGCCTGCATAACCTGGGCTACTACCAGCACATGATGGGTGGAATGCACCAGGAAGCCGAGGGGAACATGAAGAAAGCCCTGGAAATGCTGCCCTACTACAAGGACGCCTGGATCTCCCTTGGCAACCTCTACGATTCCTGGGACAGGAAGGATGAAGCCCTTGACAGCTTCAACAGGGCGATAGGTCTCCAGGCCAACGACGGCAGGGGCTACTACAGCCGGGGGAGGATCCTTCTGGCTCAGGGGAGGTTCGACGAAGGCGCCGAAGACTTCTCACGGGCCGCTTCGTTCTACCAGAGGAACGACTGGAAGGGAGACGCTTTCTTCAACCGGGCCAGGTGCCATGAAGGGGCCGGCCGTGTGGAGCAGGCGATAGAGGACTATCAACAGGCGTTCAACCACGGCATCCAGCAGGGGATGTTCGAGTCGGTGCGCCTCAGGGGTGAGTACGGGATGGATTAGCCTTCATCCAGGTGAACCTGTACACAGGCAGGGAGATTGCGGTGAAGAGGAAGAAGGATAGCACCCAGAAGACCCTTGCGGCCTTCCCGTTCCGGGGATCCTTCGAAAGCAGGTGGATGATCGATCTCACCATGAAGAAGAGCGCCGCGAGAACCGCTGGAAAATAGGACCAGAAAAGCCATGGGAACACATCGGAGAGCCTGATCTCTCCGGCGAGGAAGGTGAAGTAGAGAATAGTCGCAATGGCATGGGCAAGGGGGAGGAACACCAGAATGTCCCCCGCCCTGCTCAGGACCTTCGTTGCCATATGCCCCATACGATCCTCCATTTTACACGGGTTTCCTCCCCCGGAGGGTTCACACCCACGGACTCGAGGAACTCGCCGTCCGGCTGCTGGAACGAGGTCTCCATATCCCCACCGTAGAGCTTCCGGAAACCGGCGGCGGTGAAATAGCCGTCCAGACGGCCTCCGTGCCCTGCGTGAAGCCCCGCCCTGCGAAGCCCGGTCCGAATACATTCTGCAAGGTTGCCTGGAGGATCTTCCCGGATCGACGAGTAGTCGTACTCGGAGATCACGGCATAGTATTCGGTGGGGATTCTCTTGAGCCAGCCGGTGGGGGCCTTCAGCGCGCTGAAGAAGAAGCTGGAAACATACATTCCCGCCTCGGGAGTGGTCTTTAAAGCATCGCCATGGACAAATGGCCCCCCATCGGTGAGAATGCCCCTGTCGATGTCCATTCCCTGGTAGGGCGTGGAAGTGAGGGACATTATCTGCCTGCCTAGAAGCCCCGTTCCGCACCCGGGCTCGAAGATGCTCTTCACCGACGAAAGGGGAAGGAGGGAGAGTATCCTCTTCCTGAGCTGAGCGGTCTCCCGGAACTGCCTTTCATAGATCCTTCGGAGGATATCCGTGCTAGACGGAGTCCCGGCAGGGTCCGCCATTTTTCTTTTCCAGGGGGCAGCCTCCGCCGCACAGGCTGAAATGTACGCATCCCCTGCAGGCATCGTCCGCCCAGGTCCTCTCCCTTGCCGACCTCAAGAGGTCGCCGTTCCATATGGATTCCCAGGGGTCCGTGAGGATGTTCCCGGCGGATTCGTACCAGCTCTGACAGGGAAGCACCTCCCCGTCGGGCTCCACGCACAGGTTGTACTCCCCGGCGGTGCACCTCTTCTCGCCCAGCTCCAGTTCCATGGGGTTGAACACGCAGTAACGGGTGGGGGAGTACCAGATGAAACGCATCTCAAGCCTGTCCAGTTCCTCCTCCATCTGGAGTATGGTGGACTCGAGCTTCTCAGGGGTAACCGCGTAGTCTCCCTCAAGGGCCCGCCCGCTGTGTATCACAGCGTTGGCGGCCATTGCCTTCAGCCCCAGCTCCCCGGCGAACTTAACCGTATCGGCCATTCCGTCGGCGTTGATCCTGGTGATGGTGGAGTTGGTGATGGTGTGAAGCCCGGCCTCAAGACAGTTCCTTATGGCCTGTACGGTGGCCCGGTGGCTCTCAGCGCCGGTCATGCGGTCGTGCACAGCGGGGTCATGGGACTCCAGGGTGATCTGTACATGGTCGAGGCCGGCGTCGATGAGTTCTTCGAGATACTCCCGGTCAGACAGTTTGACTCCGTTGGTAAGAAGACCTGTGACCATGCCCAGGGTTTCCGCGAATTCGATAAGCTCAGGCAGGTCGTCCCTGAGGGTCGCCTCTCCGCCGGTGAATATCACATGGGGTATTCCCAGCTCCCATATGCGCTTCAGGACATCCTTCCATTCCGCTGTGGAAAGCTCCTTCTTCTCCCTTTTCTGGTTGTAGCAATGTCCACAGTTCACGTTGCACCTGTAGGTAAGGGCAAGGTCCATCCTGTAAGGGACCTCAACATCACTCTGGAAGGGTTCCCGCACATCCATGTCGTGGAACGAAACCGGATCCCCTGCTCCCTTCTCCATGATCTGACGCATAACGCCGGAGAAGGCCTCAAGGTCGGTTTTTACCGCTTTCCCTGATACATTGTACCTCTTCCGGAGGGCCTTCACCATCTCGGCTTCGTCGTACCTGGAGAGGATCATCCAGCACATGTCCACCGCGACGGGGTTCAGGTGTATCACCCTGGAGGCGTCCACCGTAAGCAGCCCCCTGCCCGACTCCCCTGCCCTGAGATGGAACCTGTGGCCGTCCCTCATGAAATGATGGATCCCCGGTTCCGTTATCCTCCTGCCGGCTTCTTTCAGGTTCTTGAACATCATCTGCCTCCCCCTGCGCAGGCGCAGGCGCATCCGGCGCAGGCACAGGCACAGGCGCACCCTCCCCCGGAGCTGCTTCGTCCTGTTGAAACCGGTACCGGATTAGTCACCGCAGTAACCGACCTGGACAGCGATGTGATGCTTGAGACCGCCCTGGATGCGGCGCCCTCCAGGGCTCCGGCAAAGCTGGAACAGGCCTCGGCCAGCCCCATTCCCCCGGATGACGAGGACATGGAGCCGGCGATGTAGCCGTACATGAAGGGCGGTATCACCGTGGTCCTGTTCTCAGGCAGCTTCCTGACCCTGCTGTGGAAAGCTCCGTCGGCCAGCATCCACTGCAGCCTGTCCCTGAGAAGCTCCCCGGCCCTTTCCGCGGAGGAGTCCTCGGAGACCATTTTCCATGCGCTCTCGATTATGCTCCTGTAGTACTCCCTGGTCTCCTTCAGGGAGTAGCCATCCATCTTCTCCTTCAGTTCATCGATCATCTTCAGGAATATTTTCTTCACATCCTCGGAGGGTATGGGTTTCTTCTGGCCCTCCTCGGGTATCAATTCCATCAGCTTCTTCTCGTAGGAACGGAGCCCCTGCCCGGAACCGGCCCTGGAGAGCACGCCGTTGTGGAACTGGAGTTCGCCCTTCTTCAGAAGGCCGAAGAGGATCAGCACGAAAACCCTGTCAAGCTTCTCCTCAAGGAGCAGCGCGGCCATGGGGGCGGTGAGCCCCCGCCTGACGCCGGTTCCCTCGAGACCCAGCCTGGGGGGAAGGTACTGTTCCCTGCGCTTCTTCGCATCGATCACGGATTTTACGATTATGAATATGATGAAGGCGAAGAACAGGAAGACGAAGCCGAACACGATTATCAGCACCAGGGCCTCGCCTGAGATAAGTGGAGCCTTCGGCCTTTCAGTAAGGGGGCCTTCCACCAGCTCAGCCGGGAATGACACTCCCACCATGAAGGGGGAATCCACCCTCCTCCTGGTCTCCCAGACATACTCCACCCTGCCGTCCTTGTTCACGCTGGACTCAGTGAAGGCCCTGTCGTGGTACCTGACCAGGTCGGGCTGGGCACCCTCCGGAAAGATGACCGTTACCCTGTAGTCGCTTACCCCGAAGAGCGACCCTCCGTCGAACCATGTGGGGCTGAACTCCATGGAAGCGTAGTCGTCCTCCCCTGTGTCCAGGAATACCATGTTCCGGGCCGTTCCGGTGAAGCCGAACCATCCCCTGTCGCCGGGGTAAACCGAGTAGCTCCCCAGATGCACCTCGACCCCGTTGTCTATGTACGTGGAATACCTTATGTCCTGCACCGGTCTGCCGTCCATGGTGGCCCCGGCGTCTGCTGGGCTGAACTCCCCGTTGGGAAAGCCTATGTCCACTATGTCCACAGGGCTGTAGCCGTCGGCGCACTCGAAGAGTATTTCATAGGAAATGTCCAGTGACCTGTCGCGGTTGATCTCCACCGTGCAGTCGAACTCGGGAACGGAGAAACCGTAGCTCTGGGAAAGGGCGGCGGAGGCCGTTAGCAGAAGGACCGCCGGGATGCATCTTACCATTTCGGAGCCTCCTCAAGCTGATACTCACTGTGGCAGTACGGGCAGGAAACGAAAACCGTTCCCGCCTTCACCGAAGCGTTCTCCCCGGTGAGGGAGCCACCGCACTGCCTGCATTTCATGTTCTCCAGGGAAACATCGCCGGAAAGCTCAAGCTCCTGCCTTATCACCACATCCCGGGTCTTCTGCTTCCTGAGCCCGGCTGTGAGCAGCAACCCTCCTGTAATGAGCATGACCACGCCTGCGACAGGTCTTCCGCCGATAACGAAAACGAGCCCCAGGAACACCACCAGCGTCCCCAGAACGGCAAGAACAGCCTTGATGATTTTCATATGCCCTCCCGGATGGTTAAATAACACCGGGAGATAGAGGGAACAAGGACCTGCTAGATGGCCCTGGCCTCAGGGGAAACCTCCAGCTCCATCCTGTAGAAGGGAACGGGGGTCCCGTCGGGGAGTACGGTGGTCCCGCCGCCGGTCACGGTGAACCCGGAACTTGTGTAGGACCTTACGGCCCTCTCGTTGTCCTGCCTTACGGTAAGGCGTATCCTTTCCAGCCCCAGGATCCGCACAGCTTCCGATATGGCCATGGCGATGGCCCTTCTTCCGATCCCCCTGCCCAGGATGTCCGGCCTGCCGATGATGATGCCCAGTATCCCGATTGCGTCCCCGGGCCGCCTGCGGTCCACCCAGACCCCGCCGACGGCTTCGCCGTGGAGCAGTATGGCGAACCACACGAAATCAGTGCCCCACCTCTTAAGGTCCGAGGGTTCCTGGTAGTTAAGGGGAGTGACCTTCTGCATGTACCTGTAGGATCCCACGGCGGAACTCCACCGCTTGAGGTGCTCCAGATCGCTCTCCTGAAATCTCCTGAGAGTGGGCTGCATAGTGATCTTTCTTTTGTTTACTTACCGATAAGTAATATCCCGGGTTACCCGGTATCATATTCAACCCCCGGACGATTGGTCAACTTGAAGCCTGTATTGTAGATTAACCGAATGAAGAAGAAAACATCTGAAAGAAGCCACTGGGACAGGTTCTGGGAGAGGGAGCGGGATCTCTCGGAGATATACGACAACGATGACAGGATCAGGGTCGAAACCGCCTCCAGGCTCTCCCTGAATGGGAAGATCACCCTTGAGGTGGGCGCCGCCACCGCACGGGACAGCGTTTCCCTGGCTGAAGAGGGTGCCCTTCCCGTTGCTCTGGACTACTCCCATCCTGCGCTGAAACTGGCGGGAGAAGCTGCTTCCAGGCGGAAGGCGGCCCTGCTGCTGGTCTGCGGCGACGCCAGAGCCCTTCCCTTCAGGGATGGTTCCTTTCATCTGGTGTTCCATCAGGGAGTGCTTGAGCATTTCAGGGATCCCAACCCCATCACCCGGGAGTGCGCAAGGGTGCTGAAGCCCGGGGGCAGTCTCCTGGTGGACGTGCCCCAGACATTCCATCCCTACACCGTTCTCAAGAAGGTCCTCATCGCAATGAACGCATGGTTCGCGGGGTGGGAGACCCAGTATACCGTCCCCGGGCTGAAAAGGCATCTGCGACACCATGGGCTTGCCCCCTGGTCGGTGTATGCCAGGTACTTCTCCCCGTCCCTGGGTTACAGGATACTCAGGGAGGTCCTGATGAAGGCCGGCATCAAGCTTCCACTCCGTCCTGTCCTTCTGCCGCCGGTCCACCGGCTGAGGGGAAAGGTCAGAACGATGACGGAGAAAAGCCCGCTGGGTCCCCTCACCGGGGTGGTCATAGGGGTTTTCGCCAGGAAGGGATCCCTAAATGAAAATACTAGCCCTTAACTGGAGGGACCCCCGCAATCCGGAGGCGGGGGGCGCGGAGATCCACCTCCATGAGATACTGAAAAGGGCCGTAAGGGCGGGTCACAGGGTCATACATGTTTCCCACAGGGTGCAGTGGCTCCCGGAAAGGGAGGTCATTGACGGCGTTGAGATACACCGACACGGGAAATGGTACTCCTACAACTATACTCTGAGGAAGTACTGCGATTCCCTGGATCTGGGCTCCTTCGACCTTATCGTGGAGGATATCTGCAAGGTCCCGGTGTTTTCGCCCGGGTGGAGTTCCACCCCTGTGCTGGCGGTGGTCCCCCACCTTTTCGGCACAACCGCTTACCGGGAGGTCTCCATACCGAAGGCGCTCTATGTTAACCTCCTGGAGGCCTTCATACCCCGGGTTTACTCACGATGCCCGTTCGTGGCCATCAGTCAGAGCACCAAGGATGACCTTGTCAGAAGGGGCATACCCGGAGAGAGGATATCCGTTGTGCCATGCGGAATAGACACGGATTTCTATACCCACGACCCTTCGGTGCCCGTTATGGAGAACATGCTGCTCTACGTGGGCCGACTGAAGAAGTACAAGGGGGTCCAGCACCTTCTCCACGGGATGAAGATCCTTCACTCCAGGGGGATCCCAGCCAGACTTACGGTGATAGGCCAGGGCGATTATGCCAGGCATCTCAAACTCCTTGTGGGCAGGCTGGAACTCCAGAACCATGTGGCCTTCCCCGGCTACATAAGCCAGGAGGAAAAGCTGGCCTGGCTACAGAGGGCCTCAGTTGCGGTTTTCCCTTCTGCGAAGGAGGGATGGGGGCTTACGGTCATAGAGGCCAACTGCTGCGGAACCCCGGTGGTGGCCAGCGACTCGGACGGACTCAGGGACTCGGTGAAGAACGGGGAAACGGGAATACTGGTGGAGCACGAGAACCCGACAGCCCTGGCAGACGCCCTTCAGGAGATACTGCAGAACCCCGGCAGACGGGAGGCACTTTCCAGGAATGCCCTTGAGTGGGCGAGGGGTTTCAACTGGGACGCCACCGGGGAAAGAATGCTTCAGATAATGGAAAGAGCAGCGGGAGGTCAGGATGCTTGAGGCGGTAAGGAAAAGGCACAGCATAAGGAAGTACACCGGCGAACCGGTGACCCGGGATCAGATCGAAACGCTTCTCAGGTCGGCCATGCAGGCGCCGTCAGCAAGGAACCTGCAGCCCTGGGAGTTCACCGTGATAACATGCAGGGATACCCTTGCAGGGATCCCCCGGGTCCACCCCTATGCCTCCATGGTCCCCTTCGCCGGGGCCGCCGTACTGGTGGCCGGCAACTCCGCCGTTCAGCCGGAACCCGGCTACCTGGCCCAGGACTGCTCCGCAGCGGTGATGAACATCCTCCTGGAAGCTGCGAACATCGGCCTTGGCGCGGTTTGGCTGGGCGTCTACCCCAGGAAGGAGCGGATCCAGGGTATCAGGGAGCTTCTTTCCCTCCCTGCGGACATCCTCCCCATCGCCCTTGTCTCAATAGGAGTTCCCGGAGAGGAGAAGACCTTCCAGGACAGGTACGATCCATCCAGGATACGCTGGATCACCTGAGGGGAAGAAACCCGCTGACCCTGGCGCAATTCCGCCCTTTCCCGGTCTCATGGGCTGTTGTATCTTATTCTTCCAAAGGGAAGAAGAAGCAGGAAGGATGATGATGAACAGTGGGGCTGATCAGAGAGAACTTATAGAGAGGATGATGGCCACCGGAACCATCCTCATCAACATCGGCGATGTGGACATTCTACTGGAGCAGATACTCACCGAGGCGAGGTATTTCACCAACGCCGACGCAGGTTCCATATACACCGTCGAAGGAGATGAACTCGCCTTCAGGCACTCCCAGAACGACACCATCGTGGAAAGGGGGGGAAGGATCCCCTACACCAGGTTCACCATTCCCAGGAACAGGGAGAGCATCTCCGGATATGTGGCATGCACAGGGGAGGTCCTCAACCTGCCCGACGTCCGGAGGATACCCGGGGAAGAACCATACTCCTTCGATGACAGCTACGATCAGCTCTCCGAATACACAACCACCTCCTGCCTTACCCTTCCCCTGACCAACTCCAGGCACAAGGTCGTTGGGGTGCTTCAGCTGATAAACGCCAGGAGCCGCGACGGCCGCTTCGTTCCCTTCCAGCTTGAGACGGAGCCCCTGGCGAAGTATTTCGCCTCCATGGCCACCCTGGCCCTGGAAAGGGCAATGCTCACAAGGACCCTGCTCATGCGCATGGTCTACATGACCGAGCTGAGGGATCCCAAGGAAACGGGCCCCCATGTGAACAGAGTGGGCAGCTACGCTGTGGCCATCTACGACGCCTGGGCCAGGCAGAACGGCTTCGGCAGCCGGGAGAAAATGATGACCAGGGACGTTCTCCGAATGGCGGCCATGCTCCACGATGTGGGAAAGACCGGCATATCCGACGCTATTCTGAAAAAGCCCGAACCGCTCTCCGACCAGGAACGGCGGGCCATGGAGGCCCACTGCAGCATAGGCGCGGACATCCTTCGGAACTGCGAATCGGAATTCGACGAGATGGCAATGGACATCGCCAACTGCCACCATGAGAACTGGGACGGCTCAGGTTATCCCAGGGGGCTCTCGGGAAGGGACATACCCTTCATGGCCCGTATTACCTCCGTGGCCGACGTGTTCGACGCGCTGAGTTCCAAAAGGGTTTACAAGGAGCCCTGGCCCGACGAGAAGGTTACCATGGAGATGGAGTCCATGTTCGGATCGAAGTTCGATCCGGGCCTTAAGGAGCATTTCCTCGCCCAGCTTCCCGTACTCAGGGAGATAAGGGAGAGCTACCCGGAAAACTGAAGGAGAAATACCATGTGGAGCAGAGCGGCCCTGGTGTCACTGGCACTGTTCTCGATGGCGCAGGCCCAGTGGAGCTCCGACTCCACCGTGAACCTCCAGATATGCGATATGACAGGAGAGCAGGTCCTTCCCAAGATCGCAGCCACCTCAGACGGCGGCTGCTTCATCTCATGGTTCGATCAGAGGTCGGGAAGCTACTGCGTCTATCTGCAGAGGCTGGACTACCAGGGAAACCCCCAGTTCCCCGACGGCGGCATCCTGATCAGCGACGAACCCCAGCAGAGCTGGATCACCGACTATGCGATGGCAGTGGACGGAGATGACAATGCGGTGGTGGTCTTTTCGGATCAACGGAACGGCGAGGGGGAACTCGACGTCTCGGCCTATATGGTGAGCGGTGCCGGTGAGTTCCTCTGGGGAGCCCAGGGGATCTGCCTCTCCGACACCTCCGAGTCCAGCTTCGAAGCCAGCCCCGTGGTGGCGGTAACCGGCGAAGGTAACTGCGTATTCGCCTGGACGAAGGAAACATCCCATGCATCGGTGGTCATTCAGAAGCTCTCGCCGGAGGGCACTCCCCTCTGGGGAGACTGGGGGATAACCCTTTCAGACCCTTCCGCGGACCTTTCCTCCCCGGTGGTGGTCCCCTCAGGCGCCGACAGCGCCATCGTGATGTGGAAGAACTCCACAGGCAGCTACCCAATGACCGTAACCCATCTCTACGCCGACATGTTCGACGTGAGCGGCGACGGGGTCTGGGGCGACACCCCGGTCCTCATCTACGACGGAGGGGCGATCACTCCCTGGACCTTCCCGGCCATGATCCCGGACGGATCAGGTGGCGCGGTATGCTCATGGTACGACTCGCCTTCTCTCTCCGATTTCAACGTATGGGTGCAGCACCTGAATGCCCAGGGCAATGCCCTGTACCCCTTCGGAGGAGCCCAGGCCTCCACGAACTCCACCGACAGGCTCCACATGTCGCCCTCCGCGGGGATCGACCCCGCCACCGGGGACTGCTTCGTGTTCTGGACCGAAACCAACGGGAATCAGGACCAGTGGGGCCTCTACGGCCAGAAGTTCGACGGCACCGGCGCCAGACAGTGGACCGACGGCGGTCTGGAACTGATACCCCTGGGGGGTGAGCAGATATCCTTCGTGAACACCTCCGTGGATCCTTCGGGCATATACGTTACATACCTTTCCGGCTCCGGCTCTTCTGCATTAAGGGCATTCAGGCTCGACTTCCAGGGAAGCGTAATCTGGGGTTCCGTTACGCTCTCGGCGGGGAGTTTGGGGGAAAAGGACGATCCCGTCCCCTGCCACGGCCACGACAGCAGTCTCATCCTGACATGGACAGACAAGAGGAACGACAACGGCGGCATCTACGCCCAGAACATCATGATCGACGGCGGCATGGGGCAGTTCATGGGGGTGGGCGAAACCCAGGGGAACGGAACTGTGGCTCTCAGCGTATCCCCTAATCCATTCAGGGGAACAGCGGCCATAACCGTGGGCGGCTCTTTGGTGAGCCTTGATGTCTACGACCTTTCAGGAAGGCTGGTGGAAAGCCTCCTGCGGAATGCGGAGGTTTCCGGTGAGGAAACCATCTCCTGGACCCCCGGGGGAACCGCCGCGGGGGTATACATACTGAGACTCAGGGCCCCGGGCGGCGAAACCTCCCGCCGACTGGTGCTGCTGCCATGAAAACAGCTTGTTCAATTATCTCCCTGGCCCTTCTTTCCGCTTCATGCTCCTCAGGCGACACCTCGGGGCCCTCGGGTGAGGACAGCTACTACCGCCAGGAAATGAGGGCTTTCGTAACGGAGCTTTCCCAGTGGGCCAGGCAGGAGGAGCCGGGGTTCATCATCATTCCCCAGAACGGGCAGGAACTGGCAACGGAGAACGGGGACCCTGACGGCCCGCTCTCCTCTGCCTACATT
>CAYLXG010000075.1:0-12567 GCA_964387445.1 uncultured bacterium
GCTGGGCATGTCCACTCCTCAGACGTGTTGCGCTATTCCAGGAAAGAGATCGGATTGGCGATATCAGTTCTCTGAGTATCCAACACGGGGTGCCCATTACGAAATCTCGAACTCAATACAATGAAACATGCAATGAAGAGACCGGCTTTATCTTCTTTAAAAACTACCTTTGATTTCGCCCCATGTACATCTGTCAAGAGAAGAGGAAGTGCCATAGAAGATCTTAAACAGGTCTCCCGGTACAAGCGAAGTTGAGAATGGTTCCCAAGACCAGCTCCCTATTGTACGGTAACCCTCTGAGTTTTTTATGGTGGTTCCCCCCAGTGGGTACCAATCCATACCATCATTTCTGTGTGAACCAATCCAAGAGGGGTCTGGAATGGGAAGCCAAGCAGGTAGTTCAATATGGGCGCACCAGATTGTGTATCCAGCGAAAGAATAACCAGAGTCAATGCATTCAGCTGGAAACGATTCCTGACTGATTGGTGCTCCAACTGGATGACCGCTAGAATCTTCAACGATGAGGAAGCTTAGAGTTGTAGGGGTGCTGCTGGTAGTTACCCCCCAACACGTGTAACCAGATGAGAATGTTGTGGTTGACCCACCTGTAAGCACAAAGTCGTCCACCCTAGCGTACTCACCATATGATGCTCCAACAGTACTCATCTGCTCACTTTTGTTATACATGTAGGAGTCTAAAAGGTCGTCTGTTTCAAGGACCATTTGTGGATGGCAAGAGTTTCCGCTTGCACCTGAGACAGCACCTGTCTGGTAGGCATAAATGCTTGTGCAAAGAATAAGTGCGAGATTTCCCATTTAACCTCCCAGTTGATTCTAGTCTGGTTGTATTGGAGAGTCAATCATCCTCAGGATAGTTCTAAGGGTATCTGCCACGGGGTACCCAAACGAGATTATCGAACTACTAGTCGGTTGTTTGAAATGCGCTCTATTAGGGATCCTTACAGGTGGAAGCACAGGTTACCGGTGCTGGGGGTTACGGTTGCTATCGAACCTAACTGGGGAGCCGGGACAACAATGGATAATGACAATTTCACCGGCTGGGAATTTACACCCAAGCCTCTGGTGAACTTCACGTGTCCACTACGGTCACTATCTTCCCTTCAATCATGCTTAGAAAGCGAATCTCGGTCCTGGTCAGTCCATTCTTCTGAACAGCTCCGAGCTCATGGGCTTCATTTCCTCGGTGGAGAAGATGAACTCAACAGGGAATCCAAAGAACTCGCTGATCCGGAAGGCCAGGTCCAGGCTTGGATTGTATTCCTGCCTCTCCAGATAACCAACGGTCTGGAAGTTCACTCCGATGGCATCGGCGAGTTCCTTCCTGGTAATTCCCCTCTCCGCCCTGAGGGCTGCAATCCTGTTGTGGATTTTCCGCGACTTCACGCCTGGTCCCTCCAGGCGATGAACGCGCCGGGCAGGGTGTGCGCAAGATAGATAAGGCTGCCAACCAGGGGAACGGTTATGGTGTACTTCGGGCACACGTTCATCCTCGATACTATCGACTGGGCAAGCATTATCAGTAGGCAGACTACGGCGAACCACCCGTATGAGTCGCTGAGGGCCTCCCTTGTTATGGATACTTCCCGTTCGTCCAGGTTTTTCCCGCTGTCATGGGTAAGTTTCCAGATGCCCGATCTCCAGAACAGCGGCCTGAAGGTCACCGCGGTTACCGCAAGGCATGAGAGGCCCACGATGTCCACCAGATGGGTGGGATCCTTGATGAACGCATAGTAGAAGGCGGCGTTCATCAGAAGCAGGGCTCCGTAGTTCAGTATCACCAGTGTTCTTTTTCCCATTTCAACTCCTTAGCGTTATGACAACGATATGTTGTAAATATACGCAATGAGATTGAAATGTACAATAACAGGGTCCCTGCCGGGTCACTCGTCCTGGGAATACTCGATCCAGGTAACGCGCCAGGTGTCTGAACTGTCGGGCCTGCAGCGTATGATCGTGTAACCGGTAATGGTCCAGCCTTCCTGGGTGCCCTGGGATACTTCCATGAGATAGACCCTGGGATACATCATGGTGGCCCCGGTCGAGTCCCCGTACCATGTGGACTCGCTGCTTCCTGCATACTCAAGTACGACTGATCCGTATTCCTGGAAGAGATTGACGGCAGCTGACATGAAAAGCTCACGGGTCAGGGTGGTGTCGGTGATGCCGTCGCCGTTGTAGTCGTCCCATTCCTCTTCCGGAAGGAGGAAGAGGAAAGCGGGATCAAGGGTTTCATCGAGAAGTTCTGAGTCACGCTGGTTGAATGCGTACTCAAGGTTCTCCACCGCCTTCCAGCCCTGATCGACAGGGTCATGGGGAAGAACCGGGGGCACTATCCCCGTTGAACTGTCGCATGCAAGGAAAGGCAGCAGGAAAAATACTGAGAGCATCTTTCTGCACTTTACCATTTCGGATCAGCTCCTTTTTCTAAAACCGTTTTTTCTCCTCAGGTGAACAATCAGATAGAGGCATAAAAAGATAGTCAGAACCACAGCCGGTGTTCCAGCCTCCATTCCGAAGCTGCCGCCGGTGAGCCAGTCCGGCCCTGAGATAGTCGCCGAGAGAATGCTTCTGGATTCCGTTCCGGAAACGTTCACACCGAAGATCCCGCCCATTGTGAAATTCCATGCGAAGTGGAATGCAGAGACGGTCCAGAGGTCCCTTGTGGCCATGTAGACCAGTGTCATCATGACCCCGAACTCCAGCCCCACTGCAGTGCTGGTCCAGAGTGTCGAGCTGGGATTCGAGGCATGCGTGAGGGCTCCCTCCAGGGCTACCACCGCAATGGCCATAACGCTGCCGGTCCATTTCTCCACCAGACGGAAGATGATCCCCCGGGTGACCAGCTCTTCCAGGAAGCCCACCAGGATCATCAGGAAAATGTATATGAGCGGAGCCGCTGAAAAGGAGATGGAAGTGACCGAATAGCTTCCTGCAATGGCCAGCACTCCGGTCTGAATGCACACCAGGGCCGTTCCCGCTGCCAGGCCGGCGAGGATCCCTTTCAAGGCCCTTCCGCGGGGATATTCCCTTTCAAGACCGGTACCTTCATGCCTTTTCAGGTACAGTCGGTATAAGAAAAGGATGCTGCCCACCTGGAGGATGAGCTGGAGGAACCTGCCCGGGATCGTTTCCCTTATGCCAGCAGCATCCAGCCCCAGCTTCACGCCGATGGCAAGAACACCCCCTGCCAGGAGATACAGAAGAGCAAAGAGCAGAAGGATCCCTGGGTGTCTTCGTCCTTCGGTCATGTCTCCGCCTTTCCGGGTGCATTGTCAGGACACCCCGGGGGAGTAAGGCGTTACATTCCGCTGAGACCAGCGTTCTCCAGGGTGATCCAGCCCGGTTTCCAGCAGGGATCCGGGGGATCAGCTGCGGTTATCCTGAACCATTCTCCTGCTTCCTCAAGCACTTCGGCCGCTTCGCCGGAATGGAGCACGCCGGTTATGTCTGCGCTGCTGTCCGGTTCCTCCCGAACCGGGGTATCGCCCATTATCATCACATAGGTTATCCCCGGTTCAGGTGCCCAGACCACAGGGATCCCGGTGGTATCCACCATGGCCCCGTCAGGAGCGATCCACCGGTAGCGGAAGCTTCCCGTGTTCCCGGCCTGGGCAGTCCCAGGATCGAATCCCAGCCATCCATCATGCGTTCTTACGGTTACTTCCACCGTCTCGCCAGGGGTTATCGCACCGAAAACGGATGCCGAGGTATCAGGCCGGAAATAGACCCTGATCGAATCCCCTGACATGATAGCAGCGGAGCACACGGTCATCAGGCAGAGTAGGGAATGCATTCGTAACCTCCTCTCTTCCCGCTCCCTTTCCATTACATACTAACTTCCGTTCCTCCAGGCAGCGGCTTTGACCTGACAGGCAAAATTGACGATTATTGCAGGAACATTCCGCTCTTTTCAGGAAGGGGTCTGTCTTGAGGGTAACCCTCGTTTACCCGAGGTACGGCGAGGAGCACCATTCGCTCTATTTTCCGTTCGGGCTTGCATATGTAGCTTCCTCGCTGCGAAATGCAGGACACGTTGTAACGGTCGTGGACATGGAGGGTGATCAGCTTTCCGTTCCGCGGACGGTGGAGCTTGTCTGCGATTCGGAACCTGAAATGGTGGCTTTCGGCGGAATGGTGACCAGGTTCAGATATGTCAGGGAGCTATCCAGGCTTATCAGGAGGCGGCTTCCCGGGGCATTCCTGATCGCGGGCAACAGCGGGGCCACCACCGTTCCCGAGGTTTACCTCCGTTCATGCGGTCTCGACTGCGTCGTTCTGGGAGAGGGGGAGGAAACCTCCGCCGAGCTTGCTGATGCACTGTCCAACGGGGAGGACTGGAGAAAGGTCAACGGTATAGCCTGGCTGGGGGAGAACGGCCTTGAGAAGTCTCCTCCCCGGGAACCGATCGCCGACCTTGACTCCCTTCCCTGGCCCGCATGGGACCTTTTCCCCACGGAGAAGTACGTTTCCAGCATGGATCACAGGCAGAAAAGGGTTCGGCACATGGAGGTGCTGGCAAGCAGGGGATGCCCGTTCAACTGCGTCTACTGCTACAGGATCTACGGCAGGAGGGTCCGCCGAAGGTCACCTGCCTCCATAGTTGCGGAGATAATGTAGCTAGTGGATCGTTTCTCCATAGAGTACACCGGCTTTCCCGATGACCTTTTCACCAGCGACAGGGCTTTCGTGATGGAATTCTGCGATCTCATGAAGAAGGAGCTCCCCGGGATGAAATGGTCATGCCTGGGCCGGGTTAACACAGTCGACCGCGGGATGCTGCTGGCCATGAAGGAAGCCGGATGCGACTGGATCTCCTACGGCATCGAATCAGGATCCGACATGATGCTGGAGAGAATGCGGAGGCAGGTTACATCGCAGCAGTGCCTGGAGGCGATTAAGCTCACCGAGGAAGCTGGGATACACGCCGAGGGAAGCTTCATTATCGGCATGTTCGGCGAGACCAGGGAGACTGTTGCTGAAACGGTGGAGTTCTGCCGCAGGGCCGACATAACCGCGCCCATGCTCTTCGTTACTCCCTATCCGGGAACCGCGATCTTTCAGGAAGCCATGGATCGCGGGCTCATCGGGGACCTTGAGGGTTTCCTTTCATCGATGAATGCCGCCGACGAACTCCTGGTTAACCTCACGGATCTCACCGACGGGGAACTGAAGGAGCTTCGGGACTGGGCGCAGGGCACAATAGGCAGGAGCTATCTGATGAGGAGACCCCTGGTCAGGATACCGGCCCTTCTCTGGAAGCACTTCAGACTGCGCGGCTTCCGGGGTCTTGCCCGCGACGGAAGGGCCTTCCTGGCATCGATCCTCCACCGGCGGAGAAGATCATGAGGGAACCTGAGCTTACTGCCTTTCTGCGAAGGCTGACACCCCGTTCCGGGATCATTCTGCTGGCGGCGGTTGTCCTGCCCAGGTTCCTGTGGTTCGTATACCTGGGCGGAGAGCTTCCGGCGCCCGGGAGGGATCAGGCCCTCTACCTTCACACCGCCGGAAGGATCTATCATGGCTACGGCCTCTCCTTCTCAAGGGAGCTCGGCGCGGCCAAGAACCTCAGGAACACCGATGAGAATCCCCTCAGCGTGTGGACGGAAGACAGGGACTACATGTTCGGTCTGGCCCCGGTGGAGACCCCCACGGCGGTAATGGAGCCGGGATATTCGGTTCTTCTGGCGCTGTTCTTCCGGGTATTCGGAATCACGGCGGGGGCTGTTTTCGCACTCAACCTGGGGTTCGCCCTTGCCGGGGCCTTCGCCGTAAGGAAGATGGTATCCGACGTATGGGGTCCGCTGTCGGGAATGACCGCATCCATCCTCTGGGCGCTGTATCCTCCATATGTTTACTACACTGCCTACGCCATGACCGAAACGGTTCACTTCGCCCTTCTGATGATATCCCTCTGCTTCCTCTTCTCCAGTGCCAGGGGCAGAGGCTCCGGTTTTCTCACCGGGCTGTTCACCGGCCTTTTCTTCCTGGTAAGGGCAACCGCGCTCTTCCTTCTTCCGCTGGAGATGGCATACCTGGCCTGGCGCAGGCGGTGGAAAGGTCTTCTTTTCATTGCGCTCGGATTCGCCGCCGCGGTTTCCCCCTGGGTGATCCGCAACTCGGTGGAACTCGGTGCTCCCGTGCTGATGCCGACAAAAGGCTCCCTGAACCTCTGGATGCGCAATCATCCAGAGGTCCTGGCGCTTGAGGGGATCGACCTGCCGGAGGGTATCCCCGTGCATTCTCCAGAATTGCTTCGCTACCCATCCACCGATTCATTGCAGGGAGAACTGGCCAGAAGCGCAGCGCTTGGGGAATCCGCCAGGGAGTTCATGTCGAGGAATCCCAGGATGATCCTCTGGCTGGCATGGGACAGGGCTGGGGAGTTCCTGTCGCCGGGGGGAAGCACCCTTGGAGAGGGTGCCCGTACGGCCGGTTTCCTTTTCTACGGGATCGCCCTGTTCGGAGCCATAGGACTATGGCGGAACAGAAGACACCCTGAAACCGTTTTCCTCTTCGCCGTGTTCATCCTTTATCTTCTGCTGCACGCCGCCGCCCATGGCGGAGTAAGGTATCGGCTGCCTGTGGACTCGGTGTTCCTTCTTGGAATGGCCATGTGCGGATGCATGGGAAAGGACGGAGAATGCGCCCTCTGAAAAGGATACTCTTCGTGTTCCCGGAGACCAGATATCCATCAGGGCAGCCAAGTCTTGGAATAGCAATGCTCTCAGCTGTTGCCAGGGGCGCAGGGGCCGAAACGGCGCTCTGCGACATGTCCTTCCAGTCAAGGCCGTTCGAACATCTGGCCGGCATGCTGAAGGAGTTCCAGCCGGATGCGGTTTCCATAACAGTGGTCACCCCACAGATAAAGGCGGTGCTCCAGGCCGTCCCCGTGGTGAGGAAGCACGCTCCAGGGGCGTATCTCATGATCGGAGGCCCCCACGCAACCGTCCTCCCCGAAGAAACGCTGACCACCACTGGTGCAGACCTTGTCTACGCCGGCGAAGGCGAGCGGGCCATGGAACTCATCACCTCAGGCGAGGATCCCCACAGGATCCCGGGGGCCTGTTTCATGCTGGACGGCGGGCCTCACCTGGTTCCCGGCAGGCTCCTGGCGGAGGATCTTGACTCCCTTCCCCTTCCGGACAGGTCGATATTCGTTATGGACCGTTACTTCGACACATGGTACTCAATGGACAGGGTCGACCCTTCCCTGAAGGGAACCACCATCATGGGCACCAGGGGCTGTCCCTACAGATGCACCTTCTGTCAGCCGACACTCTCCGAAATATTCGGGAAGAAGATGCGGAAGCGTTCACCCGGGGCGATAATCGCTGAACTGAAGCATTTGAAGGAAACCTACTCCATCAACGCCTTCATGTTCGAGGATTCCACGTTCATCGTTGACCACGCCTGGGTGAAGGAGATCTGCCGGGGAATGCTGGAGAATGATCTCAACCTTAAGTGGTGCTGCAACGTAAGGGCCGATCTTCTCACCGAGGACCTTCTTGATTCAATGGTGGAAGCGGGCCTCTCAAAGGTTAACATGGGAGTGGAGTCGGCTTCCCAGCGCGTGCTGGATGATATCTACCACAAGGACATCACGGTGGAAGGGGTCCGAAGGGCACTGAGGATGTGCAGGTCAAGGGGACTTTTCGTGCAGGGATACTTCATGCTTGGAGCCCCCGGTGAAACCATCGAGGAGATGAAGCAGACCATTTCATTCGCCGCCTCGGAACCCTTCGACGACGCGCTTTTCGACATCACCACACCCTTTCCCCACACAGGGCTCTGGGAAATGTCACGGGACATGATAGACGCGGACTACTCGGAATTCGACTGTTTCCATAAAAGCGTCTACCGTCTCGACGGCATCACCCCGGCAGAGATAGAGAAGCTGAAGAGTAATGCGTTCTGGAAGTTCTACGCACACCCCGCAAGGATACTGCGAACGCTTCGCACCGTTCTCGGTCCCAGGAACTTCAGAAGAACGCTGCTTAAGGTAAGGAGAGTATGAGAGAGATAACCGTAACCATAGACGACGGAGGCATGCATCCGGCGGTTAACGAGGCCATACGGCGCTGCATGCCCTCCGGGAACGTTAACCGGGTAAGCGTGATGGCAACCGGGGAGCATCTGGAGGAAGCGGTAGCCCTTGCCATGGCCGGAGGGCTAAGGCTTTCCGCACATCTTGACTGCTGCCGGGGGCCGTTCCTTCTCCCGGGGAGCGAGTTTCCAGATTCCTTCACCCACTGGCTCAGGGCAGACACCGGCATTGCGGACAAGGTCCACGACGAGTGGTCAGCCCAGATCGAGAGGATACTGGCCACAGGCGGAGTGGTAACGGCACTGGACAGCCACAGGCACCTCCATCATGTCCCTGTCCTTCAGGATGTGGTGATATCCCTGGCCCGGGAGTACGGTGTAAGAACGGTCAGGACAGCTGTTCTTCCGGACAAGCTCATGCGGTTCCCGTCGGGGCTCAAGCTCAACTCACTTGGAGAGAGCCTTCGGACCGCACTGGAGGAGAAGGACCTGGTCACCACCCACCGCATGCTTGGGTTCGGAAGATCCGGCAGGATCAACGGGAAGTACCTCCGCAAGTACTCGGGCGTCTGTTCAGAGGGAGCGACGGAAGTGGTGATGCACCCGGCAGCGGAGGAGATCTGGTCCCCGGGCCAGCCGGGAGAACTGGAGCTTATCATGTCCGACTGGTTCGGTGAATGGTGCAGAGGAAAAGCCTAGACGCCGCCATCCTTCTTCTGGCACTGCTGGCAAGGCTGGCGGTGCTGTACCTTGCCCTTTCCGGATTCTTCCTGGTGGGAGAGGGGGAGGTTCAGGCTAACCTGGCGGAGAACATTCTCTCCGGCAGGGGCTTCATGCTCTCCCGGTCGATGATGTCCGATCCTGATCCAAGAAGGGACGCAGCCCTGGAATTCTTCAGGGAGACGGGGGGATTCTACGGAGCGCTGATCCCTGAGCAGCCCACCACTTTCCTCGTCCCGGGCTACGCCTTTTTCCTTGCATTCATCTTCACGCTTACCTCTCCAGGCAACCTGAACGCAGTAGTTGCGATACAGCTTATTCTGGGCGTGCTTACCGTTTACGCAGGCATGAGGCTGGCCTCAAGGTTCCTCAGGGGAAGGTGGTACGCCGCGGCTGGCGTCTTCCTTGCCCTGGATCCATTTCAGATGTATTTCGAGGCCATTCCCGCAACACAGGCCCTCTTCTCGCTTATGTTCGTTTCCGGCCTCGTGCTTTCCATGAGGTTCCTTGAGAGGCCCGGAGCGTTAAGGGCCTTACTTGCAAGCCTTCTATGGGGTGCTACCTTCATGATCCGTCCGGCGGCGCTTCCGATGATCCTCTGGCTGGCGGCGGTCTTTCTCGTCGCCGGAGGATTCAGCCTCAGGAAACTCGTCCCCGCCGGGCTCCTCCTTGCGGTGTTCTTCGCTTCGCTGCTGCCATGGATGGCGAGGAATCACCGGACAATGGGCAGATGGCAGCTTATCCCCCTTCAGGGCGGGGTACAGATGTGGGAGTACAATGGACGGTTCTTTACCGACCATTTCCAGGACGAGCAGGAGGGTACCATCCTTCTCTATCGGCCGGTGCGCAACGCCTGGCTGGGAAGGCTCAGCAAGCCTGAACTCGCCGAGTTCCCGGAGTTCCAGGATGAGGGTGAGTTCCACAGGGACAGCGTTCTTTATCAGCGGCAGAGGGAGTTCCTGCTGGCCAATCCAATGGTTTTCGCGCACCTGGCGGCATGCCGGTTCGTGGAGTTCTTCAAGCCCTTCCCTCTGAACGATTTCTCCCTGGCACATACGGTGCTCGGTCTGCTGTCATTCTTCTGGGTGGGGGTTTTCTTCGCCGCGGGGACCATCAGACTCCTGAAATACGGAAGGAAAGGCGTGTTCCTTGCCGGCGTGATAGCAGGGTACATCCTCATGCACCTGCTCACCGCATCGGGCACACCACACAGGGTCGCCCTGGACGCACCCCTTTTCACTGCCTCACTGATCGGGCTGAGGTATTTCAGCTCGAGGGCACGGCTGGCATGAGGGTTCTGGCGGTCAAGACCCACGCCTTCGGCGACGCGCTGCTCGCCACACCCGCGGTGAGGGGTCTGGTCCAGGCGGGGCATTCGGTCACCGTGGTTGCCGGCCCGTCATCAGCACCTGTATGGGAAAGGTTCCCCGGCCTGGCAGGGGTAATGCTGTCCCCGGCCCCATGCGGTTTCCCCAAGCTCATCCGGTGGTCCCTGGCCAACAGGACGGGGCGTTTTCAGAAGGCGATCCATCTCGGCTCATCCAGAGCAGCCGCGGTGTGGACCAGATTCATGGCGGGCTGCCCGGTCGTCAGCGGATCGAACCCTTCGGTCGGGTTCGGTCTCGCGGAACCCGCGGCGGCGGACTACTGCCGGATCGCAGGGGTGGAAGCCGGTGATCTGACGCCTGTATTCCCGGTAAGTGAAAGGGAGTCGGAGTTTGCCGGTAAGCTTATTGAGGGAGTTCCCTGCGCCGTTCTGGCTCCCGGCGGCGGAAGGAATGCAAGGGAGTTCGTTCCCGAGAAGCGGTGGCCCATGGAGAGGTGGAACGCCGTATCCTCCTTGCTGATGTCCAGGGGCTTCCGGGTGTTCGTCGTGGGAGGCCCGGATGATGCACCTGACATCGCCGGCGTTCCAGGGATCCATCTGGCCGGGAAGCTCACCTGGGGTCAGACCGCCGCGCTCATCGCAGGAGCTGCGCTTTTCTGCGGCAACGACAGCGGGCCGGCCCACCTTGCCGTTTCCGCCTCGGTTCCCGCCGTGGTGCTCTTCGGGCCCACGAAGCCTGCCGCGCTCTATCCCGGAGGCTCCATCGTGCCCGTTGCATCCCCGGCAGTATGTTCGCCATGCTACTCCAACAGTGTTTTCCCCGGCTGTGCCCGGGGAAGAGGATGCATGGAGCAGATCTCAGTGGAAACCGTACTGAATACCATCGAAGGGATCCTTTCCAGATGAAGATAACCGCGCTGAACCCGCCGTTCCTTCCCCACTTCAGCCGGGGGCAGAGAAGCCCGGCGGTAACCCGCAGCGGAACGCTCTACTATCCCATATGGCTCTCGTATGCCGTGGGAGCCCTGGAGCAGGCCGGGCATGAGGTTCAGTTCATCGACTCTCCGGCCATGGACCTGAACACGGACGAGACCATTGCCAGGATAGACGGCTTCGCCCCTGACCTGGTGGTGATCGAGACCTCCACTCCCTCGATAATCAGCGATGTCCGAACAGCTGATCTGCTGGCATCCGGCGATCGCCCTGTCTTCCTCACCGGAACCCATCCATCCGCCCTTCCAGAGGAAACAATCCAGCTGGGGGAGCGATTCGCCGGCGTTATCATCGGCGAGTACGAGGGGCCGCTTCTGGCGGTGGCCGGGGCAATATCGGAATCACTTCCCCTGGAGGGGATCCCGGGCACCGCAGTGAGGGAACCTCTGGGCAGGGGCGTCACAGTGACGCCCCCGGATGGCTGTTTGACCGATCTTGATTCTCTTCCCTTCGTAAGTTCCGTTTACTCCAGGCATCTGCCTGTTGTGAAATACAACAACCCCAACGCCCTCCACCCACAGGTGATGATCATGGGTGGGAGGGGCTGCCCCAACATGTGCACCTTCTGCGTTTTTCCACAAACCCTCACCGGCAGGGTGTACAGGAGCAGGTCAGCCTCGAACGTCGTGGATGAGATGCTCTGGGTCCAGGAGAACATGCCTGAGGTAAGGGCTGTGTTCTTCGAGGACGACACAATAGCCGCGGATACAGCCCGGCTCAGGGCACTGGCCGGGGAGATGCTGGAAAGAGGGGTCAGCATATCCTGGACCTGCAACATGAGGGCATCGGTGGACCTTGACACCCTGAAGCTGTGCCGCAGGGCCGGTCTCAGGTCGGTGTGCGTGGGTTTCGAGAGCGGGTCCGACGAGATCCTCGCCGCGATGAGGAAGGGCATCTCCACCCGGCGGATGAGGCAGTTCGCCCGTGACGCCTCCAGCGCCGGTATTCTTGTCCACGGCTGCTTCCTCTTCGGCATTCCGGGCGAGACGAGAAGGACCGCTGAGACAACGCTGGATTTCGCCCTCTCCCTTAAGCTGGACACTGCGCAGTTCTACCCGTTGATGGTCTACCCTGGAACGGAGGCCTACGAAAGCGTGAGCAGGGAGGGTCTTCTGGCCGCCTCAAGCTGGCGTGACTGGCTGAAGGAGGACGGCACCCATGCCTGTGTGGTGAGAACCCCCGACATGACCCCTGACCAGCTGGTGGAGTTCTGCGACCATGCCAGGAGAAGGTTCTACCTGAGACCGGGCTACATCATCAAAAAGGCATGGAGAAGCCTCTTCGACCCCGACGAAAGGCACAGGACCTTCATGGCCTTCAAGACATTCAGGAAACACCTTTTCCGGCGGAATGATGGCTGACGCTGCTGTGGTGATACCCTTCAGGTGCCCGTTGGTGACCGGCGGAGGCGGATCGATACCCCAATCGCCACCGGTTCCCGTGTCCACCCCTGTATCGGTATC
>CAYLXG010000076.1:0-8790 GCA_964387445.1 uncultured bacterium
GGTCCACCGATCTTGCCCTGGAGATCCTGCAGCGGTCTCTGGAAGAGATCGAAGCCATCAGCGATGACGTGCTCCGTGCAAGGCTCCTGGCCAACTACTACAGAAGGCACGGGTTCATACTGCTCTCCACCGCCGACGGCGCCGGCAGAGGGGCCGACGAATGCCGAAAAGCGGTGGAGATCTGCAGGGAGCGGGGCGACCGCACCGGAGAGGCGAAGGCCCTGCTCGCCACCGCAAGTTCCCTCTCGGCCACATCTTTCTACGCCAGCAGGATACGGATACTGGAGGAAGCCATCGAGGTGCTCACCGAAACAGGCGACATGCAGTCCATGATGGTGGCCCTGGTGAACCTCGGTCAGGCCTATGACAATGCCGGCGAGGGGAGAACGGCGAGGGAATACTTCGACAGGTGCCTGAAACTGGTGGAGGCAACGGGAACGAAGCGTTTCGGTGTGTGGGCCCACTGCCACCTGGGAATACTTGACCTCAAGGAGGGATCACTCCAGTCCTCCGAGGAACACCTTCGATACGCAGCCGAACTGGGGGATGAGCTCGGTCTGGGAAGGATGTCCGTGGTCTCCAAGGTAAACCTTGTCCTGGCCCTTGCGGAGAGGGGCAGGTTCCAGGAGGCTGAGGAGATGCTGAACGCCCTGGAGAATAACGAAACAGCCCTTGGCATGGGCGACCGAATCATGAAGACCATTTACGCTGCCAGGGCCAGGATACTTATCAAGGGGTACGGGAACCATGGGGATCCGAGCTGCCTCGACGAGGCATGCCGCCTGCTTGAGAGGGCCATCGAGCTCAGTGGAAGCTCTCCCTCCCTCGACCTGGCCGAGTTCCTGGCGGAGCTTTCGGGATGTCTTGAGAAGAAGGGGCAGCCGGAGGAGGCCCTGAAAAAGGCCCGGATGGCGGTGAAGGCCCTGGAAGGGCACATATCCTCGATCGATTCCCGGGAGTTCCGGAAGAACATAACCGGTTCCCCCGCCGCCGCTGAGATATACGGTTTGCTCGGAAGGCTCCAGCAGAGGCCGGGCAGTGTCGCAGGAGAGAGCGTGGCGGCGGATTGACCGATCCGGGGCTATTTGAAATCCGCCGCAAGTCTTACATGTTATGGGCTGATGTGGTGAATGGCCCGGTAATGGGTTTGGACAGCCGGGCATAACGGGATGGTTCGTCCATCCGATCCGTATTCCGTTTCCCGGGAACTTTTTACCCGGAATTGACCTGATATCAGCCAGAGAGTCAGAGCCAATCGAACAGAGGTGAGGTATTGAATGGCGAATAACCTGGAAAGAACCGTAGGGGACATTTGCGGGCTCTACGGCAATGATCCCACGCGGATGATGGACATCGTGCGCGAGGTGCAGGGCCGTTTCGGCCACGTGTCCGGCGAGGCGATGGACCTTATCGCCGGTGCCGTCGGCTCGCACAGGGTGGAGGTGGAGAGCGTGGTCTCGTTCTACTCCTTCCTCTCGGAAAAGCGGAAGGGCACCTTCGTGATAAGGCTGTGCAACGATGTGATCGACAAGCTGCACGGTGTGGAAAAGGTGGCCGACGCCTTCAGGGAAGAGCTGGGCATCGAGTTCGGAGAATCGACCCCGGACGGCAGGTTCACCCTGGAGTGGACCCCCTGCATAGGAATGTGCGATCAGGCTCCCGCCGCCCTCGTGAACGACAAGATGATGACAAGGCTCTCCAGCGATTCCGCAAGGGAGATCGTTCGGGCGCTGAAGGCCGGCGGCAGCGAGGATAACCTGACACACCTCATGGGAGACGGCAACAACGCCCATCCGCTGGTGAAGTCCATGGTGATGAACAACATCAGGGAACGGGGGCCGGTGATCTTCGCCGAACTGGAGCAGGGCAAGGCCCTCCACAAGGCCCTGTCCATGTCCCCGGTGGAAGTGATAAAGGACGTTAAGACCGCCCGTCTCCGTGGAAGGGGAGGAGCTGGTTTCCCCACAGGCATGAAGTGGGAGTTCACCAGGGCCGCCGACGGCCACGAGAAGGTGGTCATCTGCAATGCCGACGAGGGAGAGCCCGGAACTTTCAAGGACAGGGTCATCCTTACAGAGAGACCCGACATGATGTTCGAGGGAATGACCATCGCCGGCTACGCCATCGGAGCCGGGACAGGTGTGGTTTACCTCAGGGGGGAGTACGCCTATCTGCGGCCCTTCCTGGAGAGCGTGCTGGCGGAGCGCAGAAGGAAGAACCTGCTGGGCAACTGCATCCTGGGCAGGGAGGACTTCTGCTTCGACATACGGATCCAGATGGGCGCCGGTGCATATATCTGCGGCGAGGAGACCGCCCTGATAAGCTCCTGCGAGGGGTTAAGGGGCGATCCCAAGAACAGACCGCCCTTCCCGGCCCAGAAGGGGTACCTCACCAAGCCCACTTCAGTGAACAACGTGGAGACCTTCTGCTGCGTCTCCCAGATCATCGACAAGGGCGCGGGATGGTTCGCCGAGATGGGTTCCAGGGGTTCCACGGGAACGAAGCTGCTGAGCATATCAGGCGACTGCACCAGGCCCGGGGTCTACGAGCTTCCCTTCGGAATACAGGTCTGCGAAATGCTTGAGAAGGCCGGGGCGGAGAACCCCTACGCAGTTCAGATCGGGGGGCCCTCCGGTCAGCTGATCGGCAGGGAAGACTTCTGCAGGACCATCTGCTACGACGACATAGCCACCGGCGGTTCCGTGATGATATTCAGCGAGGAACGGAACCCCCTGATGATAGCCCACGAGTTCATGGAGTTTTTCTGCGAGGAGAGCTGCGGCTACTGCACCCCGTGCAGGGCCGGGAACGAACTCCTGAAGGAGCGTCTCGAGGTTATCATGAAGGGCCAGGGAGCGCCCGAGGACCTGGACTACCTTCAGCAGCTGGGTGAAACCGTTGCCTTCGCAAGCCGCTGCGGTCTCGGTCAGACATCGCCGAACCCCATACTCTCCTCCCTCAGGAACTTCCGGGGCGAGTATGAGAAGCTGGTGAGGAAGAACACCGACGGCATGCAGCCCACCTTTGACATCCACAAGGCGCTTGCCGCCGGTGAAGAACTTCAGGGACGCAAGTCCGTGATCTACACAGACTGAGAAGGGGTTGAACATGAGTGAAAAGATCAGGTTCACCATCGACGGTGTTGAGGTAGAGGCAACCCCGGGTCAGACCATCATGCAGGCGGCGGACGCGGCGGGGATCTACATCCCCCGGCTCTGCGCCCACAATGACCTGAGCCCCTTCGGGAGCTGCAGGGTATGCACCGTTCTGGTGAATGACAGGCCCCAGGCGGCTTGCACACAGCCGGTGACCCCGGGCATGATCGTGGAGAACGACACCGAGCAGCTTCGTCAGGTCAGGGTCAACATCATCGAGATGCTCTTCGTGGAAGGCAACCACTACTGCCCCTTCTGCGAGAAGAGCGGCAACTGCGAGCTGCAGGCACTGGGGTACAGGCTGGGGATGCTCGCCCCCAAGTATCCCTACATGTTCAACGAGCACGATGTGGACGCCAGCCACCCCGACATCTACATCGACCACAACAGGTGCATACTCTGCGGAAGGTGTGTGAGGTCCTCCAAGGAGCTGGACGGCAAGAACGTTTTCCAGTTCGTTGGAAGGGGGCTTCACAAGAAGGTCGCCTTCAACTCCGACACTGACCTGTCCGCCACCGACGTATCCGTCACGGACAAGGCCATCGAGAACTGTCCCGTGGGGGCGATCCTCAGGAAGGGCGTCGGGTATTCGGTGCCCATTGGACAGCGCAAGTACGACAAGCAGCCGATCGGCTCCGATATAGAAGCCCGCAGGGCTGAATCAAACAGGTAAGGTCGAGGTAACGATATGGCAAAACCCAAAATAGCTACTGCGTCACTGGCAGGGTGCTTCGGCTGTCACATGTCGCTGCTGGACATAGATGACCGCATCCTCAAGCTCGTGGACCTGGTGGACTTCGACAAGTCCCCGGTGGACGACATCAAGAAGTTCTCCGGACGCTGCGCCGTGGGCCTCATCGAAGGCGGCTGCTGCAACGAGGAGAACGTACACAATCTTCAGTACTTCAGGGAGAACTGCGACATACTGATCTCAGTGGGAGAATGCGCCATAATGGGCGGCATTCCCGCCATGCGGAACAACATTCCCCTGAAGGAGTGCCTTGACGAAGCCTATCTTAATGGTCCCACGGTATACAACCCCTCGGGGAGCATCCCAGGGGACGAGAACCTTCCGCTGATCCTCGACAGGGTCTATCCATGCCACGAAGTGGTGAAGATGGACTACCATCTGCCGGGCTGCCCCCCCAATGCGGAGATACTGTGGCAGGCGCTGGTGGCGCTGCTTGAGAACAAGCCGATGGACCTTCCCTATGAAGTCATCAAGTATGACTGACGCGACAAAGGAGGATCACCTTGGGAGTAATTAACAAGGTTGTGATAGAGCCGGTGACCAGGGTCGAGGGACACGGAAAGGTCACCATACATCTCGATGAGGCGGGGCAGGTAACCCAGGCCCGCCTGCACATAGTTGAGTTCCGCGGTTTCGAGCGTTTCATACAGGGCCGTCCCTACTGGGAAGTGCCCGTTACGGTGCAGCGCCTCTGCGGCATCTGCCCGGTTTCCCACCATCTGGCCGCGGCGAAGGCCATGGACGTGATAGTGGGCGCCGACCGCCTGACCCCCACAGCGGAAAAGATGCGCAGGCTGATGCACTACGGCCAGACCTACCAGTCCCACGCCCTTCACTTCTTCCACCTGGTGTCGCCGGACCTGCTCTTCGGGTTCGACGCCGACCCTGCGGTGCGCAACGTGATAGGCGTGATCAAGAAGTACCCTGAACTGGCGGTGCAGGGCGTGATGATGCGCAAGTACGGCCAGGAGATAATCAAGGTCACCGCCGGCAAGAAGATCCACGGAACAGGCGCGATCCCCGGAGGCATAAACAAGAACCTCACCATAGCCGAGAGGGATTCACTGCTGAAGGACATCGACCAGCAGATAGAGTGGTCCCGGGGAGCCCTGAAGATCGCGAAAGACTACACCGTTGAACACCTGGAGAACCTCTCGGACTTCGGATCGTTCGACTCGAACCACCTCTCCCTGATAAGGGACGACGGCGCAATGGACCTCTACCACGGCGGCATCCGGATGATCGATTCGGAGGGCAACAAGGTTGTGGACCACTTCGACTACCAGAACTACCACCACATCATCGCCGAGGAGGTCAGGGACTGGTCTTACATGAAGTTCCCCTTCCTGAAGGAACTGGGAACGGAAAAGGGATGGTACCGGGTAGGCCCCCTGGCAAGGGTGAACACCGCCGACTTCATCGACACCCCGGAAGCGGAAGCCGCCAGGAAAGAGTTCATGGCCGTTACCAACGGTAAGCCCAACAACATCTCCATGGCCTACCACTGGGCCAGGATGATAGAGGTGCTGCACTCCGCCGAGAAGATCAGGGACCTTCTCAACGACGACGACCTCCAGGGCGAGGACCTTGTGGTTAAGGGTGACAGGCGCCCGGAGGGAGTGGGTCTCATCGAAGCTCCCAGGGGAACGCTCTTCCATCACTACCGGGTGGATGAAAATGACCAGGTGACCATGTGCAACCTGATCGTTTCCACCACCAGCAACAACGTACCCATGAATCTGGCGGTGGAGGGCGTGGCGAAGAAATACCTGTCCGGGACCGAGATCACCGAGGGTCTTCTGAACCATGTGGAGGTGGCCATCAGGGCCTACGATCCCTGTCTCTCCTGCGCCACCCACGCACTGGGCAAAATGCCCCTCACCGTGAGCGTCGTTGACCATACCGGTGAAACATTGGCCACAAGATCCACCTGAACTGATGTGATGCCATGACAGGTGACGGAAAGAGGATCCTGGTATTCGGGTACGGAAACCCGGGCCGTCTGGATGACGGCCTGGGGCCGGCCTTCGCCGAGCGGATCGAGAAGCTCGGGCTCCCTGGGGTCACGGTTGACTCCAACTACCAGCTCTCGGTGGAAGACTCGGCACAGATAGCCGCCCATCAGGCGGTGGTGTTCGCCGACGCCGACCTGTCGTGCCGGGAGCCCTTCCGTTTCCGGAGAGTGGTGCCGAAGGCACACATGAGTTTTTCTTCCCACAGCATAAGCGCGGAAGCGCTGATGGCCCTGGCAGAAGAGCTGATGTCCAGCAGGGCGGAGGCATTCATGCTTGGGATCAGGGGGTACGAGTTCAACCGGTTCGGCGAGGGCTTGTCCCCCGGGGCCCGGATGAACCTGGAAGCCGCCCTTGCATCGGTTGGGAAGGCCATAGAAGAGGATGATCTTTCCGGACTTGCCGAAAGGTTCGGAACTGAAAGCGAGGAATTGGAATGAAAGATGGAAAACGCGTCGTACTGTGCGTGGATGACGATCCCGATGTGCTGGAGTCCATTCAGATCCTTCTTGAGAACCTGGGCTGCACAGCCCTGTGCGCCTCCAGCGCCGAGGAGGGGCTGAAGAAGTTCAAGTCCGAGAACCCTGATCTGGTGATAGCCGACATGATGATGGAGGAGGTGGACTCCGGGTCGGGGCTTGCCAGGGACCTTAAGCTTGCGGGCTGCACCGTTCCCGTCTACCTGCTCAGTTCGGTGGGGGACACCCTCAGGAACAACACCAGCTATGCTGATCTTTCCTTCACAGGGGTATTCCAGAAGCCAATAAAGCGTGATGTGCTGGAAAGGACCCTGAAAAAGGAGCTGGGACTCTGACGGATGAGTTCGTTCGTCTCACAGCAGATCTGAAGGGTATTCTCCAGGGAGTCGGCTTCAGGCCGTCAATCGCCAGGGCTGTTTCCAGGGCCGGGCTCACGGGCTGGGTCCGGAACCAGTCCGGCACCGTGAGGATAGCCCTTGACGGTCCAGCCGGGGCGGTGGACGGGTTCATCCAGAGGCTTGAAGGGGAACTTCCGCCGAAGGCGAGGCTGGAAGAGGTCCGGATCATCAGCCGGGTTCCAATTGACACGGGGTCCGCAGCCGAAGGGTTCAGGATACTGGACAGCTCCTCGGAAGGGGCCATGAGGATCTCCATACCGGCGGACCTGGCGGTGTGCCCAGACTGCATGAAGGAGATCTTCGACCGGGAATCCCGGTTCTACCGATATCCATTCACCACCTGCACGAACTGCGGCCCGCGCTACACGGTGGTGGAGGCCATGCCCTACGACAGGGAGAGAACGGCGCTGAAGAGCTTCCCCCTCTGCAGCACATGTCTCGGGGAGTACACCGATCCATCGGACAGGCGCTTTCACGCGGAGAGCATTGCCTGCCCCCGCTGCGGTCCCGTCCTTTTCTGGACCGGCTCGAAGGGTGAAAGGATACCCGTTGAGGATCCCCTGGCGGAGGCAAGGAAGGCCATTCAGTCAGGCCTTGTCGTTGCTGTGAGGGGGCTGGGCGGGTTCCTCCTGGCCGCAGATGCCTTCAACCGCTCCGCCCTGGAAGGGCTCAGGAAGGCCAAGCATCGTCCCCACAAGCCCTTCGCGGTAATGGGCAGGAACATGGAGATCATAGAGAGGGAGTGCATTGTCTCCCCGGAGGAGAGGGAACTCCTCGCCTCCTCCCAGGCTCCCATAGTGGTGCTTCGCACCAGGGACGGCACCACCCTCCCGGTGGACCTTCTCGCCCCAGGGCTGGGAAACCTCGGGGTGATGCTTCCCACCACCCCTCTCCATGCCCTCCTGGCGAACCCCACCGGCGATGACACTGTGCCGCCCTTCGACTTCCTGCTGATGACAAGCGGCAACAGGGGAGGGGAGCCAATCTGCATCGGGAACGAAGAGGCCTTCGCAAGGCTTTCGGGAATTGCACACCACTTCCTCTGCCACGACAGGGGGATCAACCTGAGGAACGATGATTCCCTGGCGGTTGTGAACGGCTCTGAAGTGCAGCTCTGGAGACGGGCCAGGGGATACGCCCCGGAAAGCATTCCCATGGGCAGCCCGCTGGAGAGAACGGTGCTGGCCATGGGAGCCGGGCTGAAGAACACGGTATGTCTTGGATTCGGCGACGAGGCAGTTCTCTCCCCCCACATCGGCGACCTGGAGACCCCTGAAGCTCTGGACGGCCTTGAACTGGTGGCGCGGAAGTTTCCCGAGTACTTCGGCAGGGTTCCCGAGCTCATAGCAGTTGACCTTCACCCTGACATGCAGTCCACAAGGCTGGGCAGGAAACTGGCGGAAGAACTGGGAGTTCCGGTGGCCGAGGTTCAGCATCACCACGCCCACGCCCTGTCGGTGATGTGCGAACACCGGCTGGAGGAGGCCATCGCCATCGTTTTCGACGGCACAGGTCTGGGAACCGATGGAACCATCTGGGGCGGCGAGCTTATGCATGTTGACGGCGGCGGCTGGGAACGACTGGGCACCCTGGCTCCCTCGGAACTCATCGGGGGTGACGCAGCGGTCCTCAGGCCCGCGCTTCAGCTCATCGCCAGGTTCTGGGGGGCCGGTCTGGAGGTGGACGGCGACTGGGCATCCCGGCTGGGTGTGGAGCAGGACGAACTGGACATATGGAGGACACAGTGGGAGCGGGGGCTGAACACCTTCACCACCCATTCGGCGGGAAGGGTCTTCGACGCCTTTTCAGCGGGGCTGGGAACGAGCCCGGCCAGGATAAGCTACGAGGGTCAGGCGGCAATACTCCTTGAGGCGGAGGCAATGAAAGCCCGGGGTGGAGATCACAGGGAGGACCACATCGAACTTATTGTGAAGGAAGGTTTTCTCACAGTGGATACCGCCCCTCTCTTCCGCGCTCTCCACGGGGAAAGGCCGG
>CAYLXG010000076.1:8800-12529 GCA_964387445.1 uncultured bacterium
AAACAAAGATCTCCTGCACCATTCAAGCAGTTTCCGGGGAAGGGGGAGATGCCCCGCTGGGCAGCCCGTTTCCACCGGGCCATGATAGAGGCGGCCCTTGAAATGGCGGTGTTCGCCGCCCACCGGAAGGGAGACCTCCCGGTGGTGCTTTCCGGGGGTGTCATGATGAACAGGTACCTCACCGCCGGACTGGCCGGGGGCCTGAGGGAAAAGGGGATGAAAGTGTACTCCCACCGGCTGGTGCCTCCCAACGACGGAGGCATCTCCCTGGGGCAGGTATACGGAACCCGGAGGATGAACTGACATGTGCCTGGCTGTACCAATGAGGATAACTGAAATGCTTGAGGATGGAACCGGCGTATGCGAACTTGAGAGCATTGCCTACCATGTGGACCTTTCCCTTGTGGAGGATCCCCAGGTGGACGACTTCGTGATAGTCCACGCGGGGTTCGCCATAGAGAAGCTGGACAGGGAGGAGGCCGATTCCCGGCTGGAGCTCTTTCAGGAGCTTG
The DNA here is from genome assembly GCA_964387445.1 of uncultured bacterium. Lineage (GTDB taxonomy): Bacteria > Fermentibacterota > Fermentibacteria > Fermentibacterales > JCC-6 > Sabulitectum. Next base: position 9,313 of record CAYLXG010000076.1, read on the forward strand.
CGGACATCCGGGGAAGCGCCCCCCGCCCCACATGAGATACATCGACGGATTCCGCGGCGGCGGCGCCGCCGCCGCAATAACGGAAGACATCAGGGCCATCGCCTCCATACTTGAACAGAATGGCCTGAACCCCAGGATCATGGAGGTCTGCGGCAGCCACACCATGTCCATCGGCAGGTACGGCATAAGGCGTATAATGCCGGACAATGTGAGCCTGCTCAGCGGCCCGGGCTGCCCTGTGTGCGTAACCGACGCCGCATACATAGACGCCGCTGTGGAGCTTGCAGGGCGGGGCGTTGTCATAGCCACCTTCGGCGACATGCTGAAGGTGCCGGGAAGCACCGCCACCCTGGCGGACGCAAGGAGCGAGGGAGCCCGGGTTCATGTGTGCTACTCACCCATGGAAGCGGTGACTCTGGCCAAAGAGAATCCCGGTGACGAGATCGTTTTCCTGGGAATAGGTTTCGAAACCACTGTGCCGCCTGTGATCTCCATAGTGAAGAGGGCTTCCCGGGATGGTTTGGGGAACATCACGGTCCTCACCGCTTTCAAACTGGTTCCCCCCGCCCTTGAGGCCCTGGCGGCGGACAGCAGGGTGGCGGTGAACGGTTTCCTCCTTCCAGCTCATGTTTCCGCCATTATCGGCTCGGAAGCCTACCGGGGGTTCGTGGAGACACACCGGCTGCCCTCGGTGATCGCCGGTTTCGAACCCCTGGACATACTCCTGGGGGTAAAGGGCCTTCTCCAGCAGCTGGCGGACGGGTGCCCCCGGCTGGAGAACCAGTACTCCAGGGTGGTGAGACCCGGGGGGAATCCCCTGGCCCTGGCTCTTATGGACAGGTATCTTCAGCCCGCCGACGCCTCCTGGCGGGGCATCGGCACCATTCCCGGCAGCGGGCTGGAACTGAACGAAGCGTACTGTGATTTCGACGCGGCAAAGAGGCACGGCGTGACCACCACCGGAGGAAGCCCCGACCCCAGGTGCCGCTGCGGCGAGGTGCTCAGGGGAATATTGCTTCCCGGTGAGTGCCCCCTGATGGGCAGGGAGTGCACACCGGCGTTTCCCGTGGGGCCATGCATGGTTAGTTCCGAGGGGAGCTGCGCCGCCCACTACAGGTATTCGAGGTGATCTCTTGAAAGATGCTGACAGGATACTCCTGGGACACGGCGGCGGAGGCAGGCTCTCCAGAAGCCTTATAGACAGGGAGATAGTGACCAGGTTCGCCCAGGGCGGTCCGCTCCAGGGCCTTCCCGACGGAGCCCTCCTGGACTCCCCAGGGGAAGCGATCGTTTTTTCCACCGACAGCTTCGTGGTGAGTCCGCTGGAGTTCCCCGGTGGAGATATCGGCTGCCTTGCGGTGCACGGAACGGTGAACGACCTTGCGGTCTCCGGGGCGGTCCCCCTGTGGCTCTCCCTGGCACTGATAATCGAGGAGGGTATGGAAATGGCCCTGCTGCGCCGGATCCTCGACTCGGTAAAGAAGGCTTCCGGGGAGGCGGGGGTTCAGGTGGTCACCGGCGACACCAAGGTGGTGGCCAGGGGGCAGTGCGACGGCCTCTACATAAACACCGCGGGCATAGGAAGGAAGATCGATTCCCTTCAGCTGGGCGTGCAGCGTATACGAAGGGGAGACATGGTCATAACCAGCGGAACCCTGGGAGACCACGGGATGGCTGTGATGGCGGCCAGGGAGGGGCTCTCGGTAAGGGGAACCCTGAGAAGCGACTCCGCTCCGGTACACAGGCTTGTGGCCAGGGCGGCGGAATGGGCAGATGCCGTTCGGTTCATGCGCGACCCCACCAGGGGAGGCCTGGCTTCCGTTCTGGGCGAGATCGTGGAGGAAGGCTCCTTCGGGATAGAGCTGATTGAGAGTGCCATTCCCTATGATCCCGGAGCCAGGGCAGTATCGGAGATACTGGGAATAGACCTTCTGCATGTGGCCTCCGAGGGGCGCATGCTCCTCGAGGGCTCACCGGATGCGGCCCCGGGCATAGTATCCGCCTGGAGGGAGATGCCGGAGGGAGCAGGGGCAGCGGTCATCGGCGAGGTAACCGATGAAGCCGGCCGTCTGATACTGAGTACCGACATAGGAGGCAGAAGGATGGTGGACATTCCCCAGGGCGAACTGCTGCCCCGGATCTGCTGATCCATGAGCTGAGCCTTGTCCATCCGCACGCCGGAATCTGGCGGTTACGGCTCGTTAGCCGTTCAGCTTCCAGAGAGTGTGGTTAAGAACCGAAGCGAAGCTCACCCAGAGCAGATAGGGTATGAAAAGGGCTCCAGCTGCGGGTCGTACCCTCCAGAACACCATCATGGTCAGCAGAATGAGCAACCAGAGAACGACGATCTCGTAGAATGCCAGGTCGGGTCTGTTGAGCCCGAAGAAGAGCCATGACCACACGGCGTTGAGTACCAGCTGCGCAATGAACAGGTACACGCCTGTCGAGAAGCCACGTTCCTTCCATACCAGCCAGACCGCGATCCCCATCAGGATGTAGAGAAGGGTCCACACCGGGCCGAACACCCAGGAAGGGGGATTCCATGATGGCTTTTCCAGCCCCTGGTACCATTCCCCCGGGGGAAACCTGGAACCTATGAAGCCTGCGCTCAATGATACCGCTATCCAGACCGCCAGCACTATCCATGTCTTCAAGGGTTCACCATCCTTCCAGATCGATGTTCTTTTCAGGGTTCAGCCTACGTGTGGAAGTATTTCTCCAGGCTGGAGCCCTTTCTTTTGAGCCGTTTTTCCAGGCCTGCGAGGAATACGATCAGGGGAACTGCCCCCGACGCGGTGATCAGCGACCAGGTGACACCAGGTGTAACTGTCAGGTCGATGAACACAGTGAACAGGGCGATTCCCGCAATGATCGATGACAGCCTTCCCATGAAGGAAAGGTTGAACAGCCCGTTGACCGCCGTTACGAGAATGGAGATCAAAGCGGCGAAGGTCACCACGGGAAGGGCAATGGCGGAGAACCATCCGTTACCGCCGGAGGTGAGACCGCTGAGGAAGAAGAGATACAGTCCCGTGGTGAGGGCCGAAGCTGCAACGGTGAGATATCTGGATCTCCATGACAGCGAGACCAGGAGGACCGTTAGCCAGGCATATGCCAGGGAGAGCAGCGGTATCCGCGCCCAGGTCAGGGTTTCGGAATAGGCATAGTCGGTGATGAAGGCTATCAGACCCGCTGAAAAGGCCGAGAAGGTTGCGAC
>CAYLXG010000077.1:0-12309 GCA_964387445.1 uncultured bacterium
GTATGTTCGCTCAGGTCGAGCTATGGCACCATTATGTGCGACAGGCTCGCCGTGGAGAACTACATAAGGACCAGGGCAGGAAGGGTCATGAGCGCCCTTCCCCTGGATCCCGCGGCCTATTTTCAGGAGCACCCCGAGGCAGTGGAAAAGGTCCTGGCCCCCAGGGAACTCAGCTGGATATACCTGCCTGTGCTCCCCGGAGGAGCCGAAGAGGAGGAGACCCTTCTCTCCCAGCTGAGGGCTGCAATCGAGAGCGGGGAGACGACCTTCTCCGCCGCTGCGGTTCAGTATTCCCAGGACGGCTCCGCCTCAATGGGAGGAGATCTGGGCTGGTTCGGCCCCGGTGACATGACAGCAACCTTCGAGACCCAGGTATACGCCCTGGAGCCCGGTGAGATAGCCGGCCCGTTCAGGACCCCGTTCGGGATACATCTGGTCAAGCTCACCGATGTTGACGGAGAGAGGGTCCGCGCCAGCCACATACTCAGGATGGTGAGCCCTGCTCAGGCTGATCTGGACTCAACCTTCGCCCGGGCATGGGATATCAGGGAACTGGCAATGTCCGGCGCCGACTTTGCGGACCTGGCAAGGGAGTACAGTGCTGATCCCGAGACCGAGGCCACCGGAGGACACATCGGAACGGTGAACACCGGCAACTGGGACGGGGCGCTCAGGGAAGCTGTCATTGACCTTCAGCCCGGTGACATCTCCGAACCGGTCGCCCTGGAGCAGGGCATGGCGGTGGCCCTTTTCATCAGGGAACAGGCGGGTGAGAACGACTGGGCCTCCTTCGGGGATGATGAGCTGCAGGCTATGCTTCAGTCGGTTGTCTGGAACTCTTATTACGACGAAATGGTGGATTCCCTGGCTGGCGAGATCCCCGTCAGGATCAACACCGGCGGCGGCGATGCGGATTGACCTTTTCCTTAAGGTCTCAGGTCTCCTGAAGACTCGTTCCATTGCTGGGAAGGCAATTTCCGCCGGCGCGGTTCAGATCGACGGCGGAACCGTGAAGGCATCCACCCCTGTGTCGGAGGGCAGTGTCATAACCCTGGTTCAGCCCCACGGTGCGACCATCAAGGTCAGGGTCGTCTCCGTTCCGGAAACGAAAAGCGTTCCCAGAAAGGAACGGACCTCCCTCTACGAGGTGATCGAGAGGAGCGAGCCACCGTGCTTCTGACAATGCGCTCGGTAAGGCTCAGCTACGGCAGGTGGCCAGCCCTCGACAAGATAGACGTATCGGTGGAGCAGGGGGAGTTCCTTGTGGTGTCCGGGCCCAGCGGGGCGGGGAAGACCACTTTTCTCAGACTTATCTGGATGGGGGACCGGCCGGACACCGGAGTGGTGGAGGTTGCCGGGTTCAGCTCGGATACCACCGGAAGAAGACAGCTGCCCCTTCTGAGAAGGAAGATAGGCATCGTCTTTCAGGATTTCAGGCTTCTCCCGGAAAGGACCGTATTCGAGAATGTCGCCCTTCCCCTGCTGGTCTGCGGAGCGGGGGATAGGATAGTGGGGAAGAGGGTCATAGCCCTTCTTGCGAGGATGGGGCTCAGCCACAGGAGGAACTCCTATCCCCATCAGCTCAGCGGAGGAGAGCAGCAGAGGGTTGCCATAGCCAGGGCCATGGTGAACCATCCTGTGCTCCTCCTCGCCGACGAACCCACTGGAAACCTTGACCCGGAGGTATCCCGGCAGGTGATAGACCTTCTGCTGGAGATCAACCGGGGGGGGACCACGGTGATTATGGCCACCCACGATCCCAGGCAGGTCCCCCCTGGAAAGGGCAGGTTCCTCTTCCTGGAGCGGGGCGTCCTCCGCGGCGCGGACAGATGGGCTGAACTGGAGGACGGCGAATGAGCATGATCAAGGAGGCCCTTCGCGAGACCTCCCTGAACCTGAGGCACAGGCCCGGATCCAGACTTGTTACCCTTCTCATGGTCTCCCTGGCCTTCGTAGTCTTCGATACTTTCCTGATAATCTCGTACAACCTTCAGAACCTCATGGACAGGGAGAGGGGCGCCATCGGCATGGAGGTGTTCCTTGACAGCGGGGTTACCGAGGCACAGGCCCGGGTGATAGGGGATCTCATCGCCGGCATCCAGGGGGTACAGTCCGTTTACTATGTGTCCCCCGCGGAGGCAGAAGCCCTTTTCCGCTCCGAGCTACCTGAGCATTCGGACCTTCTCGAAGTGATGGGAAGCGATTTCAGCCTCCCGGCTTCCCTTCAGGTAACCTTCAGTGACCAGGCAGGCAGGGAAAATGTGATGGAAAGCGTTTCCCGGGCTGTTTCAGCCATGGAAGGGGTGAGGGAGACCGTATACGGAGAGGACTTCCTGCCGGGTCTGATAAGGACCGTATCCACCATCAGAAGGCTGGTCCTCCTGCTTGGAATAGTACTGGTCTTCAGCATTTCCATGGTCGTTTTCTACACGGTGAGGCTCTCTGTTGTCCGCAGGGCGCTCACGGTGGACGTCATGAGAACTGTGGGGGCACCCTGGTGGTTTATTAGAATACCATTTGTTGTGGAGGGAGTCATAATGGGAACCGCCGGTTCCGCCGGGGGCCTAGTCCTTGCGGCATCCCTCTCATCCATCCTGGCATCGGCGGTGGGCCACAGGTTCATACCGCCGGGCTGGATAACCATCGTAATACTGCTGGGCGCCTTTACGGGAACGATTGGCGCCCTGGCCGGTTCATACGAAAAGGAAAGGCGAAAATGAGAATAAGGAACACAGTGCTCACCGTTATTGCCCTTGGGGCATCGGCTCTAGCCCAGGACGCACCCGCCGCTGAAGAGGCCGCTCCCGCAGGATGCATGGGATCAGGGGGGATCACCGGTCTGCTTCCCATAGTGGCCATGGTGGCGATCTTCTACTTCCTGATAATCAGGCCCCAGCAGAAGCAGAGCAAGCAGCTGGCCCAGATGCGCAGCTCCCTGCAGAAGGGCGACAGGGTAGTAACATCCGGCGGCATACACGGAGTCATCACCAACCTCAAGGGTGATGTGATAACTGTCAGGATAGCCGACGCGGTGAAGATAGACGTTGACAGGAACGCACTTACCCTCACAACGGAGGAAGCCCCCCAGGAATGAGTAAAAGGAGCGGAGTCAGGATCATCGGAGACCCTGTCCTCAGGGAGAAGGCCCGGGAAGTATCCCCTCTGGGAGAGGACAGGGAAAGCCTGAACCAGCTCCTGGCAAGGATGTTCGATATCCTCCGGGAGGAAGAGGGGCTGGGACTTGCGGCTCCCCAGGTGGGCGAATCGGTGAGGGTCTTCGTGGCCCTTCCGGACTACCTCGAGGAGCTGAAGGGTCACACTGTCTTCCTGAACCCCGTGGTGGAGCCCTACGGTCCCCCGGAGAAACGCGAGGAGGGATGTTTGAGCATACCGGGCATATACGAAACCCTGGAGAGGCCCGGAAGCGCCCGCTTGACCGCCACAGATGACAAAGGGGAGAGGTTCACCCTTGAACTCACCGGTCTTGCGGCAAGGCTCGTTCAGCACGAGACCGACCACCTCGACGGCATCCTCTTCGTGGATAGGCTCAGTCCGATGAAGAAGAGGTTCCTCAGGAGGAAGCTCCGTTCCATGACGGAGCAGGCGGAAACTTGCTGAGAACGGTATTCCTGGGTACTTCGGAGTTCGCGGTACCTTCGCTCAGGGCTGTCTCGGACATGACCCTTGCCGTGGTCTCAATGCCCGACAGACCGGCGGGCAGGGGCAGGAAGCTCAGGCGTCCCCCTGTGGCCCTTGCGGCGGAAGACCTCGGGATTCGCCTCCTTCAGCCGGAAAAACTCACGGAGATACGGGAAACCATCGAAAGCCTGCAGCCTGATGTGATGGTATCGGCATCCTACGGAGGATGGCTTCCCGAGTGGTTCCTGAAGCTGGCTCCATTCGGAGTGGTGAATGTTCACCCCTCCCTTCTACCAAGTCACAGGGGTGCAGCTCCCGTTATCAGGACCATACTTGAGGGGGATGAAGACACAGGTGTGAGCTTCATGCTCACCGACTCCGGGTGGGACACCGGTGACCTTCTCCGGGTGATCAGGCGTCAGGTCCCCCCGGGTATCTCCGCCGGCGAACTGGAAGCCGCCCTGGCGGATATTGCCGGCACCGAGCTTCCGGCGGTACTCCGGGACTACACCGGGGGCCGAATAGCCCCCGTCCCCCAGGAAGGCGCTGAAAGCTACGCGGAAAAAGTAACCACCGAAGAGTCCATGATCAAATGGGATAACTCCGCCGGTTCCATCGAAAGGGCGGTTAGGGCTTTCAATCCAGTTCCCGGCGCCAGGACATTGTTCAGGGGCAGGGAACTGAAGATCTTTGGAGCCAGAGTGGATGCCCCGGGGGGAGAACCCGGTATGGTCATCTCGAAAAGTCCCCTGACCATCGCATGCGGCCAGGGCTCTCTGATCCTCGCCGTAGTTCAGCCCCAGGGCAGGAAGAGGATATCCGGGGATGACTTCGTCAGGGGTTACCGCCTGGAGCCGGGGGACAGGCTTGGCTAGGTACAGAGCGCTCCTTCACCTGGGCGTCACTATCTTCTCCCTCTTCCCGGCGGTTGTCCTGTGGTTCATCACCGGCTGGTGGCAGGCTTCGGCGGCCTGCGTCGTTATCATGAACGTTCTGGCACTCCTCAGGAACCATGCTGCGGTTCTAACGGCCTTTCATGTGCTTAAGCCGATCTCAGCCGTTCTGGGTGACGAGGGTTTTGCCCCGGAAAGAATGGTCATCGCCGTCGATTCATTGGAAACCCTTGGAAAGACCCGGTCCATCCCACCTGAGAAGATACTGATACTGCTTCCCCACTGCCTTCAGAACCACGACTGCGTTCACAGGATAACCTTCGACCCGGAGAACTGCCGCAGGTGCGGAGCATGCCAGGTTGGGGAGCTTGTGGACCTCGCCCGGGAGAAGGGGGTCCGCATAGCGGTGGCCACCGGAGGGACACTGGCCAGACGCCATGTGAAGGAAAGCAGGCCACTGGCCGTCATAGCGGTGGCCTGTCCCAGGGACCTTGGGCAGGGGATGCTGGATGCCTGGCCCGTTCCAGTCTACGGAATAGAGAACAGCCGGCCCTGCGGCGACTGCGTGGATACAAGGGTGGATGTGGATGCGGTGAGAAAGGCTATCGAGAGCCTTACCAGGTGAGGGTGTTCCCGTCCAGGGGATCGGTTTCCGGCAGCTTGTAGCCCTTTTTCATGAAAAGCCTTACGCAGGCTTCCGCCACCTGCCTGTCATACAGGATCCCTGAACCTGCGGTAATGGTCTGAAGCGCTTCATGGAGCCCTTTGCTTCCCCTGTAGGGGCGCATGGTGGCCATGGCCTCAACAACGTCGGCAACGGCAAGTATCCTGGCCTCGGTGAGGATCTGAGGCCCCCTTAGCCCCATTGGATAGCCGCTTCCATCGATCCTCTCGTGGTGCTGAAGAACTATCTCAGCAACAGGCCACGGGAAGTCGATGGACTTCAGGATATCGTATCCGTTCTCGGCATGTTCCCGGAGGAGGAGCACCTCGCTCCTGGTGATCGAACCGGGCTTCGTGAGTATCTCCGTGGGAACCGCCATCTTGCCTATGTCATGGAGTATGCCCGCAAGCCTGAGGCCGTCTATCATCTCGCTCTTCAGACCGAGTTCCCCGCCAATGGCGCATGCCAGGTGGGCCACCCTCTTCTGGTGACCGGAAGTATAGGGATCCTTCATGTCCACAAGGCGGCTCATGGCCATCACCGTTCCCTCGATGGTCTTCTCCAGCTGCTGGAATGCATGCATCCTTCCGGTGATGTCGTTCACCACCCCCTCGGCAATGGTGACCGTGGCGGCGGTGAGGGTGCTGATGGTCAGTGATGCCCAGAAGGTGGAGCCGTCTGCCTTCCGCATCATCATTTCCCTGGTGTCCACCCTCCCCTTGTCCAGCAGAAGACCCAGTATCTCCTCTTCGTCGCCGTCGGTCAGCATCAGGTCCCGAAGACGGACCTCCTGGCCGGTCTGCTCGTCGAAGCCGAACATCCGTCTGAAGGCGGGGTTCATGGAGAGGATCAGGGCATTCTCCCTCACTTCGGCCCTGAAAACACCCACCGGAATGGTCTCCGAAAGGTTCCTGTAGTTCTGCTGTGTTGTCCTGAGCGCTTTGCGGCTGTAGACCTGGTCGGAGATGTCCACGGTGATCACCACCACGCACTGAACCGTTCCGTCGGGGTTCATTATTGCGTAGAAGTGCTGGGAGACCCAGACCGAAAGGCCGTCTTTCCTTACGGCATGGGTCTTTACTTCGGGTATGAAGAGCTCGCCACCCTCGGTGTAAATCTTTGTGAGCTTTTCGCTGTACCCTGAAAGGTAGGAATCGGAGTCATCCAGCTTCAGTTCCGTTCTGGTCCTGGCCATATCACGGGCCACCTCATCCTCGGTGGTTGCCCATATCTTCATCCAGGCTCCGTTGTAAAGCAGAAGGTTCCCCACTGAGTCCCTTACGCTTATTCCCACAGGAGCGTTCCGGATTATTGCCTCGTTCACCGCTTCACGGCTTCTGAAGGACTCTATCTCCCGCTCTTCGTTGCTGACATCGCGCATTATGCAGAAGACCCCGGCGGGGCTGTCCAGCTCCTTCAGCGGCACCTTAAGGCAGCTGAAAACCTTTTTCTCGCCGTTCCCCTCGTCGAAGGAGACGGTGGTGCGTATGGAGTGGAAGTTGTCCAGGGCCTCCCTGTCGCCCTTCATATCCATTTCAGCGGTCAGGGCCGGCATGAGCGAGGAGGGGGAAAGCCCCTCCACCGCCTCGGGGCTGTCGAGACCGAAGAAGTCTGCGAAGGCCCAGTTGCAGGTCAGGTACCGGAGCTGGCTGTCCTTGATGTAAACCAGCTCCTTGGCCTGGTTGAAGGCCAGCTCCAGATACCTGCCGAGTTCTTCCTTACCCGATTCCAAGCATTCTCTCCAGCCTGTTCACAAGATCCACCAGCATCCCCATGGCGTCTTCCACGGGCTTCGGGGTCTCCAGGTCGACCCCTATGGCCTTCAGCAGCTCCAGCGGCGGTCGGGAGCCCCCGGAGGAGAGGAAGCCCAGGTAAGAGGGAACCGCCTGGGTGTCTCCGGAGATGATCCTCTCGCTTATCGAGGCCGCAGAGGCCATTCCGGTGGCGTACTTGTAAACGTAGAAATTGTAATAGAAATGGGGTATCCTGGCCCATTCGCAGGCTATCGGAGCATCCTCCGAGTCGTATTCGAAGGCATCGCCGTGGTAGAGTTTCACCAGGTCGTAGTAAGCGCCGGAGAGCCACTCAGCTGAGATGGGTTCCCCGGACTCCACCCTCTGATGAACCATAAGCTCGAACTCGGCGAACATGGTCTGTCTGAACAGGGTGGTGCGGAAGTCGTTCACCTGGCTGTCCACCAGATAGGCGGCTACGCTGTCGTCGGTGGTCCTGCCCAGAAGAAAGCTTGCCAGAAGCATCTCGTTGGTGATGCTTGCAACCTCGGCCACAAGTATCTTGTAGTCGGATGTGTGGTACGGCTGGTTCTTCCTGGAGTACCAGCTGTGCATCGAGTGCCCCGCCTCATGGGCCATTGTGAAAACGGAATCCAGCGTCCCGGAATAGTTGAGGAGCATGTAGGGAGGGCTGTCGTAGCAGCCGCCTGAATATGCTCCGCTCCTCTTGCCAGTGTTCTCGTAGAGGTCGACCCACCTGCTGCGGAATCCCCCGGCAAGGTCGGCTGCGTACTCCTCGCCGAGAAGCTTCACCGCCTCAAGGGTCATCTCCTTCGCCTCATCGGCGGTGTACTTCTTGTCCACCCCTGGAACGGTGGGGGTGTAAACATCGTACAGATGCAGTTTGTCCAGGCCCATGGAGGCCTTTTTCATGCGGTAGTACCTGTGCATGACGGGCAGGCTTTCGTGAACGGCCTCGATCAGTGATTCGTACACCTTCCTGTTCACCCTGTCCTGGAACAGGGAGGCCTCGAGGGCGGAGGGGTAGTTCCGTGCCTTTGCCCGGAAGATGTTCGTCCTTACCTGGCCGTCGAGGAGGGAAGCCAGGGTTTCGGTGTTCCCCTTCATCTCTCCGTAGAAGCCGTGGAAAGCGTTCCTGCGCAGCTCCCTGTCGGGGCTCTGGAGCAGGGGAACGAAGTTTCCGTGGGAGAGTTTGACCTTCTTTCCGGAGGCATCGGCGACCGCAGGAAACCGTGCCGGTATCTCTACGTTGTTCAGCTTGCTGAAGGTTCCGCTGAACCCCCTGGTGGCGTCGCTGGCCATGGCGAGTATCCTTTCCTCGCCTGCGGAAAGGGTATGCGGCCTGTTCCTCAGTATGTCGGAGAGCCATACGGAATACTCCGAAAGCCTTGTTTCCCGAAGCCATTTCTCCATGGTCTTCTCGGGTATCGAGAGCACCTCGGGATTGAACCAGCTCACCGAGGTTGAGAAGTAAGTGATAAGGTCCATTGCCTTCTGGTTCATCTCGCTTCCCGCAGGGTCGGAGAGATCCTGGTCGTGGACCTGGTGGGCGTAGGTGAGGATCTTCTCCACTTTCCTGGAGGCGGAGAGAATGGCTTCCACGGTTTCCAGCAGGCTGTCCGCTGAGGAAGCTGTTATGCCGCGCCTGGCGGCGAGCTTTTCAGGGAGCGATGCCGCCCGGGCGAGGTCCTCTGCCCATTCGTTCCGGTCCGCATACATGGGCGTAAGGTCCCAGGTATCCTCTATTGCAGTTTCTGATCTTTTCTTAGGCTTTTCGTTCATGACCGTCCATCCGTATCGTTGGGTTGTCAGGGTGTACAAGGTAGTATACGGCTGAGGAGGGTGCAAGGCCATACAAAATGAGCTCAGGAAGAGCGGGAAAGCCTCCGGGAGAACTCCTCCAGAACTTGACCCACCATCTCCATCATACTGCTTGAAGCAGGCCCCCAGGAGTCCCTCCCGGCGTAGAGCAGGAGTTCTCCGTCGGCGGGATAGACCGATGCCCCGCCTGGAGTCCCGGTGGACCCTGAGCCAAGGGTGGAGGCGGAGCCTTCGGGAAGCCCGGAGATAATGGCTGCAGGCAGTGACCGGGGAACTCCCTTTCCCGCCAGCAGTGCGAACTCGTCGCCGGAGAGCCTGTACAGGCCTCTGCTTGAAACGAATGAAAGGGTCTCAAGGGCTTCCAGGAGGACCGGAGCGCCCTCCTCCAGATCTGCGCACCTGTTAAGTTTCGCCGAAAGCTCCCGCCGAAGCGCCCTGTTCCTGCTGGGTTCAGGGGGCGAATGTATGATGGCCAGAACGAAAAGATCGTCCTTCCCCCTGCAGGGAACGGCCTCCACCAGCATCTTCATGGATTCCAGGCCCTCCACCGCAAGCACCTGCTCTGCTCCGGTTGAGAATGCCTTCTCCACCGGGCACCTGTCCATGCACTCAACGTGCTCCCCGAACAGCTGGAGGCACTTCCTTCCGTGCATGTATTCGGAGCTGTGGCCGAAGTACATCTCAGCCGAGGGATTGGCCCACACGAGGGACATGGTCTCATCGAAAATAAGGGCTGGTTCGCCCATGGAGCAGAGTATTGTTTCCGCAAACGAATCCGGGATCTTACCGAGCAAAGAAAGCCTTTCCAGACCCCTCCAAAAAAGCTGTTTGAATATATCCGCCCGGGGAACGTCCAGGCAAGTGCCCGGCTCTCAGAAACCCGGGATGACGTCCTTCAGGAGATACAGACCACCCAAAATCACAAGCGCCCCGCAGATCATCCTGAAGGTTCTGGCCGTTCGGCTGCTTCCGGACCAGTCTAGAAGCCTCTGCACCTTGTCGGAAAAGGAGCCGGCAAAGACTACCACCAGACCGTGCCCCACGGCGAAAAAACCTCCAAGGAGAATGGCCTGCGCCAGCCCCTGGGAACCCAGCTGGAACATCAGCGCAAGCACCGGGGCCATGAAGGCGAAGGTGCAGGGCCCCAGGGCCGCCCCGAGAACAAGACCCATCATCACTGCTCCGAAGACGCCGCTGCCCCCGGGCAGTTTGCCGCCGCTCCTTCCAGGCAGGGGAAGCTCCACCAGACCTGATATGGAAAGACCCACATAGATAAGCACAACGGCCATCAGGATGTTTCCCACGGGACCTATATCTCCGGCCAGCCTCCCCAGAAGGCTTGTTACGAGACCTATAACGGCAATGGATATGGTCATCCCCAGGGCGAAGAGAAGGGCCAGCCTGAACCGTCTTCCCCGGGTGATCTCCCCGGTGTTCCCCCCCAGGTATCCCATTACCAGGGGAACGCTGACCAGATGGCAGGGGCTCAGTATCATGCTCATCAGACCCCATGCGAAGCTTGCGGCCAATGCCAGGGGAAAAGAGGAGTAAAGGGCCCTGCCCAGGAACTGCATCACATCGGCCAGCATATAGTCTCCCTGCTAGAAGGTGTAGCCAAGGGTCCTCCATTGGGCCAGCATGTCGTCGAAGGACATGTACCCCTCGTGCCTGTAAAGCTCTTCCCCGGTCTCCGAGAGGAACACCTGAGTGGGTATCACCCTTACCCCGAAGTCCCTTGCCGCCTGACCGTTCTGGTTCCCATCGATTACCTGCACGTCCAGAAGGTCGCCGGTCTCGGAGTCGAGTCGATCCAGTTCTTCTTCCATCATCCGGCAGGGTACGCAGCTGCTGGATCCCAGGTCGATCAGGGCGGGAAGTCCGTTCAGATAACCCATCACCGGGGATTCATCGGTGGAGGCGGAGGTTTCTTCGCCTGAGCCGCATGATGCGGTTAACAGTATCAGCGAGGTCAGCAGAGGCAGATGTACATGCAGTAATGATGTCATGCAATTCTCTCCGATCCATATCAGAATGGTGTGAAATTATTCCGTATGAAAGCGGCGCAGGGCGCCGCTTTCCATTCTCAGCCCAGAAGGGTCTTCATCTCTTCCAGGGAAGGGACCTTCCCGGATATCTTCACTTCTCCGTCAACGGCCAGGGCCGGGGTCATCATTACCCCGAAGGCCATAATGTCGTTCAGGGAGGTTACCTTCACTATCTCGTAGTCCAGGTCCATCTCCATGGCGGCGTTCTCGGCCACCTCCGCCATCTTTTTGCATTTGGGGCAGCCTGTGCCCAGTATCTGTATCTTCATCTTTTCCTCCTGTCAGAAGAATGTGCCGAAGGCTATGCCGCTCAGCGCAGCCATCACAACCACAAGCGTAACGAAAACCACCGTCTTCCTTGTGCCCATGACGCTTCTTATCACTAACATGTTGGGAAGGCTCAGGGCGGGACCCGCAAGAAGCAGAGCCAGGGCGGGCCCCTTGCCCATTCCGCTTCCTATGAGCCCCTGGAGTATGGGTATCTCCGTAAGTGTTGCAAAGTACATGAAGGCGCCTGCCACGGGGGCGAAGAGATTCGCGCGGATTGAGTTGCCTCCCACGGCGCTCTCCACCCATCCGGAGGGGATGAGCCCTTCGTGACCCACCCTTCCCAGGAGGGCACCGGCCACGAGCACCCCGAAAAGAAGCAGGGGAAGTATCTGCCTGGCGAACCCCCAGGTGGAGCCGAACCACTCCTTCCCCTCTTCAGGCCCGGATGCCAGCACTATGGAAAGCCCTATCACACCGGCGGCGAAGGGCAGTTCAGGGGAAGGGGAGAAGATCGAGGCAACAGCGGTTACAAGGCCCACCGTAATGAGCTTCCACATGGAGGCCCCGAACCAGCGGACCAGAACTATCCCCAGTACGACACTGAAGCCGGCAACTATGTGCCACTTAGCCTGGTATAGGCTCTGCCAGACACCTCCGCCCTGGTCCGGGGCGAAGTTGGCGAACACCAGTATTCCCACCATGGAGGCGAAATAGACCGCGGTCTTCCACAGGGGTCTTCCTTCGCCGGAGGGGCTCTGGAACACATTCGCCGCCTGTCTCTCCCTTTCGTCCCGGCGGAAGATCAGATGCATGAGAAGGCCTATCACGATGCTGAAGAGAATCGCTCCAACGGCCCTGGCCACACCCAGCTCTATCCCAAGGACCCTGGCGGTAAGGATTATCGCAAGAACGTTTATCGCCGGGCCGGAGTACAGGAACGTGGTGGCCGGCCCCAGGCCGGCGCCCATTCTGTAGATCCCGGCGAAGAGGGGGAGAACGGTGCAGGAGCACACCGCCAGAACGGTGCCTGAAACAGAGTCCCTCACTAGTAATTGCATCCGCTCCAACAATAATAATATCTGAATTATAATTATTTGCAACCCATCTCATAGCACTATCAACTACTTGTATTACTTTAATTCCTGCTTCAGAAAGTATTTTTGCTGTAATTCTACCTTGATAAAATGGTCTAGTTTCTGAGGAAACAACAATAAAATTCTTCC
>CAYLXG010000078.1:0-12197 GCA_964387445.1 uncultured bacterium
CGAGCATGAGGAATGATACCAGGAAGCCGAGAATGGCGTAGAACTCCACGAACACAGCGAGAATAAGGGCTTTCGCGCTGTCATCGGGCTGCTTGGCGGTCATCATGGCACCTCCGGCGCAGACCTTTCCCTGATGTATGCCCGACATGAGGCCGGCCAGGGCTATGGGAAGCCCGGCGGCGAATATCTTCCAGGCGGTCATCATGGTGAGTTCGTCCGCGGCGCCGATCTTGCCTATGAGAAGGAAGGCGATAACGAATCCGTAGATGCCCTGGGTGCCCGGAAGGGCGGAGAGCAGAAGGAGTTTTCCGAACTTCTTGGGATCGACACTCATGACTCCGGTGCTGGCCTGGGCTGCTATCCCGACCCCCACTGCACTTCCGATACCAGCCAGTGCGCAGGCAAGTGCCACGCCGAGATAGGCTACCAGATATACGCTCACTTCATATCCTCCTTGTTATGGTTGCTGTCTTTCTATCCTTACATACTTCGGTTCATATCTGAGGGGTGTAAAGGGCACCCCGGTCCCGTCGTAGAACTTGCCGAAGAACTCAACGAACTGAAGCCTCGCCGTGTGAATGAATCCGCTGAGCACCGCCATTGCCAGGTTGAAGAGGTGACCGCCGGCGAGTACCAGCACCGCCAGGAGCACACCCACCACCGGGATGGAGCCGGAAAGCATGCCGGCTATGTCGTTGATCACCGAAGCGATGATGGCGCTGGAAAGGGCCAGGGCGAAAAGCCTGGAATAACTCAGCACATCCCCCAGCAGGTTCACTATCCCATAGCATGCATATGCCCCGAGCCCGACCTTGCCTCCGATGTTCCCGGCTTCCCTGCCGCCCATGATGAAGATCAGCAGCGCACCGGCTCCCAGCATTCCCATGAGGATCGAATCCAGCGGGCCGGAGTTGTCGTAGATGTTGAAGAGATAGTGGTCGAAGAGCCACGGGAAGAGACCCAGCAGCGAGAGCATCCAGCCGGCCTGGTCCACGAAGGCGGCGAAGCCCTCTCCCTCCCTGAGCCTTTTCTTGAGGTTGACCACCACTCCCCAGGCGAGCTGTATGACTCCGAAGACCAGTGTGAGGTAGAGGAACTGGTTGGAAAGGGAGAAGCTCTCCCCTCCGGGAGCCAGGCTGTTCAGGGGAGCGGCTGCGGCCTGAAGGAAGGCAGGAAGGCTCTCAAGGGGCGCTCCGAACCATCCGCCGAGAAGGACGCCCCAGAAAACGCTGGCCAGGCCGCCCTGAAAGAGAAGCCTGAAAAGCCTTGAGTTCCCCTGGCGCTTCTCTGTGATATACCATCCGGCGGCGGCACCTGCGGAGAGGGCAAGACCGTAGCCGGCATCGCCTATGCAGATGCCGAAGAACATGGCATAGAACGGGGCCATGTGGGGGGTAGGGTCGGGATCGGCGCCGTTGGGCCTTCCGTACATGTCGGTGAGCATCAGATAGGGGTCGGCGGTAGCGCTTTCCGAAAGATGAACCGGAGGTGTTTCCCCGGGGAGGGGATCTATTGCCGCTATATCCACCTCACCGAGCCGCTCCAGGGAGCTTTTCAGCATATCGATGTCGGACCGCCTGACCCAGGCATGGAGAAGCACGGCGGTGGAACTTTCCCTCCCCAGTGCGGCTGCCGAACGGCGAAAACCCGTGAGACCCGCGGCGTCGGCCATTGCCTCTATCTCACGGCGCCTTCCCTGGAGAACACCCGTTTCTTCCCTGAGGGCCTTCTCCCTGGAAGTGATCTCCTCCATGCTTCTCTGAAGGGACCTCAGTTCCTCCCCCGGTTCTCCGGTGTAGCCGGAGAAGTCCTCGGCGGCGAAACCGGCTTCCGTCAGGGAGTCGAGGACCTCGTCCTCCCGATCGGTGTGCCATATTGCCACCGCCCTTGATTCTGACAGCTTCAGGAAGTCGAAGAGGGGAATCTCCTTCCGCATCTCTTCCAGGGCGGCGAAGCCCTCTCCCGGGGAGACTTTCCCGGCCCTGAGGCTGAAGGATCCCTCCCTGTTGATCTGGCTGAAACCCATGGGAAGGTCGACCCACTGCTTCAGGAACTCAATGCGCCTCCGGGTTTCCTGGCTCCGGGACGAGAGTTCGGAAAGCTCTTCGGAAACAGAGGCGGCGCGGAGCACCGAGTCCTTGAGCTCCTGGTCGTTAAGCAGAGCCGTGAGATCCCCTGCGGTGTACACGTTCTCCTTTTTGGTCGGCTTTCCCCCGGAGAATGACCTCAGGAATGGAATTGCCCTGGAAAGTGCAGCGGAGAGCTTAGCCTGCTCAGGGTCCTGACCGGATGAGGGGGATGCCAGGGGGGCGTCCTCGGCTGATGATATGTCGATGAGGTGAACCCTGCCGGTTTCCTCCAGCACGGAAAGAACATCTTCCCTCCTTGCGGAATGGCAGAGTATTTCGGTCTTTACCACCGGATCCCTGGCCATCAGCCCCTCTCTCTCTCCACCGCTCCGCGGAGGAGCTTCAGGGCCTCCGGAGCCAGAACGGAAGCGGAGTCGTCGAGTTTCCTCTTCTTCTCCTCAAGGTCTTCGGCAAGCTGTGCCTGAAGCTCTTCCAGCTCTCGGTCAAGCTTCTCAAGCGCCAGCTTCTCGTATTTGTCCTGCTCGCTCCGGTATTCCTCCTCTATCGCCGATATCTGTTCCGGTATGGCGGTCCTGATTCCGCGGGCTTTCCGCTCCGCTTCCTCCACCGTTTCCCCGGCGGCCTTTTCAGCGGCGAGAAGGGAGTCTAGTCTGCCGTTCAATCGATTCACCATCCTTTGCTATTGAACCATGATGACCGCAGGAGCCAGGGGATTGAACATGAAGTTGTGGATATCATCCCAGAAACGACTCGAAGTGCGCCATTTAATTTGTTGCCTTGCTTTAGGTTAAAGGGTTCTCCACAGCATATCGGAGTTTTCAACAAAACCCGAATCTTCAACTCTTACTTCTGTTTAGGTTTGCCCTCAAGCGAACTCATGCTGCAGTGCCCCTCGAAGAAGACACCTTCTTCTATGATCAGGGATTTCGTGATGATGTCCCCCTCGATCCGGGACCCGTTCTGCAGTTCCAACTGCTTCTCGGCCCTTATGGTGCCATTCACCGTT
Source organism: uncultured bacterium (assembly GCA_964387445.1). Taxonomy (GTDB): domain Bacteria; phylum Fermentibacterota; class Fermentibacteria; order Fermentibacterales; family JCC-6; genus Sabulitectum. The sequence continues at coordinate 3,097 of CAYLXG010000078.1, forward strand.
CCGCCTATCACCGCGTGGTTCACCACCACATCACCCTTGATGCGACCCTCGTGTCCCACCGTGAGGGTTCCGGAGACCTTCACCTGTCCATCCACGAACCCGTCTATCCTCAGACCGCCGTTGACATCCAGGGAGCCCGTAATGGTGCTGCCACCGCCCACGGTGGAGTTGATCGAGCTGTAGCCGTCGTCCTTTGCCATGATACTTCCTTACCGTCTATTCGGATCCTTCATCCTGTACCCCCGAGGTGGCCAGGTTCTCGATTACCTCCCGCGTATCCCGTATCTGCTGAAGCTCCTCCTCGATGGCATCCAGTCGTCTGTTCATGTTCAGCGCCGTATCCAGCGAGTCCGACAGAGCCCTGTTCGTTCTCTCGAGTTCAGCGTTCCGTGAAAACTCTCCCAGGCCAAGCAGCAGCACCGCGGAAGCGCCGAGGACAACAAGGACCAGAAGGACGGAGAGCAGCCTGAAGAGAACGAGCTTTCTGCCTGAGAATATCCATTCTTTGCGGCGCCTGTTCGCGTCATGGGGTATAATGTTGATGGTAAAGCTTTTATCTCTTCCGGCCATTATTCTCCAAGCTTGGCTCCGGTAAACGCTAACCTAAAACTGCATCTTTCCCGGGTCAAACGGTTTTGCCCGGCGGGGATCACAGGTCCGAAAGGAGTTCCCTTATCCTTCCGGCATCCATTCCCGCTCCCAGGCAGGCCATGAGCATGATCCGTATCTTGTTCCCGGCCATGTCTCCCGCGGATATCGCGCCTCTCTCCATCAAGTCGAGTCCGCCGCCAGGGTAGGCGTAGACTCCCAGGACCCTTCCCTTGTAGCATCTGCTGGTGATCACCACGACCACCGAGGCATCTATGGCCCTCTGTATTGCATCGGCTGTAAGGGGGTGCACGTTTCCCCTTCCGAAGGCCTCCACCACTATTCCCCTGTACCCCGAGTCCGTGAGGAAATCGATGATGTCGTGGCCGAATCCCGCGGCGGTCCTCACCAGGCCAACCCTTGTGTCGAGTTCCAATGGACCCCGGGGCAGATTGAGCCTCCAGATGGGAAGCCTGTGGTAGATGACCTTGTCATCATCCACGAAGCCAAGCGGGCCGTAACCGGGGCTGTCGAAACTGCTCACGTTGGAGGTGCAGGTCTTCGTAACACGCCCCGCAGCGTGTATCTCATCGTTGAGGACCACGGTGACCCCAAGGTTGCTCGTTTCGGTGCATGCAACCCTGACGGCGTTCATTATGTTCCTGGGACCGTCCACCCCCAGTTCGCTGCTGCTTCTCATGGCGGCGGTAAAAACCACGGGAAGCGTTCCCTCAAGGTGTATATCCGCCATGAAGGCGGTTTCCTCAAGGGTGTCCGTTCCGTGGGTAACCACAACGCCGCTGTACTCCCTGGATACCTCGTATGATCTGAGAAGCCTGGCAATGTCGGCCATAATATCAGGTGTGACATGGGGGCTGGGAAGGCTGGCGAACCTCTCCACGGATATCACCGCCCCCGGGATAAGGTCAAGCACCTGAAGGTCCATCCCCGACACCGGACCGATGGTGATTCCCCCGTCCCCGGGGAGCATCTCTATGGTTCCTCCGGTGGAGAGCACCAGTATTTTCTTCATGTCAGCCTCCACCGGCCTTAAGCTGTCTTGCTCTCAGGTATTCCTTCAGCTCGCCGGGCTTCTCCACCAGTGATATGGTCTCGTTCACGAAACCCTCGTCGGCACCGTGGATGTCCAGCAGCCTCATCAGTTCCGAATCGGAACCGGCCGCCTGGAGCAGGGTCTGGCTTTCTTCCAGCATCTTCAGAAGACCTTCCCTGGCAGGATCCACGGTCCAACGTAGAATAATGGCCACCGAATCGGCGTTGTCCCTGTACTTGCGCCTCATGTCGGCGCTTATCTCTCCGGCTTCCCTGGCGGATACGATGCCGCCTCCGTAGCGGACCCGCCTGAACACGTCCTTGACGAAGTCCACCGCTTCGGAGATCTCCTCCACCGGATTCCTGTCGCTGGTTCCAGTTCCGCTGAAGATCCATGATTCCATCAGGGCTTCGGCTATCCTGGAGCGTACGGAGTCGGACTCTATCTCGAGCAGGGCCTCCTCAACGGATATGAAGAAATTGGAGTAGCGGTTCATGAAGGATATCTTCTCTGAGACGGTCTTCTCCATTGCCAGCCTCTCCAGGAGGATGCTCATCAGCAGACTGCTCTTCTCCATTCCCAGGATCAGCAGATCCAGCCTTTCGGCGGAATTCCTCCTCCACAAGGGCTGAAGGAAGCTCTTCTCCATGAGGTCGCAAGGATCCATGCCGCCGGACTGGTTGTAAAGGCTTTCCTTCAGAGTGGAGAGGAAGCTCACTGAATCGAAGAATCCCAGGAACTCGATGTCGTCGGTTGCCGCCCTGGCGATGGACATTGCCTTCTCATGGGAGTTCTTGGAGGCAAGGACAATTTCTACGGCGCAGTTCAGCAGGGGCGGAAGGGCCGCCTGCCTCCATCCGCTGTAGAGGTCCTGCTCCATGAACCCTTCAAGACCCTCCAGGTAGTCCAGCACCTCAGGTGGAGGATATGCTCCGGCCCTGTTCGCCGCGAAAAGGGAGAACGGGGCAACGCCCTGGGACCTGGAGATGAGATCCTCCATCATGCCGCGGTTCCAGTTGAGGGAGAGGGATCCGGCTCCCGGCACCTTTGCGGTCCTGAGTTCCGCCGCCAGGATGCCGGCCACGTTCAGGACCATCTCCTTCGTTTCCGCGCCTGTGTTTCCCACAAGGGCGGAAACCGCTCCGTAAAGCTTCATTCTGGCGTTCTCGAAAACGCTCTTGCGGGCTACGTACTCCTCGCGTCTGGAGCCGGGCCAGCTGGGATCCAGGTAAAGGGGAGGGGGGGTTTTCTGGGACAGCCATGAGTCAAGCACCGTGACCCTGTCCTGGAGTATCTCCTGGTCCAGCCTGCGGACGAGGTATTGGGCGAACTCGCTGTCCCCGGTCATCCCTCCTATGCTTCTGGTGATCTCCTCGGCCACACTGAAAAGGAACGGCACCAGGAGTGCAGGTTCCCTTGCAAGAAGAGCAACGCAGTCCGGAAGTATTGAGCCGAAGAAGATGCCCGCGGTGGCGCCTGTGCCCGTTACCCCGGAACTGGCGGTGGAGGTTTCTCCGGGCATGAGCTTCTCGGCCAGCTCCTCTATTACGGAACTGTCGATGTTCTCGAGGGTCTGGGGATTGTCCACGAAGACACGAAGGATGTTGGATACGCCGGTTTTAAGGAACCTGGAGAACAGCCTGTCGGCCCCCTCTTCCCACACAGCGGTCCTGCTGAAGCGGTCGCAGATTGTCCTGATGCCTGTGATCAGCTCTTCCGAACGGTTGCCCTCGAAGCCGGGGATGACCAGAAGGTCCGTTATCACCCTGTCAACCGCTTCTATCCTGCCTCCTGCTCTGAGCACCTTCTGGAACACCCTGTGCTCGGTGTCCCTGAGCCTGTCGATGTCCCCTGCGCTGTTGTAACCGGTTACAGCGAAGGCGAGGCACTCCCTGAAGACGGGGTCCTCGGGCTGCACCTCCTGAAGGAGCCTTGTGACGACGTTTTCCAGGTATCGGCACCGCACTGTCACATCGTTGATGCGGCCCATGAAGTCTATGATCGTCTTCTCGACCTCCTCGGGGAAGGATAGTATTACCTCCACCCAGAGGGGAGCAAGACCGGAGAGGGTTTTCTTCCTGTCGATGGCGGACAGCAGTTCCACAAGCCTTGCGGTGGAGGGGAGCCTTTCCAGGTACCTCCTTGTTTCTTCAGGTTCGGCGGCCCTTATCAGGAGTGAACTCGCGGCAAGCACGCTGCTTATGGAGATACCGCTGTGGAAGGCCGCCGTGTCCAGCTGTATCAGCGCGTTCCTTGCCTCGGTGTGGCTCATCTCAACCAGGGACCTGTAGAATGCCTTGAGGGCGGTCCTGTCGGACGTTACGCTCACGGGAAGGATGCCGGCGGCAATACGGGAGAATCGTATGGTGTTCGAGGGAGAGAGCCTCTCCTCGGGGGGGGTGTCTTCCACCAGCCTTGCGAGGAACTGCAGCACCTCGCCGCTGATCTCCTCTCCTATGGCCTTGAGGAATCGGACCAGCTTCCCCAGGCTGATGCCCCCCGGCACATTGTGCAGGAAGGACACTATCGCTTCACCCATGGCGGCGTGGTCGCTTCCGGCAATACCGTGGGAAACCGCTTCGATCACAAGGTCCATCTCAAGCTGATGGTCGACCTGGATCCTCAGGTCAGGGCTGCTTTCCAGTATGGCGGCGACCCGTTTCCTGTCATGGGTGTCAAAGAGTTCCATGACCTTGTGGACCCTCTCCGAGGAGAAGAACTCCTCGAGGTCCCTCCTGGATTCTATGGCGCTCAGAATGCCTGCAAGGAACCTTATGGAGCTCACCGGGACCAGCCCTCTGCTCAGCCTTCCGTGAACCAGCCTGCCTCGCCTTTTTATCAGGTTCCATATCTGGCGGTAGTCGGAATCGTCGAGAAGCCATCCGGTCTCGATGGTGTAGTCCAGGAGCATGGCTGCGGCATCGTCACCGATCCCCTCTTCATCGATCCTGGAAAAGAACTTCTCCAGCGCAGTTACGATGTCCGTTCCCCCGGAGCTCATCCTTAGGCACACGAATCCGAACCTCTCCGGAAAGGTTCTGGCCACCTTCAGGGGCAGGGCAACATGTGCCGAGGCTATGCTGCCGGCTGACCTGAGGGCCTTCAGCCAGCAGGCCAGGGCCTCAATGAATGTTATTCCGAAGCTGTCAGGCGAGTATGCCTCGAGAAGCTCGAAAAAACCCCTTACTCCGAAGGGCATCTGGGATGACCTCAGGGTGTGGCACTGCCTGAACCAGTTCTCGGCGATGCCGGGATCGTATGAATCCGGTATGATGAGACCTATGAGGAAGTTGTATATGCCCTCGGCTTCCATCCTGTCCATAACGGACATGAGGGAAGCCAGCGCCGGAACGGCACCGCCGAGACCGTGGGATACCGCAAGCCGCTCGATGGACCCCTGAAGCCTTGGAACCGTTTTCAGCTCCACCCTGGACGGGTCCGGCATCGGCGGAGGATTGATCTCCGGGGGAGGAACCGGCATGCTGCCCATGTTCCTCACCGAAAGCCAGGTTCGTATCTGCCTGTTGAGCTGATCGTTACCAGATGGCATCAGCTCTCAATTTCCGAAGGATCATCCCCTTCAATCATGTCCTCCCGAATAAGGGTTACATCGGAAACTGTATCCTCTTCGTGAAGATTGATGAGTTTAACGCCCTTTGTCGCCCTGCCGATCACGCTCACTTCGTCGCACTTGAACCTGATCACCATTCCCGCCACGGTTACCACCAGCATCTCACATCCGGTCTTGGGAGCGGAAACCGCAACAACGCCGCCGTTCCTCTCATCGGTTATGATGTTGATCACACCCTTTCCGCCGCGGTGAGTTTCCCTGTATTCCGAGGACGGGGTCCTCTTTCCATAACCGTTCTCGGTAACCGTCATCAGTATGTCGTCTTCCGATACTGTGACCAGGTCAACTATCCTGTCGTCGGCATCGAGCCTCATTCCGTTGACACCCATGGTATCACGACCCTGGGGCTTTACCTCGGTTTCGGAGAACTTCACGGCCCTTCCGAGGTATGACGCCAGCACGACACTGGATGAGCCGTCGGTGAGAACGGCCTTCACCAGCTCTGTACCTTCGGCAAGCTTAACCGCCTTTATTCCGTTCCTTCTCGGTCTGCCGTAGCTGTCCAGCCTGGTCTTCTTTACCATGCCGCCGCTGGTGGCCATGAGAACGTAGCGCTCTCCGGCAAAGTCCTTGACGCAGACATTGGCAACGGGTCTTTCTCCGGGGGTAAGCTCCAGAAGGTTTATAATGGCCTTTCCGCGGCTGTTCCTTCCCCCTTCGGGTATCTGCCATCCCTTGAGCCAGTGGCATATCCCCATGCTGGTGAAGAAGAGGATGTAGGAATGGCTTGTTGCAACGAAGACCTGCTCCAGGTAGTCTTCCTCCCTGGTGGTAACGCCGGTCTTGCCCCGTCCGCCCCTTACCTGGCTTCTCCAGGTGTCCAGGGGAAGGCGCTTGATGTAGCCCCTGTGGGAAACCATCACCACCATGGGCTCGTCGGGGATCATGTCCTCTATGTCTATCTCGTCAGGTGCGTATGGTACTATTTCCGTTCTTCTGTTCTCGCCGTACTTCTCGGCTATCTCCCTGAGCTCGTCGGCCACCGCCTTCATCCTGAGATCTCTGTTCTCAAGCAGGCGGCGGAGCTCTTCTATGGTGCGTTCCAGTTCGGCGAGTTCCTCTTCAAGTGATTTCCTGTCCAGGGCCGTAAGCTTGCCGAGCCTCATGTCCAGGATGGCCTGGGCCTGTTTCTCCGTGAAGCCGAAGGTTTCAATAAGGGAGTCCCTTGCTTCCGTCTGGGAAGAGGAGGACCTGATTATCCTTATGACTTCGTCGATGTTGTCCTGGGCCTTTATGAGACCCCGAAGTATGTGCGCCCGTGCCTCCGCCTTGTCGAACAGGAAAGTGGTGCGCCGGTGGATAACGGAGTGGCGGTGATCGATGTAGAGGGAGAGCATGTCCCTGAGGCAGAGTCTTCCCGGGATCTGGTCCACAAGGGCGATGAGGTTCGCGCCGAAGCTGGTTTCCAGGGCGGTCTTCTTGAAGAGCTGGTTAAGGACGACCTCCTCAACGGCATCCCTCTTCAGGACAACGACTATCCTCATGCCGGCCCTGTCGGACTCATCCCTGAGGTCCGCTATGCCTGTGATCTTCCTGTCCTTCACCAGGTCAGCGATGGACTTGATCAGTCTGGCCTTGTTGACCATGTAGGGAAGCTCTGTAACGATCAGGCAGTTCCTGCCCTCCACCTCTTCGGAATCGACACGGCCCCTGACGACTATTCGCCCCCTCCCTGAAAGGTAGGCGTTCCTTACCCCCCGGAGACCCATGATGATCCCGCCGGTGGGAAAATCCGGGGCCTGGATGATGTCTATCAGTTCCTCGTCGGTAATGTCAGGGTTCTCTATGAGGGCTATGCAGGCGTTCACCGTATCCCTGAGGTTGTGCGGGGGAATGTTGGTTGCCATGCCCACGGCGATGCCCGATGATCCGTTAACAAGAAGGTTCGGTATTCCCGATGGAAGCACTGAAGGCTCGGTGAGCCTCTGGTCGAAGTTCGGCTCGAAGTCAACCGTTTCCTTGTCGATGTCGGAGAGCATTTCCTCCCCGATCCTGGCCATCCTCGCCTCGGTGTACCTGTACGCAGCGGCGGGGTCTCCGTCCACGGAACCGAAGTTCCCCTGCCCGTCCACCAGGGGGTATCGAAGGGAGAAGTCCTGTGCCATCCTCACCATGGCATCGTAAACCGAGCCGTCGCCGTGGGGATGGTACTTGCCCAGGACATCGCCAACCACCGTGGCGGATTTCTTGAAAGCCCTCTGGTGGGTGAGCTTCTGCTCGTACATGCTGTAGAGTATGCGCCGGTGAACGGGCTTGAGGCCGTCGCGCACATCTGGAAGGGCCCTTCCCACGAGAACGCTCATGGAATAGTCGAGGTAGGATTTCTTCATCTCGTCTTCGAGCTCTATGTGGTTCACGGAGGCGATGTCCCTTTCGCGGTCGATGCCTTTGTTCTCGCTGTCCTTAGTAGTCAAGGTTGGTCACCTCCCCGGCGTGCTGTTCTATGAAGTTTCGCCTGGGCTCCACTTCGTCGCCCATGAGAATGGAGAAGATCCTGTCCGCCTCCACGGCGTCGTCCATCCTCACCTGGAGCATGAGCCTGTTCTCCGGATCCATGGTGGTGGTCCAGAGCTGCTCCGGGTTCATTTCGCCGAGTCCCTTGTACCTCTGGATCGTTACCCCCGTGGAGCCCGCCTCTTCCTTAAGTATCCTGTTCCTCTCATGGTCGGAGTACGCGTATAACTCCTTCTTGCCCCATTTCAACCTGTAAAGGGGGGGCTGGGCGATGAAGATGTGACCTTCTTCGATCAGCCTGGGCATGTAGCGGAAAAAGAAGGTAAGCAGAAGTGTTCTGATGTGTGCTCCGTCGACGTCGGCATCGGTCATGATAATGATTTTTTCGTACCTCAGTTTTTCAAGCTCGAAGTCCTCCTGGCCAATCCCGGTGCCTGCGGCGGTAACCAGGGTCCTTATCTCATTGTTGGCAAGAATTTTGTGAAGGGGCGCCTTCTCAACGTTGATTATCTTGCCCCTCAGGGGAAGAATTGCCTGGAAGTATCTGTCCCTTCCCTGCTTTGCACTTCCCCCCGCGGAGTCTCCCTCCACCAGGAAAAGCTCCGCATGTTCCGGGTTCCTCACCGTGCAGTCAGAGAGCTTTCCCGGAAGGGAAGCGGTTTCCAGGGCACTCTTCCTTCTGGTGAGTTCCCTGGCCTTCCTGGCGGCCTGCCTCGCCGCGCAGGTGTCAATGCATTTCTGTACGATCTTCCTGGCGTCGCCGGGGTTCTCCTCGAAGAACTGTTCAAGCCCGGAATAGACCGTGTTCTCCACCACCCCTTTTATCTCCCTGTTCCCCAGCCTGGTCTTTGTCTGACCTTCGAACTGGGGGCTTGAGAGCTTAACGCTGACAACGGCGGTGAGCCCTTCGCGGACATCGTTCCCGGTAAATGACTGGTCGGTCTTCTTGAAGAGACCGTTCCTTGATGCGTAGTCGTTAAGGCAACGGGTCAGGGCGGCTCGAAAACCCGTGAGATGGGTTCCCCCGTCGATTGTGTTGATGTTGTTGGCGAAACTGAAGACATCTTCCTGATAGCCTGAATTGTACTGCAGGGCCACATCGGAGAGCACCAAGGAGCCTCCTTCCAGTCCGCCACCCCGGGTCATCTGAACAGCAGGGGCGTGAAGGGAATGGTTCGGCCCGGTCAGGAACCCCTGGGACCACAAGCGTGTGCCGGGCGGTTCGTCGGGGGGCTCGGCGGCCGCGGTGGCGGCCTGCATCGCTCCGGTTGCCACGGGCACCGACACCGGCGGATCGATCCGCCAACCCGCAGCGCTCACGAACCTCACGGGCATCAAGCCGACGTACGGCCGTGTGTCGCGCTACGGCATGAT
>CAYLXG010000079.1:0-11904 GCA_964387445.1 uncultured bacterium
GTTCCAGCTGCTATAGCGTTGGCGATCCAGTTCGCGGCGGCGACGGGTGTCCTCCTCCAGCCTGAGGCTCCCATCAACGAAAGGGCAGCCGTCTGAAGAGCTATTCCAGCGGGCAGCAGGATCCATGGCGAAGCGGATCGCCCTGCCGCGATGATCATTGCAGAGGGAACGATAAGGCTCAGGAACAGCTTCCTTACAGGCTCGTTCCTCCAGTGAAAGAGAAGTCCTGAGAGAAGGACCCCGGATGCGGTGAGGGCAGCGGGCAGCGTTCCCCCGAAGGAGACAGCCAGCCAGCAGACCCCCGGGAGGGGCGTAACAACTGCTCCCTGTCGGGTTTCCCTGGTTAAGAGGGCGAACAGGATGCCGCTGAAGGCCACAAGGGCAGTCATGCTCCAGTCTGGTGAGAGAGCCGCCGCCGCAGCGGCGGGAATCACCCCTGCGGCAATGCTCAGTCTGCCGGAAATAAGGTCGAGGCGGACTTCCAAACCCCCTGAGGCTTCGTTGAATAGGATGAGTCGCAATTTTTCATTATAGTAAATGTCGAAAAACCGACAAGCCCCTGAAAGGATGCCTTTTTGAGAATACTCCTTGTACAGTCCCCGGCGGGGAGACCCGAGGCTCCCATATATCCCGTGGGACTTGCCTTCCTGGCCGGAGCGCTGGCCGAGCACACCGTTTCCGGGCTTGACCTGAGCGTAAGCCCGTCACCCTGTGAAGACCTCAGGAACCGGCTCCAGGAGTTCCGCCCGGACATAGTGGCGGTTTCCCTGAGGAACATCGACGACAGCAGCTATCCGATAACGCACTGGTATCTGGACTCCTTCTCACAGGCAATGGAGGTCCTTGACGGATGGGAGGGACATCTTCTGGTTGGGGGCGCCGGCTTCTCCATCTATCCCCGGGAGATACTCAGCCGCTGGCCCAGGATAGACATGGGGCTCTCTGGGGAGGGCGAGGAGGCTCTGCCTGAACTGCTGAGCTTCTTCCAGGGAGGGGAGAGACCTCCCTGGGTGAACGGCCGTCTGGCAGCCCCTCCAAGGCCCGACGTCGCCTGCCTGCCTCCCCCTGACTACGGCCTCTTTCCCTCTTCGGACTACCCCGGCAAGGGTTCAGTCGGCATTCAGACCAGACGCGGCTGCGTTTTCAACTGCGCCTACTGCACATACAGGTCCCTTGGGGGGACAGGATTCAGGCTGCGCCCGGTGGAGCATGTGATAAGGGATGTTAAGAGCCTGACCGGGCATGGCTTCGGAAGCTTCATGTTCGTGGATTCGGTCTTCGACCATCCCAGGAATTACTACCGGAGCCTCCTTGAGGAACTGAAGTGCATCGACGGCATACCACGCTGGGAAGCATGGCTCTCCGAGTCCGTGCCCCTTGAAACCCTGGGAACCCTCTTCGAAGCGGGCTGCAGATGGGTCGATTTTTCCCCGGACGTTATAACCAGGAAGGGCTGGAAACTGATGGGCAAGGGGGGAGCGCCTTCCATGCTCTGGCCCGCGGTGAAGGCGGCAAGGAAGGCCGGTCTCAATGTGGGGGTCAATTTCTTCAGCGCTTCGCCCGGGGAGAATTTCCTTGCCCTTGTGCTGAAGTTCCTGTTCATGGCCAGGGCAAGACTTCTCCTCGGCTGGGGCAGTACATTCATAAATATCGGCACTATAAGGCTTTATCCCGGAGCTCCCCTCTCCCGTGAGCTTTACCCCGGGGGGGACCTTTTCAGGCCTGTGTTCTACAGGCCAAGGGGGTTGGCGGATTTGGTCACCAGGGGCTTCCAGTGGATAAGAAGGCGCAGAAGGTGACGGGATTCGTCAAACTGGGCCTTGCGGGCTGGCCGGTGGCGCATTCCCTCTCTCCCCTGATCCACAGGGCCTTCATGGATGAGGCGGGACTGAGCGGCGAATACCTCCTTGTTCCCGTGAAGCCCGGAATGATAGAGGAGGCGGTGAGCAGCGTCCGGAACCTTTCCTGGAGGGGCATGAACCTGACCGTACCCCACAAGAAGGCGGTCATTTCCGTGTGCACGTTCCTCTCCCCTGAAGCAAGGGAGACCGGGGCGGTGAACACCCTTCTCTTCGAAGGGGGATCGGTGAAGGGCTTCAATACCGATATAGAGGGTTTCAAAGCTGTCTCGAGGAACCTTCCCGGCCCACTTGTCGTGTTGGGGAAGGGCGGCGCAGCGGCATCGGCAAAGGCCGCTTCCTGCGGCAGGGAAGCCCTTTTCCTCGGGAGGGGGGACCCGTTCCCGGAGGAACTGACAGGGGCCGCGGGCACAGTGGTGAACGCAACTCCCCTGGGATGGAACGAAGATGATGTTTTTCCGCTGGATATACCTCAAGGGTGGTGTTTCCTGGACCTGAACTACAGCCCCAGGTGGCGCTGGAGGAACTCCCTTATGGACAGGGGCGTAAGGGTGGTGACCGGAGAGGCCATGCTGGTGGAGCAGGCAGCCTGTTCCTTCGCCATCTGGACAGGTTATACTCCCGGCAGTGAACTCAAGGAAAGCCTTGTTCAAAGGATAGCAACGGAAAGCGGCGATGACCATGATTGACCCCCTATGGATAGAAGACCGGCAGAGGGAGGGTTTCCAGAGGGAAGACCTCCTGGCGATGCTCAGGAGTTCCCCGGAGGAGGCCCGGCACATTTATGCCGCCGCAAGGAGTGTCCGAGACGGCATTTTCGGCAGGAAGGCCTTCATCAGGGCCGTGGTGGAGTTCGCCAATTCATGCAGGTGCAGCTGCCTCTACTGCGGTATGCGTCTGAACAACCCCGGAGGGTTCAGGTATTCCCTCACAAGGGAACAGCTTGTGGACATAGCCAGACAGGCGAAGGAGAACGGCATAGGCACCTTCTTCCTCCAGGCCGCCGAGAGCGAGAGCTACGGCGCTGAATGGCTCAGGGGGGTGATCGCCGACATACATGCCCTGGGAATGGGTGTGCTTCTCTGTGTTGGGGTCCACGGCGAGGAGGACCTGGACCTTTGGAGGGAAGCCGGCGCAGGGAAGTTCATACTGAAGCACGAAACAGCCGATCCGGAGCTGTTCGCCAGGATGAAGCCCGGCTTCACCCTTGCCGACAGGGTCCGCTGGCTGAGGACCATCCGGGAGCACGGCTACCACATCGGATCAGGCCCGCTCCTGGGGCTTCCCGGCCAGACCCTGGAGTCCCTGGTGGACGACCTGTTCCTGCTTAGGGACCTCCAGGTGGAGATGTCCAGCGTTGCGGTGTTCCTCCCCGCTGCCGGAACCCCGCTTGAGGGTTATCCCACCGGGGATCCGGAGCTTGGTCTGAGGTTCATCGCAGCAATGAGGCTTTTCCTTCGAAATACGCTCATACCAGCCACCAGCACCTTCGAAAGGCTCATGGAGGACGGCCAGTACAAGTGTTTCCAGGCCGGGGCGAACGTGATCACGGTGAACATGACCCCGCGGGATCTCAGGGATGACTACACCCTGTACACCCAACGGTTCTACGTTGGGCTCGACCACGCCAGGAAGACAATTGAAAGGGCCGGTCTCACCGAGACCACAGAACAGGATCTTCTTCAATCAGGGTCGCAGCCATTAGCCGAGCTGTCTGATCAGGGGTAATGCCGGCGGTGCATATCCTTCCCGGCAGGGAGAGATAGTGCCCCGATCTGTCTTCCATAAGCTTCTGAAAGCCCCTTCTGTCACCGGCGAGGGGCCTTCCCCCGGAATTCCTTCGCCAGAGGGTCCCGGTGTCGGCGTAGAGTGTGAACACCCTGCAGAGACCCAGGACGAGCTTGAGATTCCCCTGGTCGAGAAGGGTGCCTCCCCCCAGGGCTATTACCCGGTCCCTTCCGGAAACCGCCCTTTTGAGCGCTTCGGTCTCCATCTGCCTGAAAGGGGCTTCCCCAAGGGTGTCGAATATCCTTTGAACGGGCTCTCCGGCCGCCTTTTCGACCATTTCATCGGTCTCCAGGAAGTCAAGTTTCAGTATTTTTGCCAGAGCGGCTCCGGTGGCGCTCTTCCCCGAACAGGGGGGGCCTGCGATAGCGATGAGGCGGTTCTTCATGGGTTGATTATACAAAACTCCTTGACGCGGGGAATCGCCGCTGGTATTCAACGGTACATGGGATGGTGAGATAACTCATACGGGGAGCGGAGAAATGACCAGGGAGGAACTGGCCCGTGAGGCGGCTAGAAGAACGGGCCTCACTATGAAGGAAGTACAGATAGTACTTGTAACCATACTGGACATCATCAAGGAACGAATATCAGCGGGGGATTCGGTTTTCATAAGGGGCTTCGGTAGTTTTTCCGTGCGAAAGGGCAGGAAAAGAAGGGTCCGTGATCCCAGGGACGAGGGAGTAATGGAGATCCCCGCCAGATACAGGCCGGTGTTCAAGGCATATCCAGCCCTGAAGAGTGCCGTGCAGGAGAGCCTCGCCCCTAAGACCCCCGTGGCTTTCTTCTGCATAGGACGGCCTGAAGCAAAACAGGTTTCCGTGATAGGCGCTTTCAACGAGTGGGATCCCGGGGCGTGCCCGATGCAGAAGCTCCCGGATGGAAGCTGGTTCGCTGAACTGACCCTCTCTTCAGGTCAGACGATCAGCTACAGCTTCTGGGTGGACGGAACGGAAATCTCCGATCCGGCCTATCCCTCAGGCCCCGGCGGCAGGACCAGGAGGCAGGTATAGCCTTGGCCCGAAGAACCAGGAAAAGAGCCGTGAGGGACAAGGGCCGGCGCTGGAGATCAGTGGTCTTCTTCGTGCTGCTTCTTGTTTCCCTTGCCGTTGCCGTTTCGCTTATCGCTCCGCCCGCCGGCATCCTCACCCACGCAGGTTCCGCCCTTACCGGCACTCTGGGCTTCCTGTCGGTATTCATTCCGGTAGCCGTTTTCCTGGCGGGGGCAGCGGTGCTTCGTCTTGGTTTTTCTGGAAGATGGCTCAGGGTCACCGGAGCCGTTCTCATCATTTCCTTCTTCTTCTCGGCAATGGCTGCGATGATCCTGGGCAGAATGCGGGGCGAGCTCCTCTTCCTGCCGGGCGGCGCCCTTACCGCCAGGACCGTCATCGCAGCGGAAGGGCTGGTCGGCGGACTGGTAGCCTGGGTTGCCATGTTCGTGCTGTTCATGATCTCGCTGGTGGTCTTCACAGGATGGGACCTCCCGTCTCATCTGAACTCCATTGTCGAAAGGCTTCGTGGAAAGCGGAGAGCAGGGAAACCCCGCAGGGAGCCAGAGACCGTCACCGGGGATGGGGGCGCCATTCCCTGGAGAAGGGGCGCCGATGCGGAACCGGAACCTGCTCCTGAGTCAGAGCCTGAGCATGAACCGGAGCCGGTTCGGGCGGCACCCCCGAAGATAAAAGTAGAGAAGCCCCTCCCCGAGATCATCCCCGTCAAGCCGGACACCCTTGTGGTATCGGCCCCCTCCGACGGCAACGAGTACAGTCTTCCCGGGGCCGAGTTCCTCTCTCTTCCGGCCAGGGGAGAGAGGAATCTTCAGAGTGACGCCGAGATCAGGGAAAGGGCAGACATCCTTGTGGAGAAGCTGGCCGCCTTCGGCGTGGAGTGCACCGTTGCGGACTACTGCCCGGGCCCGGTGCTCACCAGGTACGAGCTGAAGCCCGGACCTGGGGTGAAGGTGAACAGGATACTGAACCTGGCGGATGACCTTAGCCTTGCACTGGCCGCCAAGAGGATACGGATACTGGCCCCGATCCCCGGCAAGGGGGCAGTGGGCATCGAGATACCCAACAGGAACCCTGAAACGGTCTATCTAAGAGAACTACTGCCCAGGCTGGGGAACCAGAGGATACCCATCGCCCTTGGGAAGAAACTCGAGGGGGAGCCCTTCATAGCAGATCTCACACAGATGCCGCACCTTCTGATAGCCGGGGCCACCGGCAGCGGAAAGAGCGTGTGCGTTCATGCCATCATCTCCACCATACTCCTCACCAGAACACCGTATCAGGTAAAGCTGGCAATGATCGACCCGAAGATGCTGGAGCTGTCGGCATACAGGGGTATTCCACACCTCTGGGCCCCTGTGGTGGTACAGACCCAGAAAGCCAGGTATCTCCTTGAGGCACTGGTACGGGAAATGGAGGAAAGGTACGCCCTTCTGGCCAGGAGCGGCGTCAGGTCCATAGGAGAGTACAACAAGAGGTTCGGGCTTGAGCAGGCGGAGGAGCACCTGCCCTACATCGTGGTGGTCATCGACGAGCTGGCGGACCTTATGATGACATGCTCAAGGGACGTGGAACCCCCAATAGCAAGGCTCGCCCAGATGGCCAGGGCCGTGGGCATACACCTGGTGGTGGCCACCCAGAGGCCGTCGGTGGATGTGATCACCGGGGTGATAAAGGCCAATTTCCCCTCCAGGATAGCATTCAACGTTCAGTCC
Source organism: uncultured bacterium (assembly GCA_964387445.1). Lineage (GTDB taxonomy): Bacteria > Fermentibacterota > Fermentibacteria > Fermentibacterales > JCC-6 > Sabulitectum. The sequence goes on from CAYLXG010000079.1 coordinate 6,367, forward strand.
ATGACCGACAGCAGGACCATCCTTGACATGAACGGAGCGGAGAAGCTCCTCGGCCAGGGCGACATGCTCTTCGTGCCTTCCAGCGCCCCTGAACCCGTCAGGATACATGGCTCCTACGTCTCAACCGAGGAAACCAGGGCCCTTGTGGAGTTCTGGAGTTCCCAGCCGGAGATGCCCTTCGAGTACGAACCACCCGATGACGACGGCGGGAACATATACGACCCCGGTGAATTAGATTTCGACGACCCTCTCCTGGAGGAGGTGAAGGACGCGGTGATCTCCCAGCAGCGGGCCTCGGTGTCCATGATACAGAGGAAGTTCAGGGTGGGGTACGCCAGAGCCGGGAAACTCATCGACATGCTGGAGAGAATGGGCGTAGTGGGACCCCATCTGGGAAGCAAGCCGAGACAGGTCCTGATGAGGCCTGAACAGGAAACTAAGGAGGAATCCGATGATTAGGATAACGGCGGTGGCTGTTATTCTGCTGCTTGCAGCCTGCGGAGGGGAACAGCTCGACGGAGAAGGCCTTGCTGAGGGCGTTTCAGCCAGGGGCCAGTTCACAAGGGCCAGCCAGCTTTACTTCCGCGGCAGGCTCTCGGCCTCCCTTGAGGAGTTCAACGGAGTCGTTTACAGGTTCCCTGATTCGCCATTTGCCCAGGATGCGAGGCTCGCCGTAAGAAGGATCGAGAGCGATCTATCCACCGGTGAAACTAACGGCAACGGCTCCGCATTGCCGGATCGGCTTAGCGCCCGGGTAGCGGTGGTGGGCAGGACTACTGTCACCTCCTCGGTCAACAGGACTGTGAACCTTCTGAGTTCCTTCTGCCCGTCGGTTGCCGGCATGGCGGACGATCAGTCCTCGGACCTCACCATGCTGTTCCATGCCGAAGGTTATGGGGAAAGCGCCTCCGTGGTGGCGGATTCCCTGGACAGATGGCTTCTGAGGCCGGAGGGGATACCACTGAGACCGGGAGACGAACTCATAGAAGCAGTTTCCCCGGGATACGACATACTGGTCATAATCGGAACCGACGCCGTCTTCGAACCCTCGGTTCCCTGAGAAAGGCATCCATGACATCAATGCTGCTTTCAATCCTCGTCTGCGCCGCCGCCCTGGAGCCCCTCACCGCAAGGCTGGAATCCCTGGTGTATCTTACCGGAAGCTTCGTGCAGACCGACTACTGGGCTCTGACACTGGATTCGGAGAGCACCTCCGGCACCCTTCATCTGGCCCATCCCAACCTCTTCCTTCTGGAATACGATGATGTACCCGGAAGGGCCACGGGGTGCACCGGGGACACGGTCTTCACCGTGGACCCCGAGTTCCGGGAGATACTCGTCTATTCCGGTACCCCCACCGGCTTTCTCCACATACTGTACGGAGCCGAGGAGGGCGACGTGGTGTCAACGGAGGAGAAGGGCGACAGTCTCGAGGTCACGGTGACCGGGAATTTCGACGGGGGCATCCGCACCATCACCGCCGGTTATACCCTTTCCGACTCCCTGCCGTACGCCCTTTCCACCGTTGACGCCAACGGCAATTCCACCAGGTGGGACATCCACGGTCTGACCGTCCTTCAGGAAGCGCCTCAGGTCTTCCGGCTGCCGGACCTTCCAGGGTACGCCGTTGTCGAAGCCGGGACGATCTGACGGGATGAAGTTCTTCATCGTTTCCCTGGGCTGCCCCAAGAATACCGTGGACTCGGAGAGGTTCGAATGGGTTCTCCGGACCTCCGGCTGGCGCCGGGCGGAAAGCCTGGAAGACGCTGATCTGGCCCTTCTGAACACCTCCGCCTTCATACAGCCCGCTGTGGAGGAATCAATGGACAACCTCCAGGACCTTCTCGACTGGAGGAGGGAAGGGGCGGGCAGGAAACTGGTCCTTGCGGGGTGCCTGCCGGGGAGGTACGAGGACGACGGCAGCGGCGGCCTGGTGGAGATAGACCTGATGATCGGGCCCGGTGAGTGGAGGAGCCTGGCCTCATGGCTGGGCAGGGCTGTCCATGGCGACGCTGGCATATATGGTTCCGGACCGGTCCGTTTCCTTAAGATAGCCGAGGGATGCGACAACCGGTGCGCCTACTGCACCATACCGTCCATCAGGGGCGGTTTCGTTCCAGTTCCCCGGCGCACCGTCCTCCGGGAGGCGGACATTCTGGTGGAGCAGGGAGCCAGGGAGATAGGCATCGTTGCCCAGGATACCGGCAGATGGAGCGCTGACGGCTCCGGGCTGGTGGAGCTCACCGATTCCCTTGCGGAGCGCCACCCGGATACATGGTTCAGGCTTTACTACATCCATCCGGCCCATTTCCCCGAGGGTCTCACAGGGCTCTTTCAGAGGCGAAGCAATGTGCTTCCCTATGTGGACATGCCGGTTCAGCATGCCAGCACCGCCGTTCTCAAACGGATGGGAAGGGGCTACGGGGAAGACCGCATCCGGGGAATAATGGAAACCCTGGAGGACTGCGTGCCCCCGGTTGCCGTGAGGTATACCGTGATAACCGGCTACCCCGGTGAGACAGAGGCTGATTTTCAGAGGCTGGTGAGATTCCTGGGGGACTACCGCTGCGGGAGGCATATTGCCGCCTTCACATGGTACCCGGAGGAGGGAACACGGGAATACGAAAGGACTATAAGGCAGAAGGACGCCGTTGATCAGGGAACCGCAGAGGAAAGGCTGGCGGTGATATCCTCCGTGGGTGATTCCCTTTACGAATCCTGGAACCAGAGGCTCCATGGAATGGAACTCACCGTGCTGGCGGACGATCCGTGGTTCGGACACACGGTATGGGACGCTCCAGACGTGGATTCCACCACTGAGTTCACCGAGGAAGTCGCTCCGGGAGGTTTTATCCGGGCAAGGGTAGTGGAAGCCCGGGGGGCGGATATTCTGGCAGAACCGCTCCCCGATTGATATAATCGCAATCGATACTCATTGTTCTAACAAAGAAGGAATGGACGGGAAATGACTGCTATCATCCTTGCCGGGCTTGTTCTTACTGGCTCGATGACCAACATGGAAATGCTCGAGACCGCAGTGGCCGACGCCTTGCTCCCCGTTGCCGAACAGGTGGCCGATCAGGAAACAGGATCCCTTGTTCTCACGGTGGAAGGTGAACATGAGGGAAGCTGGCTTCTGGAGCAGACAGCGGTTTCGCTCCTGGACCAGGCTGGCATCACGGTCCTTACGATCCGCGGCGAGGGCATGTGGACCCTCAGTCTCCGCCCGATGGAAATGGCGGTGACCTACGGCCAGACCGGCAGAAGCTGGTTCCTGGGCGGAAGACAGGTGCCCAGGCAGGCAACCTGTCAGCTTGCGGCAACACTGGTGGACCCCGACGGTAGCGTCGTGCTGACCATGAGGGAAGGGGCCGTTCTCACCAGCACGGTCTCCGCCGGTGATATCGCCGTTCTCGAGAGCGCAGGCGAAAGGTGGGTCAACGGTGAGCTTTCCCAGGAGGAAAGCGGAAATCTCCTTGAGCCTCTCGTGGTCACCGGCGTGGTAACGGCCCTGGTGTACCTCTTCTATTCCAGCAGGAACTGATGCGGGCTGCACGCCGTTCTCCGCTTCTGCTCCTGGCGGTTCTGCTTCTTCAGGGCTGCGGACCGCAGCCCGGTAACGAGGACCTTCTGGAACAGGCCGAGGTTCTCTTCGCCGCCGGAAGGTACGCCCAGGCGCTGCCGCTCTATGAGGAACTCTGTGCCGATACATCCGGATATGACGCCTCACTTCAGTTCAGGCTGGCGGAAACCGCAGTACTTGCCAGCCAGGCCGAGAGGAACAGGGGCCACAGACAGCGTGCCAGGACCGCCCTTGAATACCTTTCCCTCCGCCCGGGTGACTGCGATTCCACGTCGATCGGTCAGCTCTGGCGCAGACTGGGCTGGGAAATGGCCAGGGACAATGATTCCCTCCAGGCATTCGACGCCTTTGGCAGGGCCGTGGAAATGGCCCCTGAACTGAGCCAGACCTTCGAGGAGGAATGGCTTCTCAGGGGGCTTTTTGCCGCGGATCATCCCGCATCGGCAGCTGGAATTGTGGATTCCATTGCGGGCACCCCCGCCGCCGACAGTCTCCTCGCCGCCGCAGCCGAAAGGCATATTGTGGAACTTGACAGGGTTCCCCTGGTGCGGACCGACCTCAGGGGATCGGTGCTGATGGCCAAGGTCAGGCTTTACAGATATACCACGGGAAGGGAGAGGGATGAGCTCGCCGCCCTTACCGAACTTGACAGGATGGGACTCCTTACCCCCTCCGAAAGACAGCGGAGAATGGAGGTCCTGCTTCTGCTGGCGGACAGGGACCTTGAGGCCGGAGACCCTTTCCTCGCAAGGGAAAGGCTGCTGGAGGCATGGGGATCCAGTTTCACCGGAGTAAGGGTGGAGGCGGCCTACCGTCTCGGACTGATGGCCGAAGAAGCCGGGGACCCGGTGGATGCACTCATGTGGTACAACAGGGCCTGCTCCGTATCCCCCGGCCTTTCTTCCGCGGCCGCGGCGGCGGCTGCGGCTAAGCGGGATTCCCTTCGTTATCTCGCCCTTCCGTAAGCAAAGAGGTTTTCGTATGAAAAAGATTCTTCTAACCGCAGCAATGCTGATGATCACAGTCGGATGCGGCACCTTTCCTTCAACCACGGGAATGAGCCGGGAGGAGATAATCGACCTTGCCGACAGCCACTTCCAGAGGGAGAAGTGGAGCCAGGCCTCGTTCCTCTACACTGAACTGATGTTCAGGTATCCCGGAGACATGCAGACCGACTTCTTCCTTTTCAGGACGGGGCTTTCCGACAGGGGAATGAAACTCTGGGCAGACGCCGAGTACCACCTTTACAGGGTGGTCAACGAATTCCCGTCCGGCCCATGGGCCGACGACGCCCAGTTCGCCCTCGCGGAGACCATGTGGATGCAGAGGAGGGACTACAGGAGGGACCAGACCCAGGTGGTGAGGGCACGGGAGGAGATGCTCAGGTTCTTCTCCGAGTATCCTTCCTCGCCGCTGGCGGAGCAGGCTGAAAGTCTGCTGACCCGGATCAACGACCACCTGGCCCGCCGGTCGCTCTTCGTTGGAAGGTTCTACTCAAGAAGGAACGAGACCGACGCGGCGCTGCTGTACCTTAGGGACGCCCTGGACAGCTACGGGGAGACCTCATGCCGGGGGGCAGTGCTGATCGCAATGGGCGATCTATACAGGTCCATGGGAAACTCGTTCTCGGCGAAGACCTATTACAACAGGGCCCTGGACAACTGCGACCTCACCGCTGAAGAGGAGGAACAGGCCCTGGAAGGTCTCAGGGAGCTGCAGTGACCCGGGGGTTCCTGGGGGGCACCTTCGATCCGGTTCACCTCGGCCATCTTTCACTTGCAACGGAAGCCCTGGAGAGATTCTCCCTGGAAAGGGTAACCTTCGTTCCCGCAAGGTTCCCTCCCCACAAGGACCCTGAATCCATAACCCTGTTCAGTCACAGGATGGCCATGCTCCAGAGCGTCGTCCAGGGCAATGAACGGTTCGAGGTAGCCGACCTGGAGACCCGGGACTTC
>CAYLXG010000080.1:0-3644 GCA_964387445.1 uncultured bacterium
TGGGCAGGTGGCATGAGGCCATCGAGGACTTCAGCACCGCCGCAAGCCTCCATGAAGAGAACGCCCTCACCCTGGAGAGGCCGCCCCACATAGACCTGTTCGATCTTCAGCTTCGCATGGGTTCCCTGGCGGAGGCCGAGGCGACCCTTCAGAAGCTGGAGAACCTTCTTTCCGAGGGAAGTGCTCCATCGGAGCAGATGCTCTACATGCTCAGGGCATACCGGAGCTCCCTCCTGGGAGGGGGAGAACAGGGAATTCCCTTTGCACTCAGGGCGGAGGAACTGGCATCCAGATACGGAATGGAACTCTATGCCGGGATCAGCACTCTGTACGCCGGAAAGCTGTACATCCAGGAGGGCAGGGTGAAGTCCGGAACGCATCTCCTGCAGCGGGCAAGGGCAAAGGGGCATCTTCTGGGCGACAGACACCTGGAACTGCTGGCGGGTATCGAGCTTCTGCTCCTGGGAGCGGCGGAGGGGCACCTGCCGCCAAGGGATGACCTGCGTACGGAAGAACTGGCGGAAGAACGTCTGATACTGAAGATAGCCTACGGTGAGGACCGTGACGAAGGCTTCCAGGAACTCCTGGAAATGCAGTCCCTGCTCACGGCCATCAGGCTCGCTGACATATGCGGATTCCCGGGTTCGCCTGAGATTGCCGCAAGGCTTCAGAAGGCCAGGAGACTGGTCCTCAACCAGCTTAAGGGAGAGGCCAGGCAGGATTATCTGCGAACTTTCAGGTCGCAGTGGGACAATGCTGCCGTACACTCCTCCAGTTCGAAGCTTACAAGGGAAATCCTGGGGCGAATAGCAGGCTGGGTCTTCGAATACGGCGAGGGGGTTTCCGGTCTCGATCGTCTGCCGGCTATCCTCGGTCTGGATGGAGTGTCCCTTAGCGAGAAAAAGGGCTGGACGAAGGTGCCCTGTGAGTGGCCGATGTACATCCAGGGAGAAAAGGCAGTGGAACTCGCTCCGCTGCTGGTCACCGCGGCGGCGGCGGCGGCTTGTCTCCCCGGCGGCAGCCTGCCTGTTCACAGGCAGTCGGTGAGCGACACGAACATCATCGGCATATCCCGGGCCATCCGACGGGTACGGTACGAGGTTAAAAGGTACGCCTCCGAGAAGGTCCATGTTCTCATAACCGGAGAAACAGGAACTGGAAAGGAGGTATGCGCCAGGGCGATACACGCCCTGAGCGGGCGTTCGGCAAAGAACTTCGTACCGGTCGACTGCGGAGCGATACCCGAGAACCTCATGGAATCTGAGCTCTTCGGAGCCGCCGCCGGGGCATACACCGGAATGGGGGCATCCAGGCCCGGACTGCTTCAGGAAGCGGATGGAGGCACCCTGTTCCTGGATGAGATAGGGAATCTGCCCCTGCATATGCAGGTGAAGCTTCTCCGGGTGCTTGACACCGGATCCTTCAGGAAGCTGGGAGAGAACCGGGAGCGGCGGATTGACCTTCGGGTCGTGGCCGCCACCAACTCCGATCTTGAGGAAAGGATGAGGGACGGTTCATTTCGCTCGGACCTTTACTACAGGCTTGCGGTTGCCAGGGTTCACATCCCCCCTCTGAGGGAGAGGCTGGAGGATATCGAGCCCCTTGTCCTCCATCTTTCAGGCAAAGAGCTTACCAGGGGTGCCCTGAACGTTCTCCGGGAAAGGGAATGGCCCGGGAACGTGAGGGAACTGCACAATGCGATCACCAGGGCGGCCATCCTTTCACCCGACGGGATCATAAGGACCTGTCATATTGCGCCTGCAGAAAGACAATCGGGATCATTCGGAAGAAAGACTCTGGAAGAGGCGATAAGCGAGCATGTGGCAAGGACTGTGGAATCCGCCGGAGGGAACAGATCACTGGCAGCCAGGATACTGGACTGTGATCCCAAGACCGTGAGGAAGTACCTGAAGATCCACAGGGAGAAATGATACAGCAGGGTGCCTGTCAAGATCTCCACCCTGGGCTGGCGGGGCCACTCGCTCATGTTTCGAAAAACACCGGAACTACTTGACCCATGGTCCTTATGCCTGTATGGTGACGGGTACTGTTCTCCCGGCGGATCATCCGGTTGCAGAACTCCACCTCCTCCATGTAACTGCGTTCTTCCGGGCAGGCCGTCTACCCGCTTACGTTCACACAGAAACCGGAGGGCAACCGATGCATGAGATCCTTCACAAGGAAAGACTGGGCCCGGACATTACCCTTTACACGTTCCACGCTCCCGACGTGGCCGCCTACAGGCAGCCGGGGCAGTTCGTGCTGATGAGGATCAGCGAGGACGGAGAGCGTATACCCATTACCATTGCGGACGTGAACCGGGAGAAGGGAACCATTACCCTCATAGTTCAGTCGGTAGGGAAGACGACCCTGGAGCTTGCCCAGAAGGAGGTGGGAGACTCGGTGCCGGATATCGCCGGCCCCCTGGGAACCCCTACCCACATTGAGAAGGTAGGCCATGTCCTGTGCGTGGGCGGAGGCATCGGAACCGCCCCCCTCTACCCCGTGGCCAAGGCTATGAAGGAGGCGGGCAACAGGGTGACCAGCATTCTGGGAGCCCGCTCAGCGGACCTGCTGATCCTGGAGGAGAGGATGCGGAAGGTAAGCGACTCCATTGTCATAACCACCGATGACGGAACCAGGGGGAAGAAGGGGCTCGTCACCGGCGCCATACAGGAGCTGGTGGACTCCGGAGAGAAGTTCGATCAGTGCGTAGCCATGGGTCCCCCCATCATGATGAAATTCGTCTGCCTCCTGACCAAGAAGCTTGGAATACCCACAGTAGTGAGCCTTAACCCGATAATGGTTGACGGCACGGGAATGTGCGGCGGATGCAGGGTCACCGTGGGCGGAGAGATCAAGTTCGCCTGCGTGGACGGCCCCGAGTTCGACGGGCACCTGGTGGATTTCGACGAGATGATGGCAAGGTTGAACACATACCGGAAACACGAAAAGCAAGCCCTGGAGAAGTTCAGCGACCATACCGGATGCAGGCTGGAAGCCTCGCTGAAAGGGGGCAAGCAATGAAGCCGGCTGAAAGACTGAAGATCCCCCCCACCCCCATGCCCGAACAGGACCCGGCGGAAAGAATTCACAACGTGATGGAGGTTCCCCTGGGCTACACCCCTGAAATGGCCATGAAGGAAGCCCAGAGGTGCCTGCAGTGCAAAACTCCCTTCTGCGTGGAGGGCTGCCCTGTGGGAATAGACATACCGGGCTTCATAGGGGCCATAGAAGAGGGGGACTTCAGAAAGGGCGTCAGGATCCTCAAACAGAAGAACCTTCTTCCAGCCGTGTGCGGAAGGGTGTGTCCCCAGGAGGAGCAGTGCCAGCAGGTCTGCACCATTGGCAAGGCAAAGAAAGACCCATGCAAGGCGGTGATGATAGGCAAGCTGGAACGGTTCCTGGCTGACTGGGAGAGGGAGAACGGCGAGTACGAAACACCCCCCGAGGTAAGGAAAACAGGAAAAAAGGTCGCCGTAATAGGCGGAGGCCCCGCCGGGCTCACCGTTGCCGGCGACCTGATCAAGTACGGCCACGACGTAACCGTTTACGAGGCCTTTCACAAGGCAGGCGGAGTACTGGTCTACGGCATTCCCGAGTTCAGGCTGCCCAAGGCAATAGTGCAGACGGAAGTGGATTAC
>CAYLXG010000080.1:3654-11550 GCA_964387445.1 uncultured bacterium
AGGTACAACTTCATAGTGGGCAAGACTGCCCCTGTGAAGAAGATAGTTGACGAGAACGACGCGGTCTTCATCGGGACCGGAGCCGGGCTGCCCAGGTTCATGCGGGTGGACGGCGAGAACCTGCTGGGGGTGATGTCCGCCAACGAGTACCTTACCCGGGCGAACCTGATGAAGGCCTATTCTTTCCCTTACACGGACACCCCTATAGTAAAGGGCAAGAAGGTGATAACCGTAGGCGGCGGCAACGTGGCCATGGACTGCGCCCGCACCGCCCTGAGAATGGGAGCCGAGCGGTCCCTGATCGTCTACCGGAGGGCCGAGGAGCAGATGCCCGCAAGGCTGGAGGAGATACACCACGCAAAGGAGGAGGGGGTGGAGTTCCACCTTCTTAACAATCCGGTGCGGCTCCTGGGCAACGATGACGGCTGGCTCACCGGCGTGGAGCTGATCCGCATGGAACTGGGCAAACCGGATGCATCCGGCAGAAGGAGGCCCGTACCAGTGGAGGGTTCCGAGTACGTGGAGGACACCGATGCGCTGATAGTCGCAATTGGCAACAGCCCCAACCCCCTTGTGCCGGCCTCCTATCCCGAGCTCGAGGTAACGGGATGGGGAGGCATAATCGTCAACGAAGCAACCGGGCAGACCTCTGTGCCGGGGGTCTTCGCAGGCGGCGACATAGTCCTGGGCGCGGCAACTGTGATACTGGCCATGGGCCACGGAAGAAGGGCCGCCAGGGCCATGAACCTCTACCTCTCATCGGGGAAATGGGACGATCTCGAGGGCGCTCTCTCCCTGTGCCGTGCGGAAGTGCGCTGAGGGAAAAGGTTTTTGACATTGACTTGAATGGGAACTCTACTTAGCGTTCCCCTGCTGAGATACAATCACAACAAGAGGAGGAAACCATTGAAGGGCCGTGTACTGATAATAGACGACGAGGCCGAGATCAGAAGGAACCTCACCGTTGGCCTTACGCAGGAAGACTACTCGGTGGTTGCCTGTCCCGACGGCATCTCCGCCATCCATGAGCTGAACCAGGCAAGAAACAGGGGAATCGCCTACGATTACCTGGTGACCGACATCTTCATGCCGGACATCGACGGCCTGAAGATCCTGAAGGTGATAAAGAACCAGTATCCGGAACTACCCGTTCTGGTCATAACCGGCTTCGGTGATGAAAGGCTCATGCTCACCGCCCTCTCCGAGCACAACACCGGCTATCTCGACAAGCCCTTCGAGATCCCCGACCTTGTGGAGGCCCTTGAGGAGCTTTCCCCGGGGAAGACCGCCACCGAAGCCACTGAAGAGGCGGAAGACGATGGCATGCGGGAATCCATCAGCGCATACCTTACCATCAAGATAACCGATGCAGAGAGGAGCATGGAGATATTCGACAGGCTCTACTCCATGCCCAACATCCAGTCCTGTGACGCGGTCAGGGGCGACTTCGACGTTATCCTGCTCGCCCAGGCGGAGTCCCAGGGTGAGATCGAAAAGGTCTTCGAAACCGTGAATTCCATGGACGGAGTGAAGGTCCTCTCCATGTCCACCGTGGAAAGGCCCAAGCTCGACAGGGATGTGGACCAGTTCATCGACACCTACCAGAAGGCAGTGAAGCAGGATGCCCAGGCGGGAGCCAGACGGCAGCCCGGAACCATGAGCTACATAATTGCTGACATTGATCCTGAGGCCATACAGCAGATATTCACCACGGTATTCTTCATAGACGAAGTGGTTGTCTGCGATGTGATCGAAGACGGCACCAAGCTGGTGGGCATGATCACCGGCCACGGCTCCGTGGGCAAGACTCCCAGGATAATCGAGAAACTCAGCCAGATCGACGGGGTTCTCAGGGTCAGGGAAGCAAAGGTAATCAAACTCATAGACGACTGACGCAAAGGATCTACTCTAACACATCCTGTCGAAGCCCCCGCCGGGGAACGCCGCTTCTCCGGCCAGGGTTTCCGATCTCGAAGGGAGTGATGAAAACGGCTGCGAAAAAGGAAAGCTTCAGCTACAGGCTCTGGCGGTACGACGGTGCCCCCGGGGAGCTTATTCCCCTGCTCCAGTCGGCGCAGGAGCACTTCGGCTATATCCCCAGAAGGGCCATCAGCTACATCTCGGGAGCAACGGGAATACCCGAATCAGATATCTACGGGGTAATAACCTTCTACAGCCAGTTCAGGCTTAAACCCATGGGCAAGTTTGTCATCAGGGCCTGCGCCGGCACCGCCTGCCATGTGTCCGGGGCGAAATCCATCATCGAGACCATCGAGGACGAACTGGGTATCGAAGTCGGCGACACCAGTGAGGACGGCCTTTTCACCTTCCTCACCGTGGCCTGCATCGGGTCCTGCTCCCTTGCACCGATGATAATGGTCAACGACGACACCCACGGAAGGCTCACCCCGGCTTCCCTGCGGAAGATACTGAAGGAATACCGCAGAAAGGGCAGGGAAACCACCGAGGGGGCGGCGATATGAGGACCATAGTTGTAGGAATGGGCACCTGCGGTCTTTCCGCCGGAGCACAGCCGGTGTACGACAGGCTGAAGGAACTGGCGGAGTCAAGGCCCGACGCGTGCGAACTCACCATATCGGGCTGCATAGGCATGTGCTTCAGGGAACCCCTGATTGAGATAAGGGGCGACGGGAAGAGGGTGTTCTACGGCGAGGTTTCCCCGGAATCGGCGGAGACCATTTTTCAGCAGCACGTACTCGGCGGCTCCCCCGTTCAGGACGAACACCTGATCTACGGAATAAACCATGACGGAACCACCTTCGGCGAAGAGAAGAACTTCCTTGACCTGCAGAGCCGAATAGTGCTCAGGAACTGCGGCACCATCAACCCCGATTCCATTGACGACTACGAGGCCGCGGGAGGCTACTCCGGGCTGAAGAAAGCCCTTACCGGGATGACCCCGGATGAGATCATCCAGACCGTTAAGGACTCAGGGCTCAGGGGCCGCGGCGGGGCAGGTTTCCCAACCGGTCTCAAGTGGTCCTTCGCCGCAGGCAACCAGGGCGCGAAGAAGTTCGTGGTCTGCAACGCCGACGAGGGAGATCCCGGGGCGTTCATGGACCGCTCGGTCCTTGAGGGCGACCCCCACGCGGTCATCGAGGGCATGATCATCTGCGGAAAGGCCATCGGAGCAGGCTTCGGCTACATCTACTGCAGGGCTGAGTACCCCCTGGCCATCCAGCGGCTGGAACGGGCCATCGAATCCGCCAGGGAAAAAGGCTACATAGGCAGGAACATCCTCGGTTCCGGGTTCAGTTTCGAAATGAAGATAAAGCAGGGCGCCGGAGCCTTCGTATGCGGAGAGGAAACAGCTCTCTTCGCCTCCATCGAGGGCGAGAGGGGAATGCCCAGGATCCGCCCGCCTTTCCCGGCGGAAAAGGGCCTCTGGCAGTACCCCACCAACAACAACAACGTCGAGACCTACGCCAACGTTCCATGGATAATCTCCAACGGCGCGGAGGCGTACCGGTCGTCGGGCACCGAGAAGAGCCCGGGAACCAAGGTCTTCGCCCTGGCGGGAAAGGTTGCCAAGGGCGGCCTGGCCGAGGTCCCCATGGGAACCACCATTGAGCACCTGGTCTTCGACATCGGCGGAGGCATCAAGCAAGGCAAGGAGTTCAAGGCGGTTCAGATGGGCGGCCCTTCCGGCGGCTGCATTCCCGCCGACCAGAAGGACACCCCCGTGGACTTCGAGTCCATACCTAAAACCGGCGCCATAATGGGCTCCGGCGGCATGGTGGTAATGGATCAGGAGACCTGCATGGTGGAGATCGCCAGGTTCTTCCTTAACTTCACCCAGAGCGAATCCTGCGGCAAGTGCACATTCTGCAGGATAGGCACCCTGAGGATGCTGGAGATCCTGGAACGCATCACCAGGGGTGAAGGGCTTCCGGAGGACATCGCGAAGCTGGAGAAGCTCTCGGTCCAGATCAAGGAGGCAAGCCTCTGCGGCCTGGGCCAGACCGCACCTAACCCGGTTCAGACCACCCTCAGGTACTACCTTGAGGAGTACCGGGCCCACATCGAGGACCACAAGTGCCCCGCCGGTGAATGCGAAGCCCTTGTGGACTTCATCATCCTCGAGGACAAGTGCGTGGGCTGCACGCTCTGCGCCAGGAACTGCCCGGTGGATGCGATCACGGGCAAGGTGAAAGAGGTGCATACCATCGATCAGGAAAAATGCGTCAAGTGCGGCAAGTGCATAACCAGCTGCAACTTCGGCGCAGTCGTGAAACGGTAGGGGCCAAAATGGAAAATATCAAACTTACGATCAACGGACAGGAAATAGAGGCCTCCCCGGGAAAGACCATACTGGAAGTGGTAAGGGAGAAAGGTCTTGACGACATTCCCACCCTCTGCCACTCCCCGGAACTCACCCCCTACGGCTCATGCTTCGTTTGCGTGGTGGAGGTCAAGGGAAGGAACAACCTGGTTCCCTCCTGCGCCACCAGGATTGCCCCGGGAATGGAGGTGGTCACCAGGAACGAGAGGATCGAGAACTCCCGGAAGACCGCCTTCGAACTCCTTCTCTCGAACCACTACGCCGACTGCTCCTCCCCGTGCATGGACGGCTGCCCTGCCCATGTGGACGCCCAGGGATACATAGCCCTGGCGGCCATGGGCGAACTGCAGAAGGCCATAGACCTTATCAGGGAGAAGAACCCCCTTCCCGCGGTCTGCGCAAGGGTGTGCGTCAGGAAGTGCGAAGAGGTATGCCGCAGGATGGACGTGGACACCCCGGTGGCCATAAACAACATCAAGCGTTACATCTCCGACTCAGACAACGCCTACGCCACTGAACCCGAGTGCCTCCCGGCCACCGGCAAGTCTGTGGCCATAGTGGGTTCAGGCCCCGCCGGCCTCACCGCCGCGTGGTTCCTGGGAAGGAACGGCATCAAGCCGGTGGTCTACGAGGCCATGGAGAGAACAGGCGGAATGCTCCGCTACGGCATCCCCGAGTACAGGCTTCCCGACGAAGTCCTGGACAGGGAGGTGGCCTACATCGAGAGGGCCGGCGCTGAGATACACTGCGGAGTGAGGGTGGGTAAGGACATCACCCTCAACGAGCTGAAGAAAAAGCACGACGCGGTGTTCATCGCCGCCGGGGCCTGGACGGGAAAGGCCATGCGGGTTGAAGGCGAGCACGACACCGAGGGTGTGGTCACCGGTGCCGACTTCCTCCCGGAAAAGGCCGACAACCCGGAACCCCTCTCCGGAACCGTTGTGGTGGTGGGAGGCGGCAACACCGCAATGGACGCCGCCAGGACCTCATGGAGGCTCAACGCCGACAAGGTGATAGTGCTCTACCGCAGAACAAAGGCGGAGATGCCAGCGGACAGGATGGAGATCGAGGACTGCCTGGAAGAGGGCGTGGAGATAATGGAGCTGGCGGCCCCTGTGGGCATAGTCAGGGAGAACGGAAAACTCAAAGCCCTGCAGTGCATAAGGATGAAGCTGGGCGAGCCCGACTCCTCAGGCAGACGCAGGCCGGTGCCCCAGGAGGGCTCCGAGTTCGAGCTGCCCTGCGACCTGGTGATATCCGCCATAGGGCAGGATACCGTTCTCGACGGCCTCACGGAGATAGAGACCGGCGAGGTGGAACTCACCCGATGGAACACCTATGTGGTGAACACCGTCACCATGGAGACCAATGTGGAGGGAGTCTTCGCCGGAGGCGACGCCGCCGACGACGGCCCCACAGTAGCCATCGACGCCATCCGCGACGGCCAGAGGGCGGCAAGATCGATCTCCGCCTGGCTGAAGGGCGAAAAACCCGATGCCGAGCCATTCGCGGTTCACAAGGAGTTCTGGAGCAAGCCCGGGGTGAACGAACTCGGCGAGATCCAGGAGTCCCCCAGGCATGAAGTGGACATGATAGAGGTGGACGAAAGGCGGAACAGCTTCCGCGAGGTTGCCACGGGCTTCTCCCCGGAGGACAGCAGCCACGAGGCCGCCAGATGTCTCAGCTGCGGCTGCGTTAGGTTCGACGACTGCGACCTCAGGCTCTACGCAGAGGAATACGGCGTGGACATGGAGGAGTTCAAGGGCCACGTTAGGAAGCACAAGGTTGACGACAGGCATCCCTACATCGTCTACGATCCCAACAAGTGCGTTCTCTGCTCCAGGTGCATCAGAACATGCGCCAGGGTGCTTCCCATCTCCGCCCTGGGTCTCGTGGGCAGGGGTTTCAGGACCGAGATGCGCCCCGCCATGAACGACCCTCTGGTGCAGACCAGCTGCGTAAGCTGCGGCAACTGCGTCGACGCATGCCCCACAGGCGCCCTCACCATGAAGTACCCCTTCAGCGGAAGGGCATGCCTGGAAACCGAGGACATTCCCAGCCGGTGCGGCTTCTGCTCATTGGGGTGCGAGATAGTGGTGCGGGACTTCGGAGACGGCCACTACTTCATCAAGTCGGGAGGAGAGCCGGGAGACTACCTCTGCCGCTACGGAAGGTTCGGCAACGAGCTGTTCCTGAAGCAGCCCAGGATAGTAAGCCCGGTTGTAAGGCATGGCGGCTCCTACGAGCCGGTTCCCTTCGAGGATGCCTTCGCAACGGTTGCGGAAAGGCTTAAGAGCGCGGTCAAGGAGCACGGCGCCGGCAAAGTGGGCGTGTTCGTCTCCCCGGAACTCACCAGCGAAGAGTTCTATGTTGCTTCTAAGATAGCCAGGGAAGGCATAGGGACCGGCAACATCGGTTCGCTTGCCATCCTGTCAGGCGGAGGCCGCTCCGGCGCCCTGGATGAAGCCCTGGGCTTCACGGCATCCACCGCCGACAGAAGCTGCCTGAAAACCGCTGACCTTATCGTCTGCAACAACACCGCTCTGGAGGACGACCACCTGATACTGGCGGTGGATGTGATCCAGAAGGTAAAGGATGGTGCGGGCCTCATAGTGGCCAACTCCACCCTTTCGGCAACCGATCAGCTCCTGGCCACCCTTGCTGTTGACCCCATGAGGGGAAGGGCATCACACTTCTGGAACGCGGTGATGCAGGAACTCATCAACCGGAACATCCTCCACCCGAATGAACTCGAAGGCGCCGAGGCTTTCCTTGAAGGGCGCAACGGCGATCCGGAGACCTGGGCTTCGAAGGCCGGGGTGGACATGGATGACGTGGCAAAGGCCGCCGACCTGATCTCCAAAGCGGGCAATGTGGTAATAGTCCACAGCCCCGACCGTCCCCAGGACGCGGCGCAGGGCGACATGGAAGTGTTCGCCGACCTTGCCCTCCTGCTCAGACAGGCTGGAAAGAAAGCGGACCTTCTCCTCCCCAGGCTCATCGCCAACAGCGCCGGCCTGGAAGTCGCAGGAGCCGATCCCGCATTCCTCCCCGGCAGGATAAAGGCGAAAAGCGCGCTTCCCGGCGCGTCTAACTCAACCGAGCTTAGAAAGCTCCTTGAGGAAGGCGCCCTTGAAGCTGCGGTGATCATCGGCGAGAATCCGCTGGAGTACTCCAGGACCGGTTCATGGTTCCAGAACTGCGACTTCATCGCCGCGGTGGACTGGACCGACACGGAGACCACCCTGGCCGCCGACGTCACCCTTCCAGGCGCAACCTTCCTGGAAACCCCCGGCACAAGGTGCAACTTCGAGGGCAGGGTGCTCTGCTTCAACGGAGCGGTGAAGCCCCCCTCGGGCAAGACCGGTCTCGAGGTACTGGAAGGCCTGGCCTCGGCAATGGGAGTTACAATTCCCGAGGACATCCCAGGTGAAATAGCCGGGAAGCTCGGTGAAATGACACCCTTCTACTGGAACACCGGCGAGGAGAGGAACTGGAGCGGCAAGGGAAAGCTGATCCCTGTGATCACCCAGGGCAGGGCGCCCTCCATCCAGCCCCCCCTCACCCACAGCCAGGACTACCGCAGGGAGATA
>CAYLXG010000081.1:0-11541 GCA_964387445.1 uncultured bacterium
ATCCCAGCCCCGCAAGGGGAAGGATGGCCGGGTTACCTGACGCCCTGCGCAAGCGGGGGATTGGAGGTGCTCACATGAAGAAGCTTGTGGTGCTTACTGCGCTGCTTCTTCCTGCGGTTCTGCTGGCTTCGGTTACGGAGACAGCGATTCCGTCCACCACCGAGGCCTATCTCGCCCAGGCGGTTAGTGCCATGGAGGATGGAGACTTTGACGCTGCCCTTCTTCTTTATGAAGAGGCAGTCGAGAGAGATCCCCACTCTCGGGCCGCTCTTTCTGGAAGGCTCATTGCCTTTTCCAGAGCCGGCGGCTATGGGTCAACCATCGCGGTGGCCGGTCTGAACTGAGCTGGAGGTCCCGGTCGGTGGGATCCCCGCCGGCCGGGGCCGACTCAGATCAACAATATTCAGAGAAAACGGATGTCGAACAATATTGAGCACTGATCCAAGCCCACTGCGGGACACGACTGACTCCTTCAGCCCATCCAGGCAGACATGGCTCCTCATAATAATGCTGGCCCTTCTCAATATGTTCCTGAACATTTATTTCCCCAGGTCCGTGAGGTTCTCGGCGCTCTCCATTCCATTCCTGCTGGCGGCGCTGTTCCTCGTGAGGCAGATAAGGTCCTGGGTGCTTCTGCTTCCGGTGGTGGTCACCTTCGGAGGCAGGGTTATCGATTACGGGCCTTTTTATACCATGATCGCCACCGTGGCGGTGATACTCTCTTTCTTTGCCTTCGCGGTTCACCGGCTCTTTGCCTTCAGGGAGAACCCTCCCTTCCCGCTTCCTTTCAAGATGGTAGGCCTCGCTTACCTGGCGCAGCTGGGTTCTGTTTTCGCCACCCTGTATCTCCACGACAGCCTCACCTGGAATGTGGTGCGGGAAGGCCACAAGCACTTTCTTGGAGCCCTGCTTCTCCCTGCGGTTTATTTCTGGTACGGCAGGGGGGTCTGGCTGGAGCGTTTCCTGAAGGTGCTCACCTTGATGCTTTTCATAATGTGCCTCTACGGGATCTATCAGTACACATCCGGGACCCTGGACACCCTGGGGGACCTGGCCTCGGGTTTCGATCTGGCGGGCAGGGTCTATTCCACCATAGGAGGGGGGCCGAATTCCTACTCAGGAGTTCTTGAGCTGCTGGTTCCCTCCATACTGGCTGCTTCGTTCTTCTTCAAGGAAAAACGATGGCGGGCGCTGGCCCTCATAACCACCATACTGGGAATCCTGAATACACTTTACACCTTCTCCAGGGGCGGTTTCCTCACCGTGACCGGCGCCTGTCTGATCTATCTCATTTACCGATACAGGAGGAAGATATGGGTCCCGGTGCTTTCCTTCCTGGTGTTCATCGGATTCGTGGCCTCGAACTCAGGAGAGTTCGAAAGGCAGCTCACCGTGTTCAGCAACCCCAGGGAGCTCATGCTGGACACCAGCATGCTGCACAGATACGTGTCATACAACGGTTTTCTTGACGAGATAGGGAAGGACCCCGTGGAGGGGATCGGATGGGGCAGTGTGGAGTACTACCATGGGAGGACCGCTCTCTACGGGTTCTGGGAGGTGCGCCACAAGGACAGCGTGGACAAGATAGACAGGTTCGGGGGGCTCAACTCCCTTATACTCGAGATGCCCCTCAAGGGCGGGCTGTTGAGCGCTCTCTCACTGCTTCTCCTCCTGGCTGCCGGCGGTATATCCGCAGTGAAGACCCTGCGAAACAGGGAGAATGCTCAGCTGGGGTTCGGTTTCGCCTGCGGTCTGGCCGGGTTCGGCGTTCATCAGCTCTTCGACAACCTCATTCCATGGCCGCAGACAGGAGCTTTCTTCTGGATGATCTTCGCCCTGCTGACTGCCATGGCGTTCCCTTGTTGCGTGAAGGAAGAGTATTAACTATAGATTTCGGACATCGTTCAAATAGGGGGAGTCAATTCTGATCGCATTTCTCGGGTATCTGTTCACGGTGTCCGTGGGGCTCATTCTCGTTCCCATGGTATTCTATCCCCTCTTCATGCTCCTCATGGGAACCCTGGCCAGACGCAGGTTCAAGCGCTCCTTCGAGGAGTATCCCATGGTCTCGGTGATGGTCGCCGCCAGGAACGAAGAGAAATGCATAGCGAACAGGATACGGAACCTTCTGGAACAGGACTATCCCAGGAACAGATATGAGATCCTCGTTGCCTCCGATGTCTCAACGGATTCAACCGATTCCATCGTGAAGTCCTTCACCGACGAGAGGGTGCGGTTCCTCCGTTCCGAGGAGAGGCTGGGGAAATCCGCCCTGATGGTCAAGCTCTCGGAAATGGCCAGGGGTGAGATTCTGGTGTTCACCGATGCCAACACGGAGTTCCGCGCCAACACCGTACGGGAACTTGTGGAGCCCTTTGCCGACCCCAGGGTTGGATGCGTTGACGGAAGCAAGCAGAACAGCCTCAATAACATCACCTGCGAGTCCATCTACTGGCGATACGAACAGATGCTCAAAGCGCTGGGAAGCAGGATTGGCGCCGTTCTCGGCGCTACAGGGGCGGTTTTCGCCGTGAGGAAGTCCCTCTATGACCCGCCTGATCCGTCCAGGGCCGACGATTTCGAAACCGCTGTTTCCACCAGGGTAAAGGGATACATGTGCGTCTATAACTCCGAGGCCGTTGCGGCGGAGCCTACCCCCGACAACTCAAGCCAGTACCACAGGCTTGTGAGGATAGTAAGCTGGATGATGGGTTCGGCCTTCAGCCTTATGGGAAAGGCCTTGAGAAGAGGCAGGCTGGGCCTGTTCCTCCAGCTGGCTGTTCACAAGGTCCTGCGATGGAACATGGGGTTTTTTGCCATCATCGCCTCCCTTGCCGGGCTTGCCCTGGGCCTGGCCGATTCTCCGGTGAACCCGCTATTCCTTTCCGTGGTTATATTCAACCTTCTGGCACTGGCCGGGAAACTCATGAAGGGATCCATGCCCTACGCGCTGAAGCTTCCCTATTTTTTCTGGCTCATGTGCTCCGCATCCCTCAAGGGTGTTTACAAAGCTCTGACCGCCAGATCCGAAGCGATCTGGGATCACAGCGCCAGATAGCGCAAACAAGGAGGTTTTCTTGGTATTTCTCGGATTTGCGGTGGTCCTGCCGCTTCTAGCCGTACCGCAAAGCATCGGATCCGACTTTGCCGATCTGGATCAGGACTTTCAGCTTACCTCCGCCGATTACTTCGATCCAGAGGAGTATCAGGTAGGATTCGGTGACAACATATGGATCTCATTCCCCGGCGGAGTGCCATTCGCCCGGTCGGAAGAGTCCATCTCCACGATAGTCCTCCCTGTGGGGCTCGACGGGTTCCTCAGCGTACCTGGGATGCCCCCCATCAGTGTCGACGGGCTGAACCTTGCTGAACTGCAGGCGATAATAGAGGAAATGGTCAGGGGGAGCTACGGAAGCTTCGCCGTTACTTCCGGGCTGGCAAGATCCGCGAACTTCGAGATCCCGGTTACCGGGCAGGTCACCAGGCCGGGAATGATAACGGTGAACGGCCTTACCAGGCTCAGCGAAGCCCTTGAGGAGGCAGGCGGCGCCACCGCAACCGCCGCCATGTCCCGGATCCTGATAATCTCCCTGGAAGGTGATTCCTCCTTCTATGACCTGAACGATTTCACCATGCACGGAAGCCTGCCTTCCAACCCCCTGATGCACAGGAACACAAGGATACACCTTTTCCCATCCAGCGGCAGCATAGTTCTTGAGGGTGCCCTTGCAGCAGGCACCATCATGGAGACAGAAACAATGGAACAGCCCAGGAACATCCTTCCTTCCAGACGCATCATTCTGGAGTACGTCCAGGGCGAAACCGCCGCCTCAGCCCTTCAGAGGGCCGGGGGAATAAACGAGGAGGCCGATCTTCAGACCCTCTTCGTTTCAAGGCGGAACACCGGCGGCACCGATGCCACGATCCCGTTCGATATGGCCGGCGGAGGGGGAACGGCCGCCGCCGATTCAGTGACCCTCCTCCCCGGGGACAGGATAGTGGTGCCCTTCTCCAACCGTTACATCAGCGTGGTGGGGCAGGTTACCAAGCCTGCTTCGGTTCCCTACTCCCCCGGGATGCCGGTCAGCTTCTACATCGGAATGGCCGGCGGGTTTACAGGGGCAGCCAGGCAGGGGTCCATCAGGTTCATAGACCCCCAGGGCGGAGAACAGGACGCAGAGCTCAGCGAAGTGGTTCCTCCCGGGGTGATCATCGAGGTACCCAGGGTTCCCATCCAGTTCTGGCAGGAATACCTGGCCATCCTCACCGGGGTAGCCACGGTGATTATCTCATATCAGAGCATTAGCAATTAGGGGATCAGATGAGCAATATGACCACCAGCTTTCTTTACGTTCTGCTGAAGAACAGGAAATTCGTGATAAGGACCCTGCTTATCGTGATGGCCATCACCATCGGCATCACATACCTGCCCCCAAAGAGCTACACCGTGAAAACGGCGATCCTTCCCCCTGAGGAGCCCGCATCCCCCGGGCTGAGCATAGGAGGCCTTTCCCTGGGTGAGTTCGCCGGGTTCTTCAGCGGCGGAATGGGCTACTCCCTTCCCCTCATGACCACGCTTTCCGATGTGTACGTGGAGATACTCAACAGCAGAACGCTTATCGACAACGTGATAATCAGTACCGGCTACGCCGACTCAGTGGGAATAACCGAGGAATGGGGAGACCGGCCTGAAGTGGCCATGTACAGGGCCAGGATCACCTTCATGAAGAACTACTCCGCCAGGGTGGGTTCCGCGGGAATGATCAACGTTGATGTTACCACCAAGAACCCCCTCTACTCCATCGAGGTGGCGGAGAGGGTGGTCTTCCTTCTGGACAGCATAAACACAAGCATCACCAGGACCAGGTTCGAGGAAAGCAGGATACTCACCGAGAACCAGCTCGCGGTTGCCCGGGCGGCACTGGAGGGAACCACCGCCAGGCTCCTTTCGTTCGAGGATGAGTACGGAACCATAATGCCCGAAGAGGAGATCGCCGAGCTGATGTCCGTCCTGGCGGAGATGAAGGGCCGCTACATCGAAACAACCCTTATGGCCAACGCCATCCGCAACGGCATAAGGTACGGAACCACCGCACAGATACTGGAACTGGAGACCGAAGCCCAGGCACTCAGCGAGGCCATTACAATGATCGAATCCGGTACCGGCACCGGAGGGGTGGACATCGGTCCGGGGCTTTCGAACCTCCCGCCCGCCCTGGTGGAGTACGCCAGGCTCAGGACCGACTTCGAGATGCATTTGAAGATGGTGAGCGCCCTGGAGCTTCAGGTGGCCCAGGCCAGTGTGCAGGAAGACAACATCGTAAGCTCCATAAGGATACTGGACCCTCCCAGGCACCCGGGCTGGAAGAGCAAGCCCAAGAGGCTCTACATATGGGTAGAGACCTTCATAATAGCATTCCTGATGATCTGCGCCTTCCTTTTCGCCAGGGAGAGGGCGGAGGACCTTAAGAGGGAGCACCCGGAAACATGGGAGAAGTGGAACTCCCTCCTGAAGGAAATTGGTGATGACTTCAGGATCAGGGGGAAGAAGAAAAAAGGCTAGCCCAGTACGGCCGTTCCCATCCTCCCGGCAATGACTTCAGGAAGCTTCACCCTTCCGTCCTCCGTCTGATGGTTCTCCACCAGAGCGGCGATGAGCCTGGGGAGCGCCAGTCCGGAGCCGTTCAGGGTATGCACGAACTGCGGCTTTCCCCCCCCCGCCGGTTTGAAGCGAATGGAGCCCCTTCTCGCCTGGAAGTCCCTGAAGTTGGAGACAGAAGAGACCTCCAGCCACTTTTCCTGCCCGGCTGACCATATCTCGATGTCGCAGCACCTGGCGGCGGCGAAGCTCAGGTCGCCGGTGGCCAGAAGCAGTATTCTCCAGGGCAGTTTCAGTTCGTCCAGCATCCCCGTAACGTGACGGACCATCTCCATGTGGGCCTGATCGGATCGGTCAGGGTGCTCGAACCTCACCATCTCCACCTTCTCGAACTGGTGAACCCTGTTGAGGCCCCTGGTGTCCTTGCCGTAGCTGCCGGCCTCCCTGCGGAAGCATGGGGTGTAGCCGCAGAGCCTGAGCGGAAGCTCCGACTCATCCAGCATGGAGTTCCTGTATAGGTTCGTAATGGGGACCTCTCCGGTGGGTATCAGGTAAAGCCCGTCCCTGGCAACCTCGTACATGTCGTCTTCCATCTTGGGAAGCTGAGCCGTTGCTGTCATGGAATCCCTGTTTGCCAGGAAAGGCGGCCACACCTCCTCCATGCCGTTCTCGCCATGGGTGTCCAGCATCCAGCTGATAAGGGTCCTCTGCAGCCTGGCGGCCCATCCCCTGAACAGTATGAAGTTGGAACCTGCTATCTTGCCGGATTCAGAGGGCAGGAACACCTTGTCCATGATCTCCCAGTGCGGCCTGGGCTGGAACTGGAAGGAGGGCATCGTTCCGCCTGTTTCCATAACGATGTTGTTCTCTTCGCCACCCACCGGAACATCTGCATCGGGAACGTTGGGGAAGGAGAGTTCCATGGCATTCAGTTCCTCGTCCAGGACGGAGAGCCTCTTCTCCAGGGCTGAGAGCTCCTCGCCTGTCTTCCTGCTCTCCTCCACCTCAAGGTCGGCGTTCTCCCCCTGGCGCTTTTTCATCGCAACCGTTCTCGAAAGCTCGTTCCTGGTGTTCCTGAGGTTCTCCACCTCGAGCATCAGACGGCGCTTCTCGGTGTCGGCGGCGGTCCAGGGATCGAGGCTGGCCTTCTCGTTCTTGGCGGCTATGGCCTGCTCTATGAGATGTGGTTCTTTCCTGAGCCTTTTCCTGTCAAGCATTGTTCCTCCACGGGATCCTATTGAAGAATATGAGGCAGGAATATAAGAAGACCCGCCGCCGCAGCGGCAATGGAAGCGGCAAGGACCCCTGCCGCAGCGGTGTCCTTGGCCCTGCGCACCAGTTCGTGCCTCTCCGGCGCCACCCTGTCCGCCAGGAACTCCAGTGCTGTGTTCAGGGCCTCCGCGGCCCATACCATCCCGGCGGCCAGGGCAAGGACCGCCCACTCGATCAGGGTCACCTTCAGAAAAAGGCCCAGCGCGATAACAGCAGCCGTAGCCGCCAGGTGCATCCTTGCGTTGACCTGGCTCCTCACCAGGGTGCCCAGCCCCCGGAATGCGTGACCGAAGCTCTCTATCCGTTTCCTTACCATGGCGAGGCGATCATCCTTCCGCTGGTGTCGATGGAGATCCTGAATCCAATGCGATATCCCGTACCGTCCGTACCTTCCTCATCCCCGGAAAGGGAGGCCGCAAGACCGCAGGCTGTTCCCAGCGCAGCCCCCATGACGGCGTCGGAGGGGAAATGCCTGCCGGTGTTGACCCGTGACAGACAGGTGTAGATGGCAATGGCCGCCGCTGGAACCCCTGCGGATGGTCCATACCTGTTCCAGAGCACCGCGGCGGTGCATGAAGCCCCTGCGGCATGGGCTGAGGGGAAGCTCAGCCGGTCGGTGCCGTCGGGTCTCGTTCTGCCGGCTGCGTATTTCATCCCCGCTGTAATTCCATATGTCCAGAAGAGCCCGCGGCACAGCTCTTCGCCGGCCTCTTCGGTCTCCGGGCTTCCAAGGGCCATTCCCCCGAGCCAGACACCGGCGGCGGAGGCAGGCAGGAACGGCCCGAAAAGGAAGTCGTCAACCTGATCTGCTGTGTCGAAGGGTTCACCCTGAAGGAAACAGGGAGAGCCATCAGCATTCTCGAACTGCGCCGTGGCCAGAGAGGAAAGGCCTCCCGCTCCCAGGATGATCAGCTGGCGGGATCCCAGCAGACCTTCCCCGGTTTCCAGGGTGTTCTCCACGATGTTCCCCGCCGCGGCGGCGTGCACCAGGAGAACCGCCGAAAGGGCCTTAGCCCCGGTAGAACTCCACCACCGCAGAAATGACCTCATTCCGTTCGTCCTCCCTCAGTTCGCCGAAAACAGGCAGGGAAATGGCCCTTCCGCTGCAGTCCTCCGATACCGGGAAGTCACCCTTCCGGTATCCCAGATGGCCGAAGCACTCCTGAAGATGGAGGGGCAGGGGATAATAGACGGCACACCCGATCTCCCTGCTTCTCAGGTGATTCAGAAGGCCGTCGCGGTCATCGGCCATGAGGGTGTACTGGTTGAATATTGACCATGCCCTGGGA
Organism: uncultured bacterium; assembly: GCA_964387445.1. Taxonomy (GTDB): domain Bacteria; phylum Fermentibacterota; class Fermentibacteria; order Fermentibacterales; family JCC-6; genus Sabulitectum. Next base: position 8,161 of record CAYLXG010000081.1, read on the forward strand.
TCTATCACCGGAGTGGTCACCTGTGAGAGGGTCGAGAAGGCCTCGTTATAGGCTTCGGCGTTCCGCCTCCTTCCCTGATGCCACTCCTCCAGCCGGCGGAGCTTTACCCGGAGGAAACCAGCCTGCAGCGCATCCAGCCTGCTGTTGGTGCCAACCTCGCAGTGGAGGTAGCCGCTGCCCCCGTGCTCCCTGAGACTTCTCAGCCTTTTCGCCAGGGATTCGCATGATGTGGTTACCATACCGCCATCCCCGAGTGCGCCCAGGTTCTTGGAAGGGAAGAAGCTGAAGCAGCCCATGTCTCCCATGGAACCCGCCCGCCTGTCCCGCCACCTGGCTCCCACGGCCTGGGCGGCATCCTCTATCACAGGCAGTTCCCATTCCCTGCAGATGGAGAGAATGGAATCCATGTTGGAGACCTGGCCGAAGATGTGAACCGGGAGGACCGCTGCAACCCTTTGCCCGGAGGGCCTGTGCACAACTCCCCTCTGCGTTATGGCGCAGTTGTCGTTGAGCCAGCCCTTTAGCCTGTCGGGATCCATGTTGAACGTGTCCGGAAGGATATCAACGAAAACCGGAGTGCCGCCTGCGCGGACAACCGCTCCTGCGGTGGCGAAGAAGGTGAAGGGAACCGTTACCACCAGCTCGTCGCGCTGGAGACCCGCGGCCTGAAGCGCAAGGATCAGGGCGTCGGTCCCCGACGCGCAGCCCACGGCATGTGGGGTACCAGAATACTCGGCGAACTCCCTTTCAAGCTCCTCCATCTCAGGTCCTTTGATGAACCTGGATGTATCCAGCGCTTCGGAAAATACCTTCTTGAGTTCTTCCTTTATGTCGGCATGCTGTCTGTTGATGTCCAGAAGAGGTACAGGCATCTTTTTCCTTTCCCGGGGTTCAGTGAGCGCCCCTGCCCGTAAGAACCACTATTACCGTCCTTGCAAGTATCTCCAGGTCCAGGAACAGCGACTGGTTCTCTATGTACTGAAAGTCGTGCTTCAATTTTTTCGAAACATCCTCGACGCTGGTGTCGTATTCCAGCTTCACCTGGGCCCAGCCGGTGATCCCCGGCTTGACCGTAAGTCTCTTGTCGTAGAAGGGGTAGATGGTCCTCAGTTCCCGTATTATCTCCGGGCGTTCAGGCCTGGGGCCAACGACGGCCATGTCGCCGGTGAGAACGTTCAGGAACTGGGGCACTTCGTCTATCCGTGTCCTGCGTATGAATTTCCCTACTCCGGTAACCCGGGAGTCGTCCCTGCCGGCCCAGACAGCGCCGGTTTTCTTCTCGGCGTCGCGGACCATGGAACGGAACTTGAATATCCTGTATTCCCTGCCGCCCTCCCCCGTCCTTTTCTGCCGGTAGAAGACGCCGCCGGGGGAGTCTATGACTATTGCAAGGCTTACGGCGATCCAGAGGGGCATTCCCAGGATGATAACCACAAGGCTGATCAGGTAGTCCCCGGCGGTCTTCACCAGCTTCTCCCAGAAGGAGAGCCTGTCCGGCAGAAGCTCCATGAGGGGCTGGCCCAGTATCTGCGTGTTGTGCACGTGCCCGGCAACCACATCGAAGAGGTCCGGCAGCAGCTTGACCCGCAGATGGTTCTGCACCGCGGGCATCATCACCGAGAGCACATCGTCGTGGAAGTTGGACGCGATGGTAACAAGAAGATCGGTTATGCCCAGTTCAACGGAAAGCCTGTCTATGTCCTCTATGGCGCCCAGGGGCTTTTCGATTATCGCAGGCACGGCCACGGGATGGGGGGGTGTAATGAAGCCCTTTATGCAGTAGCCCATGGAGGGGTTCACCGACAGATAGTCAACCAGTTCCCTGGCCGGTTCCCCAAGCCCTATCACCAGAGCGTTCCGCTGAAGGACACCCCTCTTTGCGAGCCGCCTCTCGAACAGCCTGGAAGTACACCGGGCTGCGAACACCAGTATGTTCATTAAGGTGAAGTAAATGAAGAAGACCCACCTGCCTATGGATGCCTCCGGCGTAACCAGGAATGCGAATAGAGAAAGGATGACGAAGCCGGCCAGGACAGGCTTGAACACCATCCTGATCTCGTCGGCCCAGCTTCTGTCCCAGTGGAGCCTGTACGCTCCGGTGGCGGCGAAGATTATCCACCAGTAGATGATCGAGAAGAGGCTTCCAGCGGTGATGATCCCTTCGGAAATGGATGACACCCCGGGGAATATCCCCCACCTGAACTTCGCCAGAGCGGCTATGTAGAGCGCCAGGAAGACGGCGGCTCCGTCCAGGAGCATTCCAAGGAATATGGCTGTCTTCTTCACCTTTTCCTCCTGAACAGGTGCTTCCTGAAGGTGGAGAACGCCCGGAGGGTCCTTCTGCCTTCAGTGAACGGGTGCAGCAGGGTCTGCATTGCCTTGTAGGCCAGATAAGCCGGTCTGAGGTAGAACCTTCTCCTGGCCTGATCGCACCAGTCCACCAGGCTCTCGGCGGGCAGACCGGGAAGGTCAACCACGCAGTTGTGAAGACCCTCCGGTGTGAGCCATTCCCTGTAGTCTTCGGTCCTGAGCCTTCCCTCACCGGCGAAGTCCTGGTAGAGCCTTGTCCCGGGATAGGCCATAACAGGGAAAAACTGGGCGGTATCCGGTTTCAGCTTCAGCGCCATACTGAAGGTTTCTTCCAGTGTCTCAAGGGTTTCCCCGGGGTTGCCGGCCATGAAGCAGCCGTGAACCATCAGCCCCGCCTTCCTGGCCCTCCGGGCGAAGGCGAGGTTCTGTTCAACGGTGGTGCCCTTGCTCACATTGTTCAGGATCTCCTGACTCCCGGACTCGTAGCCCACGATAATCATCCTGCAGCCGGCCTTCTTCATTGCCCTCATGGCGTCCAGGGAAAGGTTGGCCCTGGTATTGGCCGTCCAGGGAAGCCTGTTGCCGGCTTCCCAAAGGGCCCTGGAAACCTCTTCCACACGGGTGGAGTCAACACTGAAGGTGTCGTCCTCGAAAACTATCTCCTGCACCTGGGGGAAGTACTCCTGGATCTTCATGAACTCCCAGGCAACGTTCTCCGCCGACCTGGCCCGGTAGCCTCCTTTGTGAAGGACCTGGGGCCAGACGCAGGATGAACATCTGAAGGGGCACCCCCGGCTGGTTGAGGATCTCAATCGGATCCTCGGCATGATGTCACCGGAGGTGGGGCCGGTTGAGCTCGAGGGTGACGGGGAGTAGTAGATCAAGTTACGAGGTGGTTGGTGGTAATGATCGACTGGGATCATAACGCGTACTACCACCGCTACTTACTTGGCCTTTTACCGCAGGGCTGTCATCGTGTATTGGATGTTGGCTGTGGTGTCGGAGTATTTGCTTCTCGGCTCGCCCAACGGACCGCAAGGGTCTGGTGCATGCCATTACCGGGGTGCTGTT
>CAYLXG010000082.1:0-11521 GCA_964387445.1 uncultured bacterium
CGGGTTATCGGCTGGCGATACGCAACAATTGAAAGCACTTCAATGGCGGATTTGGCTGGCTGTGCTCACCAAGTCAATAAGGCCCCTGCCCGTGGTGAAGACCGACTCCCAGGGAGAGGTGCACGACGCGGTGAGCGATCCGGACTACCTCTACAGGCACCGCTGTGTCGACCTTCTCCTCAACCCCGGGTCCAGGGACCGTTTCGCCGCCAGGAGCCGCATCATTTCCGCGGCGAGGAGCTACCTCGACGGCAAAGGTTTCCTGGAGGTGGAAACCCCTGTGCTGCAGCAGATATACGGAGGCGCCGCCGCGGAGCCGTTCGTGAGCTTCTACAACTCCATGGAGGAGGAGGTTTACCTCAGGATCGCCACCGAGCTCTATCTCAAGCGGCTCGTTGCCGGCGGTTTCCATAAGGTCTATGAGATAGGGAAGGATTTCAGGAACGAAGGGGTGGACAGGACCCACAGCCCGGAGTTCACCCAGCTGGAACTCTACGAGGCCTGGGCGGACTACGGCACCATGATGGAGCGTTTCGAGGGAATCGTGAAAGCCGCCGCCGGGGCCGCCGGGGTCGGTGGAACCACTTCGTTCATGGGCCACGAGATCAACCTCTCGGCGCCCTTCGCCAGGATACCCTTCGTTGACTCCCTCCATGAGAAGAGCGGAGAGGAACTCTTTGCCTGGCCGGCGGAGAAGCTGGCGGCCCTTGCGAAGAGGCTCGGTCTGGGTGACGACGAACCTGGCCGTCCTGAACTGCTGGACAAGCTCTTCGACCATTTCGTTACCCCTGGTCTCATACAGCCCTGCTTCGTTACCGACTACCCGGTGGAGCTTTCCCCCCTTGCGAAGCAGAAGCCAGGCGAACCGCAGCTCACCGAGCGTTTCGAAGCCTTCATAGCAGGTCTGGAGATGGCCAACGCCTTCAGCGAACAGAACGACCCCGTATACCAGAGACAGATCCTTGAGGAACAGGCGGCGGATAGCACTCACAGGAAGGGCGTGGTCGACGAGGAGTTCCTCTACGCCCTGGAGACGGGCATGCCGCCCGCAGGAGGCCTTGGCATCGGTATGGACAGGCTGGTGATGGTTCTCACCGATTCCCAGTCGATAAGGGATACGATACTGTTCCCCCATCTCAGAAGGAGCCGATGAGGAAGACCTTTGCCCTTCAGCTGTCGCTCCGTCAGATATGGAGCAGGGCCAATTCCACGGTCGTAAGGCTTGTGAGCGTACTCTCCATGGCGGGTATAGCCATTGGCGTCGCGTCGCTGGTGATACTGCAGGCCTTCATGGGCGGATTCACCGAGGCCATAGCCCAGGGTCTTTCCAGGATCAACCCCCCTCTGCACGTTTTCGTCCCCGGGGGTGAGGCCATGGACGACTTCGATCTGGGCGCCGTGCAGGCGGTGGCCGCTACGGTTGACGGGATCACGGGGATAGTGGGGATAGTTGAAAGACCCGCCATCGTCAGCGGCGCTCCGGGAACCGTTTCAGGAGCGGTGGTCAGGGGTGCCGGCGACAACGGTTCGGTTGTACTGGGCCGTGACCTTGCCTTGGAGCTTGGTGTGGGACCCGGCGACGAGATCAGGATCGCCTCCGCCGCCGGGGCGGAGATATCCGGAACCGGAAGGGTCATGGTGGACACCATCGCCGCCCTCACCGTGGACAGCGTGGGTGATTTCGGCCTGGCTGAATACAACGGATCGCTTGTTCAGGTTCCCCTGGAAACCGCCCGGGGAATATTCAGGATGGGCAGCGGGCTGACCGCCGCCGGGGGCTACATCAGCCCCGGCACGGATCCCGTAAGGGCCGCGGAAGAGCTCGACGCCCGTCTGTACGACGACTACTCAGGCGGCGGATGGCCCACCTACATGAGCTGCCTTCCGTTCCTGGCTTTCCACGGCAACCTTTTCCGGGCCCTGGGGCTGGAAAGGACCGCCATGACCATAGTGCTGGCGATGATAACCGTGGTGGCCCTCCTCAACCTCTCCAGCGCCCTTTCGATGATAGCCATGGAACACAGGAGGGATACCGGAGTACTGAGGGCAATGGGGCTCCGGCCCTGGGACGTTTTCACCGTATCGGTCCTGAGGGGGCTGATCCTGGGCGGAACCGGAGCCCTGGGCGGCCTCGTTTTCTCCCTGGCGGCGGTGGAGGCCGTGAACAGGTTCTTCCCTGTAAGACTGGATGGTGAAGTGTACTGGATCGATGTTCTTCCGGGTGTTTTCCCCGCAGGGGCTGCAGCCGTGGTCACCCTGGCCACGGTGATGGTCTGCGTTGCAGTTGCGGCGCTTTCCTCGGTTCAGCCGCTTAAGTGTTCCCCCTCCGAGGCGCTTCGTTATGAGTAAGACCGCCGTTCTTGATGCAAGGGAGCTTTGGTGCTCATACGGCTCCGGCGAAACGGCCATAAGCGTCATACGCGGAGCCTCGATTACGGTCAGCCGCGGCGAGGTGGTGGCGGTGACCGGCCCCAGCGGTTCCGGGAAGAGCACCCTGCTCCACGCCCTGGGGTTTCTTGACAGACCCAGGGGAGGGACCGTAACGGTGTGCGGACAGAAGGGGTGGTCCCTGGGAAGCTCCGCCAGGGCAGCCCTGAGGAACCGGTCCATAGGCTTCGTCTTCCAGTTCCACCATCTGCTCGAGGAGTTCACCCTGCTGGAGAACGTTGCCATGCCCTGTCTCATTTCAGGGATGGGGGCGAAGGAGGCCCGTAAGAAGGCCGAGAACCTTCTTCAAAGGGTGGGGCTTTCCCACAGGATGACCCATTTCCCCTCCAGGGTATCAGGCGGGGAAGGGCAGAGGGCAGCCCTTGCCAGGGCCCTTGTAATGGAGCCGGACATGGTGCTGGCCGACGAACCCACCGGGAACCTCGACGGCGGCAACAGTACCCAGGTACAGGACCTTATGCTGGAACTCGCCGCCGAGGGAGGGCGTTCCTTCGTTATAGCCACCCACAGCCTGGAGCTGGCTTCAGCGGCCCACAGACGCCTGCGTCTGGAGTCCGGAGTGCTCCTGGAAGACTGTGACGGCAATGACTCTTAAGTATATTCTCCGGTCGCCCCGGGGGGCTTCCCCGGAGCGTCCGGATCAATTCGACAAAGGGGGATCCCTTGCCTGACAGCTACACCGACAGGGCCAGAAAGGCTTTGATAGAGGCCCGCGCCGAAGCCGCCAGGGCCGGAAGGCGGGAGATAGGCAGCGAATTCATTCTTTATGCTGTACTGAGCATAGACGGTTCCGGAGCTTCATCCCTTCTCAGGAGCATGAAGGTCAGGACCGGAGAGATGCGCTCGCACCTCAGGTCGAACCTGCTTTCCATACGTTCCACCGGGCAGATAGACAGGACATCCCTCACCTGGAGCAACCGGGCAAGGGCGATACTTGCCGAATCCAGGACACAGGCGGCAAGCCTGGATGCCCTGGTAATTTCCACGGAGCACTTCCTCCTGGCCATGGCCAGGATCGAGAGCGGCGCCTCGGGGCTTCTCAGGCAGTACGGCGTGAGCTACGACAAGCTCTTCGAGGCAATGAAAGCCTCCGGAGGCAGGGGTTCGGCGGACCCTGAGAAGGCCACCTCCGCCCTGGAGTACTTCTGCAGGGACCTTACCCTGCTTGCCTCCGAGGGTGCCCTGGATCCCGTGATAGGCAGGACCAGGGAGATAGACAGGGTGGTACAGGTTCTCTGCCGGCGGAAGAAGTCCAACCCCGTGCTCATCGGAGAGCCCGGCGTGGGTAAGACCGCCATAGTGGAGGGGCTTGCCCTGCGGGTGCTCTCGGGAAGGGTTCCCCTTCCCCTCTACGGCAAGAGGATAATGGCCATGGACATGGCATCGGTCCTGGCGGGTACAAAGTACCGCGGGCAGTTCGAGGAGAGGCTGAAGGCCCTCCTTCGCGAGATACGTGAAGCCGGCAACGTGGTGCTCTTCATAGACGAGGTTCATTCCATCGTGGGCGCCGGTGGGGCCGAGGGGGCCATCGACGCGGCGAACCTGCTGAAGCCTGCCCTGGCCAGGGGTGAGTTCCAGTGCATTGGCGCCACCACCCTGGACGAGTACAGAAGACGCATCGAGAAGGACGGCGCCCTGGAGCGCCGGTTCCAGCCGGTCCCCGTGGATCCTCCCACGGTTGAGCTTACGGTGGAGATACTCAACGGCTTGAAGGACAGGTACCAGAGGCACCACAACTCGGTGTTTTCCGACGAGACCCTGAGGAACTGCGCGATCCTTGCCCACCGCTACATCAGCGGCAGGCATCTTCCCGACAAGGCAATAGACGTTATGGACGAGTCAGGCGCCAGGGCCCATGCCAGGGCCTCTTCGCCCCCTGAATCCCTCATCACCCTCCATGACAGGCTGGTGGAGCTCAGGAAGGCCGCGGACATCGCCGCGGCGGGCAGGAACCTGAGCAGGGTCAGCGAGCTAGGCGACGAGATAAGCAGGCTGGAGAGGGCTCTGGAGGAATCCAGGAATCACTGGATAGAGAGCCTTCCCCCGACGGAGATCTCCCTCTCCGACGTCACCGCCGTCGTCTCAGAGATGACAGGCATACCGATCAGCAGGGTGGGTGAGAGCGAAATGGCGAAGCTCGCCGGCCTGGAGGAGCGGATGGCCGCAAGCATCATTGGCCAGCAGGCGGCTCTGAACCACATCGCAGGGGCCATAAGGAGGAGCAGGGTCGGCCTGAGAAGCAGGACCAGACCCACAGGATGCTTCCTTTTCCTGGGACCCTCCGGAGTGGGAAAGACGGAAACTGCCAGGATACTTGCGGAGCAGGTCTTCGGTGACTCCCATTCGCTGATAAGGATAGACATGTCCGAGTATCGAGAGGGCTTTTCAGGCTCCAGGCTCGTTGGAGCCCCCCCGGGATATGTGGGCTACGACGACGGCGGGCAGCTCACCGAGAAGGTCCGGAGGAAACCCTATTCGGTGGTCCTTCTCGACGAGATAGAGAAGGCCCACTCCGATGTGTACAACATGCTGCTCCAGGTGATGGACTACGGCAACATGACCGACAGCTACGGAAGGAAGATAGACTTCCGGAACACCATAATTATTATGACGGCCAACCTGGCCCGCGGCACCGGAAGCGGAACGGTTGGGTTCCTCAGGGAGAGCGGAGACGCCGAGTCCAATGCGGCACTGGCTGCTGCAAGGGCGGCCTTCCCCCCTGAGTTCATCAACAGGCTGGACGCCGTGGTTGTCTACAACCGACTTTCGGTGGAGGACATACAGAGGATAGTGGAGCTGCAGCTCCATGAGGTGAACCAGCGGCTAGATGAGCTGAGGATAGAGCTTCAGCTGGAACCTGAAGCCCTGGAACTGCTGGCGGAAACAGGCTACAGCATGGAGGCCGGAGCAAGGCACCTGAGGCGTACCATCGAGAGCCTTCTCGAGGATCCCCTCACCGACATGATAATATCAGGCGAACTCACCGGCGGCTGCCGGGTTACCGCCAGGCGCAACGGCGGGAGCCTTTCGTTCTCCGTGGGCTGCCCGGAAACAATTTTGAACAAGAATACCACGGAGGTTAGCGTATGAGGCTGACAGTCTTCTCCCTTCTCGCCTTTCTCTGTTCGGCGGCAGCCGTCAACGTAACCGGAGTTTCCGTGAGGGGGGACGGCGAGGTATCCGTCTCCCTGATAGTGATGACCCTGGGCCTGAGGACCGGCCAGGCGTTCATGCCCGCCGAGCTCCCCGGGGGGGTAAGGGACCTTTTCGCCCTGGGATACTTCACCGACATACACGTGGAGGCGGACACCTCCGGCGGAGGGGTGCTCTTCACCGTCACCGTGGAGGAAAACCCCATCCTGGCATCGGTTGAGTTCCGCGATCCCGGAGCCCTGGATGAGGACGACCTGCTGGACACCCTGGCCCTCTTCCCGGGCCAGACAGTTTCACTGAACGACATAGACAGGGCCGAGGACCTGATCCTGGACCTCTTCGCCGAGAAGAACAGGCACCTTGCCACCGTTGAGCACTCATGGAGCGAACCGGATGCAGGCGGGAGGCGGAACCTGATCTTCACCCTTCAGGAAGGTCCGGACGTAAGGGTCGGGGAGATAGCCTTCACCGGCAACGAGGTGTTCACCGACGAGGACCTCCGGGACGAGATGAAGACGAAGCAGGACAGCTTCTGGCGGAGCGGCAAGCTGAAGCCGGCCCAGTTCGCCGAGGACCTCAACAGGATAGAGGACTACTATCACAACCGCGGGTATCCCGACGCGGCGGTAACAGGAACAAGCAGGTACCTCCTCCCCGACGGCGACCACTTCCACATAGACATAGATGTTTTCGAGGGCCCCTACAGGGTCTTCGGCCAGGTGGGATTCTCCGGGAACGCCGAGCTTTCAGACTCCCTGCTCCTCTCGCTCGTGGAGATGGAGACCGGGGAGCCCTATTCGGTGGAGCGGCTTAACAGCACGCTGGAGTCGGTCTACGCAGCCTACCAGGACAGGGGCTATTTCTACGCCTCCGTGAATCCCCTCATGGAGGTTTCCGCATCCTCCGACTCGGCCATAGACATCGACTTTGCCTGCCAGGAGGGGGACAGGGCCCATATCAGGGAGGTGCAGATACTGGGCAACACCAGGACCCACGACAACGTGATCAGAAGGGAACTCACCGTGATACCCGGCGACCTCTTCAGAAGGTCGGCCATGATGCGCTCCCTGAGGAACGTTTACTATCTCAACTATTTCAACGATGTGATACCGGACTTCAGGGCCATCGACGGCACCCCCGACGTGGACATGATCCTCACCGTTCAGGAAAAGACCACGGGCAAGTTCGGAATAGGCACCAACTACAGCGGTTCCGACGGCTTCAGCGGATACCTGGAGGTCGCCGAGACCAACTTCCTCGGCCGGGGTCAGAACCTTGGGGCCACATACGAGTTCTCCAGGAGGATACAGAACATTAAGCTCAGCTTCACCGAGCCCTGGTTCAGGGACACTCCGCTTACCCTGGGGGGTGAGCTCTACCACACCACCAGCGACTACTCCGAGTACGACCGGAGAAGGACCGGAGGCTCCATAGTCACCGGCAGACCCATACCATGGGTGGACTACACCTCCGCCAGCATACGATACACACTGGAGAAGGTGGATGTCTTCAACATAACCAGCGACCCGGACAACTACTACTACACACTGAGGGAGACGGACTGGCCCAGATGGGACAGCTCCATAAGGTTCGGCATAACAAGGGACAGCCAGGACAGACAGGTTTTCCCCGGGGAGGGCTCGAAGAACACCTTCAGCCTGGACCTTACAGGGGGATTCCTCGGCGGGGACCTGGGCTTCCAGAAGTACCTCTTCGATTCTTCCTGGCACACCCCGCTGTGGTGGAAGTTCTTCCTCACCCTCAGGGGCAGGATGGGAACCATTGCCGGCTTTGGCGGGCACGAACCCCCGGCCTACGAGCTTTTCCGCCTGGGAGGCACCGGCTTCTACGGGGTAAGGGGATACGGCAGCGACGAGATAAACGCCGTTGACGGTTTCGAGACCGTGGGCGGCAGGGCAATGATGATACTCAGCGCCGAGTACCGGTTCAGGATAATCGATCAGCTTCAGCTGGCCACCTTCATCGACGCCGGCAACACATGGGAGAGCTGGGCCGATCTCGACATGACCTCCCTGAACCGTGGCGCGGGCCTGGGAATAAGGGTTGAAATACCGATGCTGGGGGTCATGGGGCTGGACTATGCGTATGGTTTCGACGGCCCTGATCCGGGATGGGAACCCCATTTCCAGATGGGGACATCGTTCTGATCTGATTGGAGTGAATGTTATTATGAAGCTTTTCTTGTTTCTTGTTCTGCCCGGCGCCCTGCTGGCCCAGACCGTTGCGGTGGTGGACTCCGACAGGGTCTTCGAGTCACTGGGCGAAGTAACCGACGCCCGGGAGCTGCTTGAGACCGAAGTTGAGGAATGGGAGCTCCATGTGGACTCCCTGCAGGAGGAGATAGACCAGATAGAGGAGGACCTGTCCAGGACCCTTATGATGAGCCCCGAGCGGCGGCAGGAGAAGGAGACCCTCCTCGAGCAGAAGACCGCCGAACTGGAGGAGTATCTCACCTCGGTGTTCGGCCCGGGCGGGCTGATGGAGCGGAGGAACGAGGAGCTGGTCTCCCCGATCATCTCTTCCATCAACGAGGCGGTGATGGAAATAGCCAGCGAAGACGACATACAGATAGTCATCGACGCATCTTCCGGGCAGGTGGTCTACGCCGAGGCCTCGGTGGACATAACCGACAGGGTCATTGAACGGGTCGTTTCAGGCGATGACTGATCCAATCGATCCCGGAAGAATTGCTGACCTTCTGGGAGGAAGGCTGGTGGGCAGCCCGGGAAACGCCGTGGTGACCGGGGTCTCGACCCTTCAGGACGCCGGACCCGGTGACATCTGCTACTACGGGAACACGAAGTACGCCAGATACCTTCCGGCAACGAAGGCTCTTGCGGTCCTGGTCGCCTCGGAATGCGAAACCTCCGCAAGTTGCCAGATCGTCGTGGACGATCCCTACGACAGCTTCAGGAAGGTGCTTCTTCTCTTCCAGCCCGACAGGAGCAGCGGATTCCCCGGTTTGCACACCTCAGCGGTGATACACGATACCGCGGTGCTGAAGGAGGGTGTCCAGGTAGGCCCTCTGGCGGTTATTCACCGTGACTGCGTCATAGGCAGGAACTCCCTGATAGGCTCTGGTTGCGTGCTGGGGGCTGGAACCGTGGTGGGGGAGTCCACGGTGCTCCACCCCGGTGTGATCCTGCTGGCGGGCACGGTGGTGGGTAACGAGTGCATCATACACTCGGGAACGGTTGCGGGAAGCGACGGCTTCGGCTTCGTTCCCTGCGGTTCCGGACAACACAGGAAGATCCCCCAGAACGGAAACGTGGTGATAGGCAACCATGTTGAGATAGGATCCAACTGCTCCATCGACAGGGCGGTGACAGGCAGCACCACCATAGGCGATCACACAAAGCTGGACAATCTGATCCAGGTGGCCCATAATGTCAGGATAGGTAACAGTTGCTTTATTGCCGCTCAAACTGGAATCGCCGGAAGCGCCACCATAGGATCAGGGGTGGTCATCGGCGGTCAGGTCGGTATTGCGGGGCATATCGAAATAGGGGACCGAGCCGTGATCGCGGCCAAATCCGGAGTGACCAAGAGCGTTCCTCCGGGGATGACCGTATCGGGCAACCCCTGCAGACCCCACGGTGAGAACCTGAGGATCAGCGCTGCGGCAGCAAGACTTCCCGGGATACTGGACACCCTCAGGAACCCGGCAAAGGGAAGCGCAGAAGAAACCGAGGACTGATGAATCGTTTCCAAACCACCGTGAAGAAGCAGGTATCCTACACCGGGCGGGGTCTCCATCTGGGCAAGGAATCCACTATCACCTTCAAGCCGGCGCCTCCTGACACCGGTTATGTGTTCGTGCGCACCGACGTTCCCCAGAGGCCGGTGATCACAGTATCCTCCGACAACGTTCGAATGGTGGAGGAGCAGGCCAGGAGGACCACCCTTGGCGAGAACTACTACGAGGTCCACACCGTGGAGCACGTTCTCAGCGCCCTGTATGGCCTGGAGATCGACAACGCCATCATAGAGATCAGCTCCGACGAGCCCCCGGAACCCGCCGACGGTTCTGTAAGGTCCTACATCGAGGTACTGAAGGAAGCGGGGGTGGAGACCCTTCATGGCCACCCCAGCAAGGTCTTCGTGATAACCGAGCCGGTCAGCATGGAGTACTACGGGGCGAGTCTCACGGTGGTGCCCTACCACGGGCTGAAGATCAGCTTCACCCTCGACTACGACCACCCCCACATAGGCACCCAGTACATTAGCCTGGACATCACCAAGCAGACCTTCATCGACGAGATCGCCCCTTCCAGGACATTCTGCCTCTACAAGGACGTGAAGGTCCTCCAGGAGAAGGGCCTCATCAAGGGGGGAACCCTTGAGAACGCTATCGTCATAGGGGACGACGGCGTGATGAACGAGAGCCCCCTCAGGTTCCCCGACGAGCTTGTGAGGCACAAGGTTCTGGACCTCATCGGAGACCTCTCCCTTCTGGGGCTGAGGCTTCAGGGTCATGTGATAGCCGCCAGGAGCGGCCACGCCTCCAACGTTCAGTTCGTGAAGAAGATTAAGAAGGTCTATTCCACCCGTATGAACTCATCCAGGACCCACCTTGCCGACAGGAAGTGGGACATCACCGACGTGATGGACCTCCTGCCCCACAGATACCCGTTCCTCCTTGTGGACAGGGTCCTGGAGATAGAGCCTGAGAAAAGCATAGTTGCCCTGAAGAACGTTACCATCAACGATCCCTTCTTCCAGGGCCATTCCCCCGGGAGCCCCATCATGCCCGGGGTCCTGGTGATCGAGGCGATGGCCCAGGCCGGGGGGCTGATGCTCTTCGATTCCGTGGATGACCCCCACAGATGGCTGGTCCTCTTCGGGGGGATCGACAAGGTCCGGTTCAGGAAGCCCATCCTTCCCGGAGACCAGATCAGGTTCGAGCTTGAGCTGGTGAGCAGAAGGGGCAGGATGTGCAAGATGCGCGGCGTGGCCAAGGTGGACGACAGGGTTTCCGCCGAGGCTGAACTCACTGCCATGCTGGTGGAGAAGAAATGATACACGAGAGCGCTGTTGTAAGGTGCTGTGTTCCCGATTCCGCCGTAATAGGCCCTTTTGCTGTGGTTGGAGAGTCGGTGACCCTGGGTGAAGGCGTAGTTGTCGGCGCCCACGCGGTGGTTGAAGGCATCACCACCCTTGCCGACGGGGTGAAGGTGGGGCCCGGCGCGGTGATAGGCACCCCTCCCCAGGACCTGAAGTACCAGGGGGAGAAAACCACCCTGGAGGTGGGCCGGGGAACCGTGATCAGGGAAATGGCCAACATCAACTGCGGAACAGGCGCCTCGGGGCGAACGGTGATAGGTGAGAACTGCTTCCTGATGGCCTACAGCCATGTGGCCCACGACTGCGTGATAGGCGACGGCGTCATCCTTGCCAACTCGGTTAACCTTGCCGGCCATGTGGAGGTGGGAAAGCGGGCCATAATCGGCGGAGTCGTTCCGGTGCACCAGTTCACCAGGATAGGCGAGTACTCAATGATCGGCGGAGGCTACCGGGTCTCCAGGGACGTGACCCCCTTCACCCTTGCAGGGGGCGAACCACTCCGCGCAGTGGGGATAAACAAGCTGGGGCTTCGCAGGAACGGCTTTAGCAACAATGAGATACAGGAGGCCGTAGACGGCTTCCATGCCCTTTTCAGAGAAGGCGGAACCATGGCGGAGAGGGTGGAGTCAGCTCTCTCTTCCGATGCCTCCAGCAGCTTTCTCAGAAGGATGGCCGAGTTCATAAGGTCATCCTCCAGGGGGGTTACCATCTGACTGCCTGGCTCCTCGCGGTCTGCGCCCTGACCCTGGCCGAAGCCGGTGAGGAGAGCGGCCCCATCGAGTACAGGGATCCAACCGGAGCGCTTCTGCGGAGCATGGCGGTTCCCGGATGGGGG
>CAYLXG010000083.1:0-11509 GCA_964387445.1 uncultured bacterium
TAAGGGCAGCGCACCCCACTGTTCTGCCATTGATATCTGCGACCATAAAATCCTCCCGGTGCTCTTCCGGGAGACCCTGGGAACCAGCCCTGAGACCGCCAGGATAGTATCCTTCTTCTCCGCGGTCCTTGAGCTCATGAGAAGGGGC
The DNA here is from genome assembly GCA_964387445.1 of uncultured bacterium. Taxonomy (GTDB): domain Bacteria; phylum Fermentibacterota; class Fermentibacteria; order Fermentibacterales; family JCC-6; genus Sabulitectum. The sequence goes on from CAYLXG010000083.1 coordinate 149, forward strand.
TGGCTGGACGCCAGGCAGAAATACCCCATGGGTGACATAGAGATGAAGAGGACCGAAAGGTGGATGGAGAATGCTTGATCAGCTGGCAAGGCAGATAGAGGCCCTCCTGGCCGCCGCGGAAGAACCGCTGAGCCTGGACAGGATCTGCGCGCTGACGGGCTGCGGGACCGAATCGGCGGAGCAGGCGGTGGAGAGAATAGAGAGGGAACTGGGTTCCGGCGGACACGGGATCATAGTTGCGAAGCTGGCCGGTGGCTACAGAATAGTTACAGACCCTGAGCTGGGAAGCGTGGTCGCCCAGCTCTTCGAGGGAAAACGGCGGAGCAGGCTGTCCAGGGCGGCCCTGGAATCCCTGGCGGTGGTGGCCTACAGGCAGCCGGTGACCAGGGCCCAGATAGAGGCTGTCCGCGGTGTGAACAGCGACAGCGCGGTAAGGACCCTCCTGGAGAGGGACCTGATAAAGATAACCGGCAGGGAAGAGGTGCCGGGAAGGCCACTCCTGTACGGCACCACCGACTCATTCCTGGAGTACTTCGGCCTGAGCGATCTGGGGCATCTCCCGAGGATGGACGAGATAGAGAGCCTTCTCAGCCTCTCGGCTGAGGATCTTGAAAGGGCCGCCGGCGAGGCGGCGGAAAGCGGTGATCCATTTGACAGCGAAGACTAGGACGGTTCCCGGGTTCGCAGAGGGAATGAGGCTGAACCGCTACATCGCCCGTTCAGGGACCGCTGCCAGGAGGCAGTGCGACCAGGGCATCCAGGAGGGCATGGTTACCGTGAACGGCACCCTGGTGACCAGCCCGGCCTACAGGGTGCGTACCGGCGACCTGATCCTCTGGGACGGAGAGGCGGTAACCCTTCCCAGGCCCTTCCTGGCCGCAATGAACAAGCCGGCGGGTTATGAGACCACCATGGAGGCGGATTCCCGCAGGTCGGTGGCACAGCTTGCAGGCGACATGCCCAGGGGAGCCGCCCCGGTGGGAAGGCTCGACCTGAAGACCGGGGGACTGCTTCTCTGGAGCAACGACGGCGAACTGATCTACAGGCTCTCCCATCCGAAGTGGAAGGTGGAGAGGGAGTACATGATAGTGACCGGGAAGCCCGTGGTTCCCGACGACCTGAAAAGGCTCCGCAAGGGCGGTTTCATAGAGCAGGGAGTTTATTCCAAACCCCTCTCTGTGAAGCAGGCAGGGGCAAACAGGATCTCCGTGGTGCTGGTCAGCGGAAGGAACAGGGAGGTCCGCAGGCTGGCCACGGTCTCCAGGATCCCGCTCATCGGGCTGGAGCGGATCAGGTTCGGCGGCATCGTTGTCTCAGGGATAGACAGGGGCGCCTGGAGGGAACTCACCGAAGAGGAGACCAGGGGGCTTTACAGGCTCGTGGGGCTGGAAGCCGGCCATTGACTCAGGGCCCGGGGCAGTGCATATTCGCGCCACTATGACGAGGGGATGTGACTTTGCCTGCCTGAAATAATCGCTGTAGACGGACCGGCCGCTTCCGGTAAGAGCACCACCGCGAAAGCGATAGCGGCTGAACTGAAATTCGAGTATCTCGACACCGGCGCAATGTACCGTGCGTCGGCTTTTCTCGTTTCCAGCTCCGGCGGCGACCTGTCGAAGGGGGCTGAAGCGGCCTCCATCATCGCATCCCATTCCATAGACGTATCCAGCAGGGGAGTGTTCCTTGACGGCGAGGAAATTTCCGGAAAGATCCGCTCCCGGGAGGTCAGCGAAGCAGCCAGCCTCATTTCCGTCCTCCCCGAGGTGAGGGAACGGATGGTAGCCATGCAGAGGGCCTTCGGCCAGAAGCACAACACCGTTGCCGAGGGCAGGGACATGGGCACCGTGGTATTCCCCGGCGCCGACCTCAAGGTCTATGTCGTCGCCGACATCGCCATCCGGGCAGTGAGGCGGCTCAGGGACCTCGGCGGAGGCGGCATGACCGAAATGGTCAGCGCCATGTTCAGAAGGGATCACAGGGACAGGAACAGGGACGAGAGCCCCCTCCGCCTGCCTCCCGGTGCCCTCTGGCTCGACGGAACCTCCATGACCGTCGCCGGTCAGGTCGAGTTCGTTCTCGACCATTACAGAAGGCGGCGTTCCAGGTGAAGAGGAACCGTCTCACCGACTGTCTGGCAAGGCCGTTCCTGACGGTGGTCGCCTATCTGGTATTCCGCTTGAAAGTAACAAACAGGAAAATAATACCTAAAACGGGCGGGATCATAATTGCGGGAAACCATATATCCGACTGGGATCCTCCCTTTGTGGGGGTCTCCGTTCCCCGCGGTGTGCACTTCATGGCGAAGTCGGAGCTTTTCAAAAACCCCATTATTGGAAGCTTCCTGGGTGGGCTGGGCGCTTTCCCGGTGTACAGGAAATCCGCGGTGAACAGGGACGCCCTTAACACAGCGGCGGATATCGTGAACAGGGGGAACGCCCTGATAATCTTCCCCGAGGGAACAAGGAGCAAAACGGGGAAGATGCTGCCGCCGAAACCGGGTGTGGGGTATGTGGCACACTCCACCGGTGCCCCGGTTTATCCCTTTTATGTCAGCGGAACTGAAAGCCCCGCAGCAGCGGCGTTCTTCAGGACCAGGTTCAGGGTGAGGTTCGGCGAGCCGATAGCCGCCGACACCCTTGAAGGGATACACGCCTCCGGGGGACCGGCGGCGGTGGCCACGCACATAATGGAACAGGTAAAAAGGATAAAGGAAGAGGAAGAACGAACGAAAGGAAAGAAAGAATGAGCGAACAGAACGAATTCGTCGTGGGTCTCACCCCCGAGGAAATCGAAACCATTGAAGGTCACGACTACACCGCCGCCGAGAGGAACTCCCTGGAGGCCGCCTACGAGGGGACCATCTCCAGCAACTTCACGGTGAAGGTGGGCACGATCATCTCGGGAACCATCCTGAAGAAGGCCGAGAACGAGGTGATAGTCGACCTGGGCTACAAGAGCGAAGGCGTCATTCCCCTTCAGGAGTTCAGGGACGGGGAAGTTCCCCCTCCCGGGACCAGGGTGGACGTCTTCGTGGAAAGCCTGGAGGACTCCGACGGCCGTGTATCCGTTTCCAGGGAAAAGGCCCACTTCCACACCGTCTGGAACGACATCAAGGTGGCCTACGACGAGAACGCGGTGCTCAAGGGCAAGGTCATCAAGAGGATCAAGGGCGGTCTCACCGTGCGCATCATGGGCGTGGACGCATTCCTGCCCGGTTCCCAGGTGGCCCTGAGGCAGGTGCCCAACCTTGAGAAGTTCTGCGGCGAAGAGCTGGACTTCCGGGTCATCAAGCTGAACAAGAGGCGCAGGAACATCGTGGTCAGCCGCCGTCAGGTACTTGAAGAGGCCAGAAGCGAGCTGAAGGAACAGCTTATCAAGGAGCTGGAGGAGGATCAGGTCAGAACCGGCATCGTGAAGAACATCACCGATTTCGGCGCCTTCGTGGACCTTGGCGGCATAGACGGCCTCCTGCACATAACCGACATGAGCTGGGGCAGGGTGCGCCACCCGTCACAGCTTGTGACCATAGGCGACGAGATTGAGGTCAAGGTGCTTAAGTTCGACAGGGAGCGCGAACGCATCTCACTGGGTCTCAAGCAGCTGCAGCCGTTCCCCTGGGAGGGCGTCGCGGAGAAGTATCCCACCGACACCGTGGTCAACGGCAAGGTGGCTTCCATCACCGACTACGGAGCCTTCGTGGAGATCGAGCCCGGGGTCGAAGGCCTTATTCACATCTCCGAGATGAGCTGGACCAAGCACGTGCGCCATCCGTCCAAGCTGATGAACGTAGGTGACGACATAGAGGCCGTTGTCCTCAGCGTCAACGAAGAGGAGAGGAAGATCTCCCTGGGTCTGAAGCAGACCATGGAGAACCCCTGGAACTCCATCGAGGAGAGGTATCCCATAGGAAGCTCGGTAGAGGGCAAGGTCCGCAACCTCACCAACTTCGGCGCCTTCGTGGAGATCGAGGAGGGTATAGACGGCCTCATCCACATCTCCGACATGAGCTGGACCAAGAGGGTGAGCCATCCCTCGGAGATAGTGCAGAAGAACCAGGACGTTAAGGTGGTTGTGCTCAGCATCGACAGGGAAAACCACCGCATCTCCCTGGGTCTGAAGCAGACCGAGGAGAACCCCTGGGACTCCATGGGCGAACGCTACCCCGAGAGCACCGAAGTGAAGGGCACCGTTACCCAGATACTCGACAGGGGAGTGGTGGTGGACCTCGAGGACGGCATCGAGGGCTTCGTTCCCCTGAGCCAGCTTGGCTGGGACGAGCTTGAGAACCCCGCCGACGTTCTCAGGTCCGGCGACGAGCTCCCGTTGAGGGTCATCGAGGTGGTTCCCTCCAGCAGGAGGATAGTCCTCAGCGTGAGGAGCTACTTCAACGGAAGGCCCATGGAGGAACTCGACGAGTTCAGGTCCTCCCTTGAGGGCCGTCCCGCCATCCCCGAGGAGGAGAGGGTAAAGCCCGAATCCGCGTCCATCTACGAAGAGGACGAGGAAACCGGGGAGACCTCCGGCTCTGAGGAGCCCGCCGGTGAGAACGAAGAGCAGGCTGAAGAGGAAGAAGAGGAAGCCTCGGAAGAGGAAGAACCCGAGGAATAGGGCAGAGGGGCCGGGGGTGTTTCCATCCCCGGCCCGCCTTTTGTACCTCTGGAAATCATGAGAAACCTAAAGATCTGGGGCTACACCCTGGGCTGCAGGCTCAATTCATACGAGACCGACGCAATAGTCGAACAGCTTACCGCTGAACTCAACGGCGAGAGGACCGGCGTTCAGGAGGAGGCGGACATAATCGTGGTGAACACCTGCGCCGTCACAGGAAGGAGCCAGGCAAGGAGCAGGAAGGCGGTCAGGACCTTTCTGGGAAGGAATCCCCGTGCCCGGATCATAGTGACAGGCTGTGTGGCAGAGGTGTTCCCCGGGGACTTCGCCGACCTGGATGAGGAGAGGGTAACCGTGGTTCCCAACGCCGGGAAGGGCCTTATCCCCGGGATGCTGGCTGGAAACCCCGCCGGGGAGGCCCAGGGACTCTTTCCTTCCAGCGCTCCCCTGGACGGCCCCAGGACCAGGGCCTTCCTGAAGATCCAGGACGGCTGCGACAACAGGTGCGCCTACTGCATCGTTCCCATCGCCAGGGGGCCTTCGAGGAGTCAGCCCAGGGAACTGGTGATCCGGCAGGCAAGGGAGCTTGCGAAGGCGGGCTACAGGGAGATCTCGCTTACCGGGGTGGACATAGCCGACTACGGCAGAGGTCTTTACAGCGGATATGGCCTCCCTGAGCTGATACTGGACCTTCTGGACATAAGCGGCTTCAGGCTTCGGGTGGGTTCAGTGGAACCTCTGTATCTCAGCACCGGAGCCCTGGAGAAGATAGCTGTCCCCGGTGTATGCAGCCACTTCCACATCCCTTTTCAGAGCGGTTCCGACAGGATACTGGCGAAGATGGGAAGGAACTACGGAAGGGCCAGGGAAGAAGAACTGATGGCGGCTCTGACGCAGCTCTTTCCAGGGGTATGCCTGGGCTGCGACATCATCGCAGGTTTCCCCGGGGAAACCGAGGAGGACTTCCAGGCCAGTATGGAACTGGCGGAAGACCCGGGGATAGCCTATCTCCATGTTTTCCCCTACTCTCCCAGACCGGGTACCCCGGCGGCATCCATGGACCAGGTGCACACCGAGACCGTCACCGGCAGGGCAGTGCAGCTCAGAGAGGTGTCGTCGTCCTCAAGGGAGGCGTTCAGGCGAAGGATGCTGGGAACGGTTCAGACGGTGCTGGTGGAGGGGAGAGCGGTGAACGGCAGAAGCATAGGTCTCACCGGCAACTACATCCCGGTCTACGCACCGGAGGGCGCTTCCGAGGGGGATCTGGCAGAGGTGGTACTTGCCGATGACAACGTGGTCTGGGGGCAGCGCTGATGCTGGTGGGCCTCACAGGATGCAGCGGAAGCGGAGCCTCAACCGTTGCGGGTATCTGGAAGTCCCTGGGGGCGGAGGTCTGCTCCCTGGACGCCGCAGGGCACAGGTTCCTGGATAAAAGGGGCTGCGCGGTGGAACTCCAGGAAGGGCTGGGGATCCCGGGGCTGGGTTCAATGGGCTCTTCGGACATACGGAAAACACTTCGTGAAAGGGCTTTTGCCGATCCGGACCTGCTCAAAGGGATCAACGCCGTCCTTCATCCCAGGCTTCGCCGCTGGGCCGGCCTTGCTGCGGCCACCCTCAAGGGCGGAAGGGGTATATTCGTGCTTGACGCGGCGCTCCTGTTCGAGCTGGGCATAGATACCCTGGCTGACTTCACCGTTACCGTGAGGGACACCATGGAGAGGTCGGCGGCCAGGATAGCCGAAAGGGACGGCCTGACAGAGGGAACCGCCCTGGGAAGGTGGCGGAGCCAGATGGACATCCACGAGAAGTGCGCCCGCTCCCATTTCGTTATAGAGAATCGTGGAACCATAACAGAATTACATAATATAGCATCAGATATATTTATAAATGTATTAACCACTATGAACACGGAGGAATGAAAATGGCTCACAAGACCAGGAAGAAGCTCACGAAGAAAGAAATACAGCACGATCCGGTGGGAGAGAAGCTGGAGGGCGGCCTCGTCTTCCTCCAGACCCATCAGAAGGAAGTCATAGGCGTGCTGATCGCGGTGATAGTGATTCTCCTCGTTGGTCAGTACCTCTTCTCCAGGAGGTCAGCGGCGGCGAACGAGGCAATGGCCGGGTTCGTCACCTCCGGGCAGATATTCAACCAGTCGGCCTCCGCCGCTTCCATGAATCAGCTGGAGCAGGCATTCCAGGGGATGGACGCCGCCTACACCATGGCGATGCAGACCTGGAACGGAAACCCCCAGAACCAGTGGGGCCGCCGCGCCGCAGTGCTGGCCGCCAAGATAGACATCATCAGGGGCAACTACGACTCGGCCATTTCAACCCTCTCCACGCTCCTTGCGGCGAACCCCGGGGAGTCCATAAGGATCTCCGCCCTTCTTCATATGGGAATAGTGCTGGAGAACCGCGGCAGCGAACAGGACCTCCAGAACGCCGCGGGAGCATACGAGGAGGTTCTTCAGCTGGCCGACGAAGACCGCATGGTTCGCTCCGAAGCGCTCCACGGACTCTCCAGGGTGAGCTTCGCCGCCGGCCGTGCGCAGGAAAGCCTTGACTACCTCCAGCAGGCCCTGGCGATGGGAACGGACACCACCGCGTTCGAGAACTACAGGCTCCTGCAGCTTGCGGAGCTTACGGAATAGAACATAGTGGAGGAGAGGGGAAGCGAACGCTTCCCTTTTCCTTCAGATCAATAACTTTACATAATATACATTATCGGACATTATCCATACTCTTCACACGGTGTCGCGAAACGCCTATATTCCTGAATAAACAACGAATCCGCATGGAGGGGAAAATGCGCATAACGAGGATACTTGCCGCTGCAGGGCTGCTGGCGCTTCTCGCCGGCTGCGGCGACGACCCGCTCTCTGCTTCCATTACCGTGAAGTACGAGGTTACAGGTTCCGCATCCGCGGTGAACATCGACTATCTGGATTCCAACGGAGACCTGGCGATAATCAACGGACAGAGCCTTCCCTGGGAGATAACCTTTTCCGCCAACAAGGGAGACCAGGTCTACCTTTCCGCGAAGAGGACCGGTGACAGCGGCACCGTTACGGTGAAGATCTACCAGAACGGAACCCTGCTTGACGAGGACACAACGGCCGACGGCTCCCAGGCTGCTGCGGAAGGCGTGCTGTGATGCTTCTCACCGTCATGCTCTCAGCCATACCGGTATTCAGCCCCGCTGAGCCCTTCATTCTCAACGGTGTTCCCCTGGATACCGGAATGGGTTCGGCTCCCCTGATCTGCGACTGGAACGGTGACGGCCTGAAAGATGTTCTGATCGGAACGCGCGCCCCGGTTTCCCCCTTCCAGCCCGTTGACGGTGCCGTTCTCTACCTGCCGAACACCGGCACGCTGAACTCACCCTTCTTCGACTCCTGGACGATGCTGGAAGCCGACGGGCAGGTGATTTCCTTCAACTCTTGATGCGGTCCCAACATTCCACAGGTGGTGGATATTGATTCGGACGGCATTCAGGACATACTCATGGGAATAGACGCCCAGGAGATAATGTACTACTCAGGATCCGATCAGGGAGATTCGGTCCCCTGGCTATCCAGCCAGGGCTTCCTCTGTTCTGAGACCCAGATGATCCAGGTGTACCAGGCCTCCCCCTCCCTTCTGGATTACGATCTCGACGGCGTTCACGACCTCGTCACCGGAACCGGTTCCGGAAAGATATACGTGTTCCTCAACAAGGGAACCCCTGAATCTTACTGCTTCGAAGATGAACACATCGAACTCGAGGATGAGAACGGAGTGATCGATCTGGGGTTCTACACCTCAATAACCGTATATGACCTGGACGACGACGGGCTTCAGGACATCATTGCCGGCTGCCACTCCGACGGTTCCGGGTACCTGTACTGGCTCAGGAGGAACGGTCCTGGCTCTCCTTTCCCCTTCCAGTCTCCCCAGCCCCTCTGCTTCCTGGGAGACTCGGCGATAGTGCATGAAAGCGGGATCTATCCCGGGGTGGGCGACCTGAACTCCGATGGCGTGCCGGAACTCATCGTTGGTGAGTACTATGGAGAAACCTTCATCTACAACGGGATCTCCACTGGTATCCAGGGAGGTTACCACTCCACGGTCTCTCCCCTTTTTCTGGTCAGGACCAATCCCGCCGCCGGCATCCTTGTGCTTGAGACGGGCTCACCGGGTGACATAGCCGTATACGACTGCGCGGGAAGGCGAATGCTTCAGGTGAACGACACCTCCGAAGGTATTGCCAGCATAGATGTAACGTCTCTTCCTGCGGGAGTATACACCGTTGCCCATTTCAGCGCATACGGGGAGAGCCGGGCATTGTTCACCGTTGTGAGGTGACCGGCTAGCCCTTCCTCCTGGCGATCCCCAGGATAAGCCCCAGGACCAGCGACCACGCCGCCGCCAGACCCACCTGAACATCGTGGTTGGAGACGCTGAAGGTGAAGGTGTGGGCCGGTATCCAGAACCAGAAGAGGGTCCTTATGGCGGTACCCATCCCCTTGTATCCCCTGGTGCCCAGGAGGAGGTTGTCCTCCCATCGGTGGAAGAGCATCATCTGCGGTCCGAAGAAGGTGTTGGTGAAGGCGCTCTTCAGGAAGGCGAAGAGAAGAACGCTTCCTGAAGTGATGTGCAGCTTGTCGTAGACAGCCAGGGTGAAGCCCTGCATTCCGGCGAAGCCCACCTTGATTATCAGGCCGAGTATCCCCCACCCCAGCATTTTCTTCAGGAACTTGAAGGGCCCGTAGGAGATCTTCTTCCCGGTGACCGCCGATGCTATCCAGTCCCCTGCCATACCGAGTACGGCGAACTGCACGAAAGCCGCCTGAAAGGGATACCTGCCCACCGTTTCAACGTACCACTGCACGATTCCGTTCATCTGTTCCGTTCCCTTTCGGTTGAGTCCAGGTCCCTCTTGAGTTCAGCAAGCAGTTCCCCGGCGGTCTTCTTCAGTTTCCCGAAGTTCTGAGGGGAGAGTTCCCTTTCCCCTATTGAGCTTTCCAGGTCCTTCCAGAACCTGAGTATCCTTCTTGCCAGAAGGCTGTCGGTGTCGCATTCATTCAGGAACTCGTCAAGCTCCTCGAACCCCAGGTACTCCCTCCGTCCCGCAAGCAGCAGGGAGAGCTCGTTCTCAAGCCCGGTGAGGAGTTCGTCAAGGTCCTCCGCCGCGGTTACCGATCCCAGCTTCCTGTCCCTTCTCCTGGCGGCGGCCCCCAGTATCACAGTGAGGAGCAGCACGCTTCCCCCGGCGGCGAGTATCCACACCAGCACCGGTGTTCTCTCCCCTGGCCTCTGGATCACCACCCGGGATTCGCTCCATGGAATGCAGCTCACCTCCAGGGTGCAGGGCTCCACCGTTTCTGTCCTGTACCTTCCCCGGTTCCTGTCCAGCCAGACCAGGGTGTCAGGGCCGATGACGTTGCATCCGGTCTCGTCGGGCTCCAGGATGAAATCCCACCACTTCTTGTTGTCGGCCTCGCCCTGGTCGCAGGGGATCAGCCTGGAGTTCCCGGTGAGGGTAAGCTCCGGCGGATCATCCATGTACACCCGGCCGGGACCCATGCAGGTGACCCTCAGGGCCAGCTCTCCCCCCTGCCCCGGTGGGGAGGGCAGCTTCTCCACCTTTACCGAAACGCTGTCCAGCAGAGTTCCTTCCCATTGTTCAGGGGGGTCCTCGGGAAAGGGATAGACCGGAAGGATCAGAGGGTCGGTCTCCACCGACCAGAAGTAGGACTTGCCCCAGGGATCATAACCCGTTCCGGTGATGTCCGCGCTGAACACCGGTGCCTGGAGGCTTCCCGGGGCGGCGGGGGTCATCTCTACCACGGCCAGTTTGCTCCTGCTGGAGTTATCCCTCTTTCCCAGGCCTTCCCAGTTGCTGTCGGGGATGGTCTCAACATGCCTGATGACACCCAGTTCAGGCGCTGTCCACCAGTAGCTCACGTTCTCCACCCCCACCCTGGCGTATACATAATAATCAAGGACAAGCCGCGTGCCGGGGTAGATCCTTCCGCCGGGGTCCCTGAGGTGCCCCTCCAGCCATACCGGGGAAGAGTTTTCCGGGGCATTGGACGGAGCCTGGGGCGCCGAGACCGATCCGGTGACCATCACCTCTATCTCTTCGATCTCGTATGTGCCCAGACCGCTGATATTTACAGTAACAGGACCTATTGTCTGAACCCCGGAGGAAACCGCGGTGAAGTTCATTCCGTATACCAGCACCTGGCTCAGCTGCCTTCCCGAGGCGGTGGAAATGGATGAAATGCTGGTGGAGACGGAACTGCCCCTGTAGCTCAGCCCCGGCGAAACATCGAAGCTGCCGGTGGTGATGCCGGTGCAGCCCGGCTCGGTGGTGGTTATTGCCACTGTGAAGGTTTCTCCTGGAGAAACCTCTTCAGGAGCCTCCACGGTGAAAGGATCCCCGGAAGAGATCAGCATCCACAGCAGCAGAGTTACCAAACCGGCGCTCCCATGGCTCCCCCGGGAACCGCGGAAGCAGTGTCGGCACTGGCTTCCTCCACCATGTCCAGTATGGCCCTGGCTATCTCAGGGGTCATCTCCGGACTGGAGGGAGGGGGAGGCTGGTTCTCCTGCTCCTCTTCCTCCTCCTGGTCCTGCTGGTCTTCCTGGTCCTGCTGATCTTCCTGGTCCTGCTGGTCTTCCTGGTCCTGCTGATCTTCCTGATCCTGCTGGTCTTCCTGATCCTGCTGATCTTCCTGATCCTGCTGGTCATCCGGTGGTGGCGGCT
>CAYLXG010000084.1:0-1160 GCA_964387445.1 uncultured bacterium
AATGGTTGAGGATGTCCTTGTGCAGCCAGGGGATACGGTGGAAGCCGGGCAGAGGATGCTTCTCCTGAAGACCGACGACATGCAGCGGGCCGGGGTGCTCTCCGCGGCGGCGACACTGGCGGCGGCGGAGGCTTCAAGGGAGTATTTCAGATCGAGCCTTCAGAGGGCGGAGGAGCTTCGGGCCGAAGGAGCCATGAGCGAGAGCGAGTTCCAGTCCAGGGCCGCGGAAGCCAGCTCAGCCGAAGCGGCCTACACCGGAGCCCTTGCCGGTTATTCAGCCGCTCTTGTCTCCATGGACGCCGGGTATGTGGAGGCACCGTTCCACGGTGTGGTGGGAAGGGTTCTGGCCACGGTGGGGAATCCCGCGGCGGGGCCTCTCCTCACCGTTTACTCCGCCGACGCCTTCAGGGCTTCGCTGCTGGTGGCCCCAAGGCATCTGCCGGGGCTATCCCAGGGGATACCCGCTGTGTTCACCACCGATCACTATCCAGGCAGCCTCTTCCCGGGAGCGGTGGTGGCCGTGGCCCCGGCGGCGGATCCGGTATCCGGGCTGGTGGCCGTTACTGCACAGTTCACAGATACCACAGGAAGGCTGGTCCCTGGCCTCTCCGGCATGGTGATGCTTTCCCTGGAGACCAGGACCGAAGCGCCTGTGCTGGGGGAGAACGCCCTTACTCCTCTGGGGGACGGCATCTGGGAAGCCACCCTGGTTGAGAACGGCACCGCGGTGAAGGTGAACGTGACCACTGGCATCAGCAACGGAAGCAGACACGAGATAACCTCGGGCATCCAGCCGGGGGACAGCGTGATACCCAGGGGGCATTCCCTGGTCAGCCACGGAGAGCCGGTAGAGGCGGTGACGGCATGAATCTGCCCGATCTTGCCGTACGAAGGAACACCACATTCCTCATGATCTTCGTCCTCATGGGCGGGGCAGGCCTCTTCGCCCTGACGCAGCTGGGACTCGACTACTTCCCCGAGGTTGACCTGGGGGAGATAATGATACTCACGGTGCTGCCCGGGGGCGCTCCCGAGGAAGTGGAATCCCTTGTTACGAAGCTCATCGAGGACGCCGTTTCAGGGGTGGAGGGAGTCACATCGGTGGAGTCCTCGTCGGGGAACTCCATCAGCGGCATATTCCTGGGCATCTCGTCATCGGC
>CAYLXG010000084.1:1170-11274 GCA_964387445.1 uncultured bacterium
AAAGACCAGGTCGAGGAGGACATAAGGAAGGCCGTGGACGGAATAGCGGAAGACCTCCCCCCACAGTCCACAGAGCCCTTCATCGCCGCAATGGAATCCAGCATGAAGCCCCTTGTGATAGCCAGCGCCAGCAGCGCCGAGATGGACAGCGGAGAACTCAGGCAGCTGGTGTCTGATGACATCGAGCCTATACTGAGCAGGGTCCCGGGGGTTGCCTCCTGCGACGTGTCCGGCGGAGAAGAGCGCCAGATCAACGTTGCTGTGAACCCGGTGCTGCTGCACCTCAGGGGGATATCCCTCACCCAGGTTTACGGAGCTCTGACAGCGGTTCAGGGAAACCAGCCCGGAGGAACCATAGAGGCCCGGGGTATAGAGACCTTCATAAGCGTAAGGTCCGCCTTCACATCCCTGGAGGATATCGGGGAGGTGGTGGTGGGCTCCCACGGCGGGACCCCGGTCAGGCTCAGGGACGTTGCGGAGATAGTGGACGGCCACAGGGAGCAGAGCATCACCAGCAGGCTGGACGGGGAGAATTCGGTTCTCCTCGTGGTGAGGAAGAGCGGCGACGCCAACACAGTGAACACCTGCAGACTGGTGGAGGAGAAGATCCATGAGATCAAGCAGGTGTACGCCGGGACCATGGATCTCGAAGTCATCTACACCCAGAAGGATTTCGTTCTGGATTCCACCAGGAGCCTGGCGGTCACAGGGGTGCAGGCGATCATCCTGGCAGCCCTGGTGCTGATGTTCTTCCTGGGTTCAGCGGTGAATGCGGGAATAGTGAGCATCACCATGCCCCTTTCCTTCGTGAGCACCTTCGCCGCCATGTACCTGTTCGGAGTGAACCTGAACATCATGAGCCTCGCCGGGCTGAGCATTGCCATCGGGATGATAGTGGACAATTCGGTGGTGGTCCTGGAGAACATCCACCGAAGAAGGGTGGAGGGGGAAGCCCGGAGGGAAGCTGCGGTTCAGGGAGCCTCCCAGATGGGGATGGCGGTTGCCGCCTCCACGCTGACCACCGTGGCGGTGTTCATACCCATGCTCTTCGTGAAGGGTCTTACCGGTCAGATATTCAGGGACCTGAGCATAACCATCGCTGCGGCCCTGTTCATTTCGCTGTTCATGGCCATGACCCTCATACCTCTCATGGCTTCAAGGTCGGAGAACCTTGTGAGGAAGCACTCTCCGGGCTCCCCTGCGAAGAGGATCGAGGCCTTCCTGCACAGGCTGGACACGGCCTACGAAAAGTTCCTGGAGAAGGTTCTCAGGAGGGGATTCCGTTCCCTTGTCCCGGTGATCCTGTTCTGCGCGGTTTCCTTCTTTGCCTTCAGGTACCTTCCCACCGCATTCCTCCCCGACGTGCGGGAAGGCATAATAGAGTGCAGCATCAGCCTGCCGCTGGGCACCAGCCTCGACGAGACGGACAGCCTTTCCAGGATCATAGGCGATTCCATAGCCGCCCGGGTGCTTCCCGAGGACCTGAGGCACATCACGGTGGACGCCGGGCGTTCGGAGGGGCTCGGAGCCCTCTTCGGCTCCGATGCTTCCTGCAGGATCAATGTCTCGGTCTATCTTGCCCCGGAAGAGGACCTTCACATGGATGACACCGAGTACGAGCGGAGGATAGGGGAGTACCTGGCAACGGTCCCGGGGATCCGCTACTCCACCAGGTCAGGTCAGCCCATAGGCAACGAGTATCCAATCCAGATCAACATTTACGCCGAAGACACCGACACACTGAAGATCCTGGGTGACAGGGTGAGGGACAACCTGGCCGCCATACCCGGAACCGCCGATGAGAACCACTCCATGGAGGACTGGTCGATACAGATGGAGTACCACCCCGACCCTGGGGTACTGTCGCTGAGGGGGGTGTCCAGGGCCGCCCTTGCCGGTGAGATAACCTTAGGCATGCTGGGAATGGACGTTGCCGACATGAACGACGGTGGACGGGATGTAACGGTGAATCTGAGGTACATGGAGAGATACCGCTCCTCCAGGGAGGCCGTTGCGGGGATACCCGTTTTCGGAGCGCCACTGGACTTCTGGGGTGAGTTCACCACCGTTCTGGCGCCCAATCACATAGAGAGGATCGGGCGCAGCAGGGCCGTAAGCGTTTTCGCCAGCCTCGACGGAAGGCCGCTGGGGGACGTTGCGGAGGATGTGCAGGCCATGATGGACACCCTGGACACAGGCGGAGCCCGATGGGAACTGGTGGGTGACGTGGAGGACCAGAAGGAGTCATTCACCAGCATGGGCCTGGCCATACTGGTGGCTATCGTGCTGGTGTACATGGTGATGGCCTCTCAGTTCGAGTCCCTGCTGGAGCCCTTCATACTCATTTTCGAGATACCCCTGGCGCTCACCGGTGTGGTATGGATGCTTCTGCTCACCGGAACCACCATGGGCATGACCTCCCTTGTGGGAATACTGATGCTGATAGGCATAGTGGTCAACAACGGCATAGTGCTGGTGGACTTCGCCAACGGCATAAGGCGGACCGAAGGGCTCCCTGCGGACCAGGCCATGGTTAGGGCGGGCAGGGCCAGGCTGAAGCCCGTCATGATGACCGCGTTCACCACTATACTTGCTCTGCTCCCCCTCTCCCTGGGAGGAAGCAGCAGCGCAGCCCTGTGGGCGCCCATGGCCAGAACGGTGATAGGGGGAATGCTGCTGGCAACGCCGCTTACGCTGCTGGTGGTTCCTGTGCTTTACACGGTGAGGAGCCGGGGAACCCGCAGGCGGGCTCCCCGGTCCGGGTGATCGTACTAGAGCCGTTCCAGGGCTTCCCGCAGCTTGTCCACCGGGAGTCTCCTGCTGATCCTGGAGGCGGCGAAGGCCTCCAGGAAGGCCTCCATGGGTATCATGCCGCTTCTGCGGACGAAGTCGGCTGCGGCCAGGAGGCAGGCTGACTTTGCTCCAAGGGGCTTCCTGTAGTCCTTTGCCATGGTTTCCGCTGAAGTTCCAGGCTTATCCAGTGAACTGTCCAGGAACAGGGAACCCCCGGTCATGGACGATATTCGGGGGAGGCTTTTCTTCAGTCCGTCACCGGATGTGACCAGAGCGGCGCTTATCGTGCCGATCCCCGTAAAATCTATCTCCCCGGGGGAGATGATGAGCTCAGCAAGGGAGAATCCCACACCCACAGTAACAGGGTAGCTGCCCTTCTTGGTAACCTGGAGCCCGCAGGACATGGCGGCGGTGGCCAGGATCTCCGCGGTGGACTGCACCCCTTCACCTGCTGAACCCGCCAGAAGGATCGCAACCTTGTCATTCAGGGAGTGGCTGAAACGGGTCTCCACGGAACTGACCGGGTCGAAGAGGCTGCCAAGGACCTTTCTATCGGCCCACGCGAACTCAGGTCTCTCCCTGTTCTCCAGAAGCACCGGAAGAAGCCCCGCGGGTTCGGTGAGTTCGTCCAGCTTCTTGCCGGGGTTGAACTTGACCCCGTGGCTGGGGCAGATCTCAACGGCCTCCAGAAGGGAGAAGCCTCTGACACTGAAGGCTTCCTCCATTACCTGGGAGAAGTCACCCAGTGCATAGAACCTCCTGGCATATGCGGCCCCTGCGGTGTGCACCAGGCGGCAGAGGTCCATGCCGTGGTCGGCCCTCCCGTCGGGCATGGACTGGGTCCTGAAGCCCATGGGAGTAAGCCCCGAGGGCTGTCCGCCGGTCATTCCGTAGAGCATGTTGTTGTGGACTATTACCGTCATGTTGATATTCATCCTGGCGGCTTCCAGTATGTGCTGGAGGCCGATGGTGGCTCCGCCGTCCCCGAGGAGCACCAGGATCTTCTTCGAAGGGTCGGTGAGCCCCATCGATACCCCGGTTGCCAGCGCCGCTGACCTTCCGTGGAGGCCGTGGACGGTATGGCTTCTGAACTGCTTGTCGATTATCCCTATGCAGCCGATGTCGGTTACCACTACAAGGTCCAGGGGATCGTAGCTGTCCATCGCGGTGAGGGCCTTTTCGATGGCGATGCCCACCAGATTGTGGCCGCATCCCTTGCAGAAGGGCTGATCGTGGGTTGAAAGGAATTTTCCGCTCATCTGCAGACCTCCTGGATTATCTCCGACGGCGTTATCAGCCTGCCAATTCCGTTCACGCCGGAAACCCCTTTCCTGCCGTTGAGGCCGAAGAGGATCTCCCTGTACTGCCCGTTCTGGTTCTCCTCGGCGATGACCACCCTTTTGTAGCCCGAGGCTATCTCGAGATATACGGGAGGAACGGGGAAGAGTGTCTTCGCTGTCAGCAGGGAGACAGATTTTCCCTGGCTGCGCAGGCCGGCGACTGCCTCCCTGGCCGCAGCGGCCGTTATCCCGTAGGAGAGCACCAGAGTGTCTGAGTCCTGCCTGTCGTAGTCGTAGTAAAGGTAGTCGGAGAGGTTCCGCTCCATCTTGGAACGAAGCCTCCCGGTGTTTGCCAGCGCCTCCGGGGTGGAGTGCTGCAGCGCCGCGGTGCTGTCGTGGGTGGAGGCGGTTATCCGGACCTGGTGCTTCCCTGAGCCCACAGGAAGGAATGCCGGCACTCCGTTCTCCCCGGGCAGGTAGGGAACGAAATCCCCTTCGCCTTCGTACCAGTTCCTTTCCACGGGCTGAACGGGCTTCAGGCTGGACATGTCGAAGCTCTTCAGGGTCATCACCATTTCCTTGGAGGTAACCAGGAAGACCGGGGACCTGAGCTCCACCGCCAGCTTCACCGCCCTTGCGGAAAGCTCGTGGCAGTCCTGGAAGGAGGCGGGGCAGAGGGTGGGAACCGGATAGCCTCCGGAGTTAACGTTGGCTATCAGGCCGATGTCCCCCTGGGCTCCGCAGGTGGCGGTCCCTGTGGAGGGGCCCATCCTCTGGACCAGCATCACCACCATGGGAAGCTCCATCATGCAGGCCATTCCCAGGGACTCCACCATGAGGGCAAACCCCGGGAAGGAGGTCGCGGTGACAGGCAGCCTGCCCGCGGCGGAGAGGCCGCTCATGTACTGAAGTGTTGAGATCTCGTCGGGCGCCGGAAGCATCCTGGGAAATCTCTGGCTGGCGTAGGCGTAGAGCAGGTTCGCAGGGGTGATGGGGTAGCCGATGAAAACATCAGCCCCGGCTTGCACGGCCCCCTCTGTGAGGAGCCTGGAAGCGTCTACCATGGAGAGCGGGGCTTTGTCAGGCATTGCGGACCTTCTTTCCGAAGAGCCTGTCCCCAACGGAGGAGAGGGCGATGACCACAATGGTGGTGGCAACGGCGCCGTAGGTCTTGTCTATGTCGAACCAGCCCTGCTTCTGGGCGTACATGGCGAAGAAAACGGAAAGGGTTCCCAGCAGGAATGAGAGCTTGACCCCAAGCGGTGTGACGAACTTGCGGAGGTAAAGGCCTGTTACTATGACGATGGCGCCGATGGCCCTGATGGCGTAGCTGATGTAGGCGGTCTCGAGGACGGCGCCCTTCAGGAAGATGGCCAGGGGCACCGTAACGATGCTCACAAGGAGGACCAGCTTCCTGGCTGTGGATATGATCCTGGCGTCGTCGGCGTCCTTGTTGATGATGCCGTGGTAGATGTCCTTTGCCGCAATGGTCACCACCGCGAAGTTAACCGGGCCCACCGTTGAAAGGATGGCGGCTATAACGCCGGCCAGGGCAAGTCCGCCCAGGACCGGGGGAATGAACTCCGGGGTCTGAAGGAGCGTGGGTATCGCCGTTTTTCCGATAACTTCAACATCTGGTCCGAAGAAGAGACCGGTCCTGGCCATGAGGCCGAGGAAGGCGGTCATGACTCCGAAGGGGGCAACCAGGAGACCGGCTACGATGGAGGCTTTCCGGGCAGTTATCACGTCCCTGGCGGCGAAGATGGGCTGTATGCTGGCCTGGGCCGCCATTCCGCCCAGAAGACCGCCAAGGAGAAGGGCGAAGGCATTGTTCATTCCGGCGCTGAAGGGGTTGTAGAGGTTCTCCGGGGCTCCCTGGGCGATGAGGGTGGCGCTGAGGCCGGAGAAGCCACCCACTTTGTCGAGACCGATCACGAAGGCGGTTCCCAGACCCACGAACATGGTGATGAGGTAGAGCATCCCGGTCATGGCCAGGGCGTGCATGCCCCCAAGATATGTGTAAAGCATTATCAGGCCGGCGGATATGATCACCGCCCAGTTCCAGCTAACATTGAAGAGGGGAGCCATCACGCTGGCGCAGGTCTGGAGCTGAACGTAGGCGAGGACTATATAGGCAATGAGGAAGGCCAGGGCGGAAACCGACCGGGCCTGGCTGCCGAACAGGGTCTCTATCATCTCGCTCACGGTGTGGACGTTCTTGCTCCTGTAGTGCTTCGCCACTGTGAACCCTATGATGACC
This sequence comes from uncultured bacterium, assembly GCA_964387445.1. GTDB lineage: Bacteria > Fermentibacterota > Fermentibacteria > Fermentibacterales > JCC-6 > Sabulitectum. The sequence goes on from CAYLXG010000084.1 coordinate 7,504, forward strand.
ATGCCGATGGCTGTGGAGATGTTGTAGAAGATGGGCTGAAGGGTCATGGTGTTGTAGGCCCTCTCGCTCACTCCAATGGTGCTCATGCCCCCCAGCCACTCGGCTGCTACGACGATGGCGCAAACCATGGTGCCCAGGTTCCGTCCGGCGATGAGGTAGTCACTGGCGGACTTGCTGGCCACCTTACGGGAGAGGATACCCAAGATCACCACTAAGGCGAAGTATCCCAGGATCGTTATGCTGTAGATGTTCATAAAAGCATCCCTCTAGTTACTTGTTCGTTGTTGAACTGGGTTCTGTAAGAGACCTTCCGTGCACTATCGCCCGGGCCATGGCCATGGAATTGAGCCTGTTCTCCATGTCGTCGGAACGGGAGTTGAGGACCGCCGGGACCCTGGCACCGAACACCAGCCCTCCCCATTTCGCGTTCCCGTGGAATTTGTAGCTCTTTCCCAGGGAGTTGGCGGTCTCCAGGTTCGGGGCGAGTATCAAGTCCACCATTCCGCAGACCCTGGAATCGGTGAGCTTCTTGGTTGCCGCGCACTCTGCGGATATTGCCGCGTCGTATCCCAGGGGACCCTCCACGATGAACCCGGGAAGCTGACCCCGGGCCGACATGACCTCCAGGGCCGCGGCGTCCACGGTTGACTGTATTGCCGGGTTCACCGTTTCCACCGCGGAAATGGCCGCTACCCGCACAGGATCGATCCCCAGGGATCTCCACAGGGGGAAGGTGTTGGAAATGATGGCGGACTTTTCCTGGAGGTTCGGGCAGATCACTATTGCGTTGTCGGTCACAGCCATCAGCCGGGGTAGGGAGGGCATCTCGAAGAGGCTCAGGTTGGAGAGCACGGAGGAGGCCCGAATTCCCAGTTCAGGGTGCAGGATTGCCTTGAGGTAGTTCTTGGACTTCACCCCCCCCTTCACCAGTATCTCCGCCTTTCCCTCCCTGACCATGGCCACCGCCATGCGGCACATCTCCTCCTCGCCTCCGCAGGGGATGGTCTCGTAAAGGGCGGGGTCGTCGCCGGAGTCAGCCAATGCCCTCTCCAGTGCGCTCCCTGCGCCGGTGAGGTAGCACTTCCCTATGAAGCCGAGTTCATGGCCCTTTTTCAGGCTCTCGATCACCCTTGGATCGGCGCCGCCGGCAGCCGATACCGCCACCGGGGGAAGGTCCGAGACCTTTTCCAGCAGCTCCGAGAAACTCCTTATTCCCATGACATGCTCCTTTTGCCGAATGGTACGGCTCTGAAGTCCCCGTTCCCGTCGCGGAAGTCCTGAAGGGGGTCGATATCCCCGCCGGTGAGGACGCATTCCGGCCAGCGGAGCGCTTCCTCCTCTCCCTGGATGACGCTGAGCAGGGAAGAGGCAATTGCCTCGTTCTCGTTCCCTCCGGGGTATACGTAAACCCGGGACAGGGCGCTGCATCTGCTCTTTATCCTGTCGGTGAGATAGGTTGAGTTAGCAACGCCGCCGGTGACCACGATGCCGTGGAGCCGGAAGTCGAGAACGGAGGCCATGGAGCCTATCTCCTTGCATATCTGGTAGATCATTGCATCCAGTATGAACCCGGCGAAGCCGTCGCCTTCCTGGATCCTCCGCTGCACTTCACGTACGTCCTTGGTCCCCAGATAGCCGTAGAGACCCCCGCCTCCGTAGAGTTTCCTGTGGAGTTCGTCCCTGGTGTACTTCCCGGAGAAGCAGGCCTCGAACAGGGGAATGGGCGGAACGCCGCCGGCCCTCTCCGGGGTGAAGGGAGCCCCCTCCATCCTGTTGTCGCTGTCGATTATCCTGCCTCCGGCGAAGGGGGCTATTGAGAAGCCGCCCCCCAGGTGGCAGGCAACGCACCTTATCTCCCCGAAGTCCAGGGAAAGTTCCTTAGAAAGCTTCCTGATGGTGGCCCTGATGTTCAGGGCGTGAACGTAGGAGAACCTGGGAAGCTCCGGAACTCCGGAGATCCTTGACACCGGTGTCATCTCGTCCACGCCCACAGGGTCCGCCACGAACGAGTCGGCGTTCATCAGGTTCCCTATCCTGTAGGCTATTGGAGCGCCGAGATTAGATGCGTGGTGGTATACAGGGGTGTTGAGGCTGTACTCCGCCAGTTCCCGGTTCAGGGCTATGATGCCGCTGGGCACCGGCGGAAGCATTCCTCCCAGGGCTCCCACAGCAATGACCTTCGCATCATCAGGAAGGTTGTTCTGGAAGTACTCCCTCACAAGCTCCTCCCTGTAGTCGACCTGCCCGGAAATGCCTGAATAGCGGCGGAAGAGGTCGTCGGGGTGCTCTATGGTCTTCTCCGTGTGCAGCACCGGCTCATCACCGGAAACTGCATAAATGGAGCACTTGGTGGTGGTCGATCCGGTGTTGATAACGAGCAAGCAGTTCCTGGGCACGGTTACCTCCTGCGTTTCTTATGTCATGCCTGGCAGTATTTGCTGTCGTCGCGTGAAAAAACAGCGCTGAACATAGCTGAAATCCCCTTCGGGAAAAAGGGGATTTCTGCGTTATCGAGTTCCACGGCTACAGCAGGACGGTGGGAGTGGTGGGCTTCGGTGTTTTCACTACGAGGACCCTGATCAAACCGTCGGAGCGGTTGTACCAGCAGTGGGGTATGCCCCTGGGGCTCTCTATCATGGTGTCGGCCGTTACCTCTTCGGTATCGTCGCCCACCTCCACCACACCGGTGCCGGAGAGTATGTAGAAGAAAACGTCAACCGGGGTGATGTGCCTTATAAGCTGTTCACCGGGTTTCAGGGTGAGGATGCTCATAAGGGCGAAATCGCTTTCATATACCCTTCTCACATCCACGCCGTGGGGGTTGGGAGCGGGCTTTTCGCCGTCCATCGGGCGAATGTCCACCTGTTCGCCGCTGTTCTCCGTGTCCTTCTTTATCTTCAGAACCAGTATCCTGAGATCTTCACCCACGGAGTGGTTCCTCCATCCCCGCCTGGCCTCCGGCAGGCAGTGTATCCTGAACCCTTCGCGGACTTCGTGGTTCTCGTCGTTCACCGTGAGGGTGCCCCTGCCTGAAAGGACCAGGAAACACACCTCGAAGGGCATGTTGTGCAGGGGAATGTACTCACCGGGCTTCAGGGTGAAGTGGACCATCCCGAAGGAGTCGCCCTCGAAGAGCACCCTGGCGTCGAATTCAAGGGAACCCGGGAAGGGCGGTGCGTCTGCGGCTGCCAGCAGTTTCACGGGGAGCCTCCTTACTGCCAGGGGTACGCTATGAGTCCCTCTCTGAGGACATTCAGCGCCCTTTTCATCTTGTCCTCGGAGAGCACATAGGCTATCCTGATCTGGTCCTGTCCCAGCCCCGGGGTGGCGTAGAACCCCGCAGCAGGCGCAACCATGGTGGTCTCGCCGTTCACGCTGAAGTCGGTGAGCATCCAGGAGGCGAACCTCTCCGCGTCCTCCACCGGCAGCCTGATGGTTGCGTAGAATGCCCCCTCCGGTTTCAGGAAGAACACTCCGTCCACGCCGCTCATCTCTTCCATGAGCAGGTCCCTGCGGTTCTGGTAAGTTTCGAGAACGCCTTTGTAATAGGAGTCATCAAGGTGCTCGTAGATCCACGCGGCTCCGTACTGGGCCATGGTGGGGGGGCAGAGCCTGGCCTGGCCAAGCTTCAGGGCCATTTCCATCACGGCTGGGTTCCTGCTTATCATGTCCCCAAGCCGGGCGCCGCAGGAGCTGAACCGCTTGCTTATGGAGTCCATTACTATTACCCTGTCGGCTATCTCCGGCATCTCCAGGGTGGAGAAGTGTGCC
>CAYLXG010000085.1:0-206 GCA_964387445.1 uncultured bacterium
GGCGTTCCACCTGGAAGGACTACATCAACGGTGTTTACCCAATGCCTCGTGGAGCCGTACCTGTAGCTGGATGCTCCGGAGGCGTCGGTTGCCAGGGTTCCCCCGAGGGAAGCGGTGGCTTCCGTGGGATCCGGGGGGTAGAAGTGATCAGGGAGATTCTCCCCGAGGTAGCTCCTTATCCCTTCGATGGTCTCTCCGGCCATGGC
>CAYLXG010000085.1:216-10842 GCA_964387445.1 uncultured bacterium
CGTCCCCGGGCTCCAGGCCCCTGAGCCTCTCCGTACTGAGCAGGGCTCCCCCCATTGGAACCGCGCCCCCGGCAACTCCGGTCCTGGCGCCGGACACAGTGACCGGGACAAGGTCTTCCCTGCATTCGCGAAGGAAGTTCGACACTTCTTCGATGGTCTCAGGCCAGACAGCTACCTGGCAGCTGCCTCCGGAAAGGGAGGACTCATCCTTGAGAATGTCGGGGTATTCCTCGGCAATGTGTCTGGTTCCCCTGATCTCTTTCAACGGGACACCCCCTTCAGCATAGAACTCTAACCCTGCGCCAGGTGCTGCGCAATACCCTGCGCACTTGAAGGAACCTTATCCATTCTTCATAGTAGAACGATGGTGTATGGAGCGTTTCAAGCCTGAGAAAGGATTCCCATGGGACAGACCTTTGCCCAGAAGATCCTCGGCAGAGCGGCCGGGAAGGCCGTGGAGCCGGGGGAGACCGTTTCAGTAGAGCCCGACCTGGTCCTCTCCCGGGATGACAGTTCGCTGCTTGTCGAACGATTCCGGCGCTCGGCTCCAGGGGGCAGGGTGAAGCATCCCGGGCGGGTGGCCATGGTACTTGATCAGGCAAGCCCCGCCGCCACCGGCGAACAGGCAGCGGGTCATGCCCTTGTGAGGGACTTCGTTGCCGAACAGGGAATCGAACACTTCTATGACATCGGTTCCGGGGTTTGCCACCAGGTGATCCCCGAGAAGCATCTCGCCCTTCCCGGCGGGATCGTGGTGGGAACAGGCGGCCACACGCGTATCTACGGGGCCTTCAATACATTCGCCACCGACGTGGAGCCGGATGAGGTACCTTCCATCTGGGAAACGGGGAAAACGGCCATCAGGGTGCCTGAGACAATTGAGATAAACCTGGATGGGAACTTCGTCGACAAGGTATCCGCCAAGGACCTCATCCTTACGATAGCCGGGAAGCTGGGGCCTGAAGGCGCAGGCGGAAGAGCGGTGGAGTTCCACGGCACCTCACTGGGCAGTCTTCTGGTGCATGAGCGTATGACCATCGCCGGAATGGGGGCCGAGACAAGCGCCATGATAGCGGTGTTCCCCGCTGACAGGATAACGGAAAAGTTCCTCTTCAGCCACGAGATGTGCTCCAGGGCAATGTGGAGCGATGCCGATGCGGAGTTCTGCGAAGCCCACGACATAAGCCTCGACGAGATTGTGCCCATGGTGGCCAGACCGCATGAAGCCCGTAATGTCTGCCCCGTATCGGATCTCCCGGAAACGAAGGTCAGCCAGGTATTCCTGGGCACCTGCACCAACGGGAGGATCGAAGACCTGGCCGCGGCGCTGAAGATCATGAAGGGAAGGCGGGTTGTTCCCTCCGTTCGGATGATCGTAGGGGCAGCCAGCCGCGACGAGTTCGTGAAAGCCCTGCAGCAGGGAGTCATAGAGGAGTTCGTGAAGGCCGGCGCAGTGGTGGTGCCTCCGGGATGCGGCCCATGCATGGGAGCGCATATGGGGGCCCTTGCCCCGGGGGAGGTCTGCCTCTCCACAGGCGGCGTGAACACCCGGGGAAGAATGGGCGACAGCGGTTCGTACGTTTACCTCGCAAGCCCGGAGACAGCAGCAGCCACCGCCGTTACAGGCGTTATCACCGACCCCAGGGAGGTTTAGGATGCCAGTTGAACATCACCACGGAAGGATTAAGGGGAACGATGCTTAGCGCCTTCATCACCGCTCTGATCCTTGCCCAGCTCCCCGGGGGGCTGGGGATAAGCGCCGGAACATCGGTCTCATCCTTCGGGCCGGTGGAGGACCAGTACCAGTCACGGTTCAAGACACCGGGTTTCGCCTACGGAATTACGGCCACTCTGGACGCGCCGGGTCCCCTTGCCTTCCACGTAGGGGGAGAGTACTTCAGGAAAACGGCTTCCTCCGGCTGGGACGGGGAGATAAGCAGTTTCCTCTTCTGGGCCTTCCCCTGCGGCCAGCTGGAGGTCATGGATGGCTTCGGTGTCTTCGCGGGACCGGGGCTGGTGGGTGTCACCGGTGATTATTCAGGCACCGACGACTTCGGCAGCTTCGTTGAAGAAAGCGGTTCAAGCGTGGGTTTCGCAGCCTCCGGCGGAGCCGATCTCAGGCTCTGGGGTCCCCTTTCCGCGAGGCTTGAGTACAGACGGGGCTGGATGGACATGAAGAGCGACCGGGTGATTAAGGACGGAGAGGAAACCGTGGTCTTCCCGGCTGCTGAAACAGACCTGGGCTTTTCCCAGTATTCATTCACCCTGAGCTGGGACATAGTTCCGGTTGACGAATGAACCATGCAGCCATAGAATTGTGAACTTCGCGGAGCCGACGTGGCTCAGTTGGTAGAGCAGCTCACTCGTAATGAGCAGGTCATCGGTTCGAATCCGATCGTCGGCTCCAGCGAATCGCTCCCTAAGGGGGTTGGTCTTGAATGAACCCATAATCAGCGGCTCGGGCATAAGGGGCGTTTTCGGCAGCGGTCTCACCGTTCAGGACGCCTGCGGTTTCGCCGCGGCATTCGGTGAACTCGTGGGCCCCGGCCGTCTAGCTGTGGGAAGGGACACCCGCAGGAGCGGCCCCGCGGTGGAAGCCGCCGTATGCGCCGGGCTCATGGGGGTTGGATGCACCCCGGTCCTGATCGGTGTTGCCCCCACTCCCACGGTTCAGCTCGAAGCGATGGCCGAAGGGGTTCGGGGGGGCATTGCCGTAACCAGCAGCCACAACCCCGGCGAATGGAACGCCCTGAAACTCATAGGGACAGACGGGGTCTTCCTCAGGGCCGCCGCCAGGGAGAAGCTGATGAAGCTCCTCCAGCAGCCCAGGCAGTGGAGGGACTACCGCGGATGCGGCCTTTCGGAAACCCTTTCCGGTTCAGTTGAAAGGCATGTGGATCTGGTATGCTCCCTTCCGCTGGTTCGCAGAACGGGCAGGAAGCTCAAGGCCGTACTTGACGTCACCGGAGGTACCGCGGCACTGCTGGGTCCCGCCCTGATGGACGCCCTGGGTGTTGAATGGGAGATGATACACGGCAGTATGACCCCGGAGGGGGACTTCCCCAGGGTGGCGGAACCCAACACCGAGAGCCTTTCCATCCTGGCCAGGGAAGTTGCCGCCAGGGGGGCTGACATAGGGTTCGGGTTCGACCCCGACGGCGACAGACTGGCGCTGGTGGACGACAGAGGGAGGCTGATAGGCGAGGAGTACACAGTTGCCCTTGCCCTGGATCACGTTCTGTCAAAGAACCCCGGCCCCGCGGTGGTCAACCTTTCCACCTCCTGCCTGGCTGAGGACGCAGCGTCACGGCACGGATGCAGGCTTTACAGAAGCCCTGTGGGAGAGGTGAACGTGGTGGAGGAGATGGACCGCAGGGGAGCGGACATCGGCGGAGAGGGCAACGGCGGAGTGATCCACAGGGAATGCCACCTGGGCAGGGACAGCGCCGTGGCAATGGCCTATGCGGTCTCCATGCTCCGGGAGAACCCTTCGATGACCATCTCATCCTGGGCCGACGGCTTCCCGGTGTACGTCAACCTCAAGAGGAAGGTGGACTTCACCGGTGACTTCACCGTTCTTTCGGAGATGCTCAAGGGCGAAATGGGTTCCCCCGACGACACCAGGGACGGGCTGTGGTGGAAACGCCAGGGAGGCTGGGTTCACATAAGGCCCTCGGGAACCGAGCCTGTTGTGCGCTTCATCGGTGAGAACACCAGCGGGGAGATGCTCGACGGTGACTACAACGCTTTCAGAAAGGTTCTTTCATGTGCGGTATAGTTGGCTATGTGGGCCACGGAAAAGCTCTGGACGTGCTTCTCAGCGGTTTGAAAAGGCTTGAGTACAGGGGATACGATTCAGCGGGCTATTCGCTTCAGACCGACCATTCCCTCCTTGTGAGGAAGTGCATGGGCAGGGTTGCCGACCTGGAAAAGATGGACGCCGGCGAGGCCGCCGGGGCCACCACGGGCATCGCCCACACCAGATGGGCCACCCACGGAGAACCTTCCCAGGTGAACGCCCATCCCCACAGCGACTCCTCCGGAAAGATATCCCTGGTTCACAACGGCATCATAGAGAACTACAAGCAGATAAGGAACCGTCTGGAGAAGGCAGGGGTGGAGTTCGAGTCGGAGACCGACACCGAGGTGCTGGCCAAGCTGGTGGGAACCGAGTACCAGAGGACCGGAGACCTGTTCACCGCGGTGAAGGACGCCCTGAATCAGGTCAGGGGAGCATACGGCATAGCGGTGGTGAGCGCCGATCAGCCGTCGACACTGGTGGCGGCAAGGTACGGCAGCCCCCTGGTGGTGGGCGTGGGAGACGGCGAGAACATAGTTGCCAGCGACGTTGCCGCCATCGTTTCCCACACCAGGAACGTCATCTACCTGGAGGAGGGCGAGGTGGTGGAGATAACCAGAAGGGGCATCTCCTCCAACTCTTCCGACCCGAAGATGACCAGGGACAGGATACAGCACGTGGACTGGGACCTGAGCGAGATAGAGAAGGACGGTTTCGACCACTACATGCTGAAGGAGATCTATTCCCAGCCCGAATCCCTCAGGAACGCCATGAGGGGAAGGCTGGACATCTCCGAGGGAACCGCGCATCTGGGCGGACTGAACATGACCGAAAGCGACATGAGGGGCATCCGGAGGATAGTGATAACCGCCTGCGGGACTTCATGGCATTCCGGTCTCATCGGCAAGTACATCATCGAGAATCTGGCCAGGATCCCCGTGGACGTTGAGTACGCCAGCGAGTTCAGGTACCGGGACCCGGTGCTTGAGGACGGCACCGTCATGCTGGTGATAAGCCAGAGCGGCGAGACCGCCGACACACTGGCGGCCCTGCGCCTGGGAAAGAAGAGGGGCATAAAGACATACGGCATAGTGAACGTGGTGGGCTCCACCATCGCCAGGGAGACCGACGCCGGGGTGTACATACACGCCGGACCTGAGATAGGCGTGGCATCCACCAAGGCGTTCACCAGCCAGACCATGATACTCTCCCTGATAGCCCTGGCACTGGGCAGGGCCAAGGGAACCCTCAGCCGTGACCAGGGGATCACAATCTGCCGGGACATCATGGGAATACCGGACAAGGTGGAGGAGATACTCCAGGGAAGCGACTCAATAAGGGAGATCGCCCGGCAGTTCACCTACGCCGGCAACTTCCTCTACCTGGGCAGAGGAGTGAACTACCCCGTGGCCCTTGAGGGGGCCCTTAAGCTGAAGGAAATAAGCTACATACACGCCGAGGGCTACCCCGCCGCGGAGATGAAGCACGGACCCATCGCCCTTATCGACGACCTGATGCCCGTGGCGGTGATCGCCGTCCGCGACGCCGCCTACGAGAAGGTCATCTCCAACATACAGGAGGTAAGGGCAAGGAAGGGCAGGGTGCTGGCCATAGCCACAATTGGGGACGAAGAGATAGGTAGCCTTGCGGACTGGGTGCTGGAGATACCCGCCGTGGCGGACATACTGGTGCCGCTGCTCTCGGTGATACCCCTTCAGCTCCTCTCCTACTATGTGGCCGTAGCCAGGGGGTGCGACGTGGACAAACCCAGGAACCTGGCTAAAAGCGTAACCGTGGAGTGATATGACCATGCACGCTGTCCGCGAGAAGAATGGGTTGCCAGTGGCGCGAGCGCAAAGCGTAACGGTTGAGTGATGGGGGCAGGGAGAAAGCTTCAGAGCATCTTCTCCCCGGCTGCCGTCAAACGCTTTTTCAGAAGAACGCTGAAGATACTGGGCACCTTCTTCCACGCCATGTACGTGGAGTGGGGGAGGGACAATGTGTTCTTCGGAGCAGCGGCGATTTCCTTCAACGTGCTGGTTACGCTTATTCCCCTCACGGTGATCATCTTCCAGTTCGGAGCGCTGGCGGCCATGGGCAACCTCTCCGTGAGGGAGGAGTTCATCAGCTGGCTCACCGAGCTGAATCCCTTCGTTCCCCAGGGAGTAATCGAAGACCTTGAGGGGGCGGTGCTCCGGGGCAGCTCCACCATCAGCATCATCGGTTTCGCGACCCTTCTCTGGATGGTGAGCAGGCTCTTCGGCACCATAAGGACAGCGCTGGACAAGGTTTTCGAAGCGCCGGGCAGGCACATAGTCTGGGGGAAGCTCTACGACTTTCTGCTGGCCATACTGGTGGCGGTGTGCTTCGCCCTTGCGGCGGTGTTCACCGTTGCCGCCAGGTTCGCCGCCGATTCCCCGGTGGGCCAGTTCCTCACCTCACAGCCGGGCATAGGGCCTGCACTGAGCGGATTCCTGGCGAAGGCCCTGAGCGTGACCTTCACCTTCCTGGTTTTCTTCCTTCTATACTGGGCCGCCCCCAACAGGACCATGTCAAAGAAGCTCTGCGCCCTTACGGCGATACTGGCCATGGTCTTCTCCACAGCCGGGACCAATATCTGGATGTGGGCCGTGAGCGCCCCTGACTGGGGAGTGGTGTACGGCTCCTTCATAGGAATAATGGCAACTGTGTTCTGGCTCTACTGGCTCTGCGTGATTTTCATAGGTTCGGCGGAGATCAGTTCGGTGATACACCGCATGAGGACCATGGCTATACGGAGAACTTGATCTCCAGTATGTCGCCGTCGTTCACCAGGTAGTCCTTTCCCTGAAGACCCAGTTCCCCTGTCTTCCGGAGCTCCCCCTCGTCGGGGGTCTTCCTGAAGGTGTCGAAGGGGATCACCTGGGCCCTTATGAAACCCCTGGCCAGGTCGGAGTGTATCGTTCCCGCAGCCTCCAGGGCTGTGCTGCCCCTTCTGATGGGCCATGCCCTGACTTCGTCCTTCCCCATGGTGAGGAAACTGATGAGGTCCAGGAGGGAATAGGCCTCCTCCAGGAGCCTCTGGCGCCCGGAGGCGGCGAACCCCATGGACTCAAGGAACTCTCCCCGTTCATCCGGGGGAATGTCCGCAAGCTCCAGTTCGAAGGCGGCGTCTATTCCAAGGAATGCTCCGCCGTGTTCCCTTACGGTTCTTTCGGTGCCGTCCTCCGGCGAGACGCCTCCGCCTGTTCTGTTGCTTATCACCATCAGTGGCTTCAGGCTGGCCAGGGAGAAGGGGGAGAGCATCTCCTCCTCCTGCTCGGTGAGCTCCATGCGTCTGAGAGGGACCTCTCCCTCAAGGAGTTCCATTGCCCTCTGCAGGAGAAGCGCTTCCGGTGACTTGCCCTTGCTCTCCTTCTGGAGCCTTGCGATCCGCTTCTCCACGATGGAGAAGTCGGAGAGCATCAGTTCCGACTCGTTCTGCAGGAAGGCTTCCTCGAGGTTGCCCAGGGCGTAGTTGTCCAGCACCATGGCAATGGCTGTTGATTCCTTGAGCCTGCCCATGTTCTTCGGGCTGAAGGCCGGGGAGGGAACGTCGGTGAAGGTCACCGTTGCCCTCACCACGCTCTTCGGTTCCCAGTGACCCTCAAGGAAATCGATCCGGGGGTCGGGAACATGAACCGTGAGCGGCTTGGAAACATCCGCATCGGGATTTTCCGCGAGTGCCCTGTACAAAGTGGATCTGCCGCACCCGGGCTGGCCTGCCAGCGCTATCTTCATGTTCTCAACCCCCGTTCGGTCATTGGTTCGTTCGTTTCACCAGTGGCCTAATCTACAAGGAACGGTCACTCGGTGAACACTCTCACCGTGTCGCCGTCGGCGCTGTCCACGTTGACCTCCAGCTCCCGGAGGGCCTCGATGAGTTCTTCCGTGGGAAGGTCCCTGAGGCTGGAGAGGTCGATCCCCTGCTCCTTAACCGCATCGGCGGCATCGGCGGGCATCAGTGCCGAGAGCTTGATGCCTGTCCTTATGAGGCTCATGGGTACCTTAACGTTTACTTTGTCGCCGTCGGCGCTGTCAACCACCACCCTGAGGTACTTCGGCATTCCGGCTCCCCCCTCGGGCTTCTCTTTCCCGGGGGCGGGTTCCGCCGATTCCGAGCCGTTCACCTTTTCCAGGAGCGCTGATGCTTCGTCGGCGGTTATCTTGCCCTCGGCGAGCATCTCGAGGATCTTCATTCTTGAGTTGTTCATGTCATTCTCCTTTTCATTTAAACGAAGGACAGAAAGATCCTGTCACCATCGCTGCTGTCCACATCCACCTTCAGACCGTGGAGGGCGGTTACGGCCCACCAGGCCAGGTGCGCGTTCTGGAGCACCCTGCCGTAGTTCTCCCTGGCGAAGAAGGGAGATATGAGGATGGCCAGGGGCACGAAGGGAAGCAGTATGAGCCAGAAGGGGAACCAGGGCAGGGGGAGTACGAACCTCTTTATCCTCACAAGCAGGAAGAAGGCTGGCATCACAGCACCTCCAGGGCTTCCTCTACGGTGATCTCGCCCTTCTTGAGCCTGTCCAGGGTGCGATCCGCTTCGGGCTTCATTTCCATCGATCTGTTCAGTTTTCCCACCAGCCTTTCCAGCCGTGCCCTGGCGGTGGGGTAGCTTACCCCCAGGGCGTCCTGCAGTTTCTTGATCGAGCCGTAGCTCCTTATGAAAGCTATGGCCAGGGCAAGGTCCTCAGAGGAGAGCGAAGTAACCGGGTCGTCGTCGAAATGCCCCTCCAGGTAGAGGTCGCAGGCCCTGCAGTGTAGTTTCACCGGGGTCATCCCCCTTCCGCAGGACGGGCATTTCACATCACCAATATTCATATGTCACCTCCATTTCTTCAATAGTAACATAACGAAAAATAAGAAATGTCAAGTATTGAATTGAGAATATTGATATCGACTTTCTCGAATGCCCCTCATTGACCCGGAGGGGAAAATGTTGCCTATTTGATGAACGGCAGTGTACAGGGTGCAACAAGGAGGGCAGGATGGCTGTAGTTTCCGTTATTCTCGGCGGCGGCAGGGGCACCAGGCTGTTTCCGCTTACGCTTCACCGGAGCAAGCCCGCGGTTCCCATCGGGGGAAAGTACAGGCTCATAGACATTCCGGTTTCCAACTGCGTGAACAATGGCATAAGGAAGATACTGGTGCTCACCCAGTACAACAGCGAAAGCCTGAACCGCCACGTGGGCCAGACCTACAGGTTCGACAGGTTCAGCGACGGCTTCGTCTCCATCCTCGCCGCGGAACAGACCCCTGAGAACACCAACTGGTTCCAGGGCACCGCCGACGCCGTGCGGCAGGGGCTGGTCCACATACTCTCCCTCTGCCCGGACATGGTGCTGATCCTTTCGGGAGATCAGCTCTACAGGATGGATTTCACCAGGTTCATTGGGGAGTTCGTTGCCTCCGGAGCGGACATCAGCATAGCCACCAAGCCCGTTACCGCACAGGAAGCTCCCGGGCTTGGCATAATGCAGGTAAGCACCGCAGGGCGGATCACCGGTTTCTACGAGAAGCCTTCGCCTGAACGTCTTTCCGGGCTTACCAGCGACCAGCAGGGGGTAACCGCCGAAAAGCCCTTCCTGGGAAGCATGGGCATCTATCTTTTCAAGCCCGATGTCCTTAAGAGGATCCTCCTCCACGAGGACAGGGACAAGACCGATTTCGGCAAGGAGATCATACCCGGGGCGATAGACCGCTACCTGGTGACCAGCTACCTGTTCGACGGCTACTGGTCGGACATCGGCACCATAAGGAGCTTCTTCAAGGCCAACATAGACATGGCCATGCCTGAACCCGAGTTCGACCTATACTCGAAGTTCACGCCCCTCTACACCAGGGCCAGGGCCCTTCCCGGGGCAAGGCTCCGCAACTGCACACTGGACAACGCCATAGTGTGCGGAGCATCCGACATCGCCGGTTCCAGCATAAGGAATTCCATAGTAGGCATAAGGAGCTACATCGGCGGAGGCACTTCCATCGAGAGTTCGGTGCTGATGGGGGCGGACTACTGGAGGGGCCATCCCAGGGACGAGGGAGCCTCTTCCCCTGGTACACCCTCACTGGGTATCGGGGAGAACTGCGTTATCTCAAACGCCATACTGGACAAGAACGTCCGCATCGGCAACGGGGTCAGGCTGGTGAACGAGAAGGGCCTTGAGAAAATGGACGGCGAGAACATATACATAAGGGACGGCATAATAGTGATACCCAAGGGTGTTTCGGTTCCGGACGGAACCGTGGTCTAACCCTGGGCGGAGAGGGCTTCGACGAGCCTTCTCACCATTTCCTTCTCGTCGGGGATCTCTTCGTAGTCCATGGTAACGGAGGACATGGCATCAATGTACGCCCGTATCACCGAAGCCTTGGTTATCCTCTGTTCCCTGTTGTCCTTGGAACGGCTGGTGGAGATGGTACGGACTATCCTGGTAAGGGCTTCCTCCTGGTCGGGCCGCACGGGCACCGTGAGACGTACCGATGGGACAGACTGCTCCTCGATGTCCGTAATGCTGTTCACAAGCCCGCGTGACCGTTCAGTATTCGCCATTATCACACCTCCTGTGAACCAAAGATACATTTTTCGGGAGTGGCGTCAAGAGAAATATGAAATTCAGTAGTTATGAATTTGGGGTATTGACGCAGGCAGAACTTATCACTAGGGTATTATTACAGTTAGAACAATTGGGTCCTGTATTAAAAAAGGACTGACCGGATTCCGGAGGTTGATATGATGTTTCGGAGTCGATTGCAGGGAGGGGAGACATGCTGATCTTTGGAGGGTCAGGGAAGTCGTCCGTCGG
>CAYLXG010000086.1:0-10705 GCA_964387445.1 uncultured bacterium
CTGCTGGCATCCCCTTCGCCGCACTGGAGGCGGGCGCCCATATCATCGAGGTGAATCCATCGCGGACGGAACTGCCCAGAAGCGAGAGGGTTATCAGCATAAGGAGGAAAGCCGGGGAGATCCTTCCCCTGCTCACCGGCGCATTACAGGAGAGTAAATGATACCTTTGATCTTTATTGCGCTCACGGGATCCTGGAGCGGCACCTTCCAGTTCGACGCTCCGGTGTACCAGGGAGACGGAACGCCGCACATAAGTGGAACGGTTAACTTGCAGGAACCCGGTGTGCCGGTTTACCCGGTGAAGACCATCTTCGTTCCGGTTCCCCCTGGAGTGGAGCCTGTACTGGAGTACACCGCCTCCGCCGGTTCCAGCGCATCGATCCGGATGGATGTTCCCAGGGCTGGGGTCCTCACTGGCCGGGGGCTGGAAGCCCGGGAGTCGGAGGTTGCCCCTGTGGACCGCAGCTTAAGCGCAGCGGAGCTACGGGGTGTCTTTCCCATTGCGGGAACCAGTGTGGCGGTAGTGGACATCCATCCGCTTACAGACAGGGGTTTTTCCCCCACCGTTTCCGTTTCCCTGGAATGGAACGGCGGCGGGGGTCAGCGTATCCCCGCAGGCCATCTGCTGGATGGCCTTGCCCAGGGAGAGGTGTACTGGCCAGATCCTCCTGAACGATCCGAAAGCCCCTTCTGGGGCAAACCCTGGGCCCGAATCGCAATCGAGGGAACAGGGCCATATGCGGTTACCTGCCAAGAGCTTATGGATGCCAGCTGCCCTGTGGAAGGCGTTCCAGTGGGAACGCTGGCCCTCTATTCAGGTCCAGGTACGATGTTCGACGACGATCCCCAGACGGAGCATCAGCTTCAGACCGTTGCCTCCCATGTGGAAGACATTGATTCCAACGGTATTTTCGACGGCGGCGACCGCATCCTTTTCCTGGCCGGAGGACTTAACAGGTTCGAATACGAAGGGGGTTCACTGGAGTGGCTCTGGCACAGGTACGCCACCCACAGGGTCTACTGGCTCACATGGGGCGGTGAGAGCGGAGCCCGGATGGAGCAGATCCAGAGCCCTCCCGACGGCTCTGCCCCCTGGGGGAGCACGGTGGTCCACAGGGTCCATCTGGAGGACGGCGGACACTGGCTTCCCAGGTGGGAGAACCGGACCGGCTGGTTCTGGAGAAAGATATCCTCCGGAGACCAGGAGTCCATACCCGTTGAGCTTCACGACGCCGCAGGCGCCGGAGAGGTAACCCTCGCCTTCGCGGTCACCGAAACCACCTCGTTCACCGTGAGCCTCCAGGGCGCCGGTGAATATCAGGGTTCAGGATACGGCACCCATCTGGCGGTGTTCCAGAATGTGAGCCTGTCCTCGGCCTCGGATCTGGTCCTGGGTTTCGACCCCCAGGATCCCGATGCCGATATGATGCTGGATTACATTGAGATAACCTATCCGGCGGAAGCGGCGGGTTCACCTGAGAGACTCTTCTTCCCCGGATACAGGGGAAGGTACGACTTCACCTTCGCCGGGGGAGAGTACGCCTTCGATTCCTCTGACCTGATGAATCCCGTGATGATAGCCGGCACCCAGGAGGGAGGCGGTCTCTCCTTTTCCTGGGACCTATCCGATTCCACCTCCCTCATCGTTCCCGGAAGCGGTAGCTGGCAGTCACCCGACAGTATTTCCCCGGCGGGTCCCGGAAGGCTGGTGGGTACCATAGCCTCCGGCGACAGGCTGCTGGTGGTGCCGGAAACCTTCACCGACGACGCCCTTGCCCTGGAAACGCTTCTGGAGTCCATGGGGCTTTCGGTGGTGGCTGCCACCACAGGGGAGATCTACGACGAGTTCGGCCAGGGCGTGAAGGATCCCGGAGCCATCAGATCCGCGGTCAGGTGGGGGATGGATTCATGGGCCGAGCCCCTCAGCGGAGTCATCCTGTGCGGCGACGGTCACTATGATCCTCTGGGCTACTCCACCACCATCCCGGACCTGGTGCCGGCGCAGATATACCTTCGCAACGACACCAGCTATCCTGCCTGGGCCTCGGAGGACTGGTTCGCACAGGTGCATGAGAACGCCGTTTATCCGGAGATACCGGTGGCAAGGATACCCGCCGGGAATCCCGCGGCCTTCGGCGCGGTTATCGCCAAGACCGCCATGTACCACTCCATGCAGGCTGGCGGCAGCTGGGCTGGAAGATTCGTTCTCTTCGCCGATGACGAGTGGGGAGGTTACTCCCCTGGAGAAGAGGAGCACACCGAGTACATGGAGGAGATCTGCTACTCCCATCTTCCCGGCCATGTCAAGCCTGAGAAGTTCTATCTCATAGAATATCCCTGGCCCCAGGGAACAACCCCCGACGGCGTCCATCCGGAAAAGCCCGAGGCCAGGGAAGCATTCATAGACCTCTGGAACAGGGGTATGGGGGTAATGCTCTTCTTCGGCCACGGTTCGGCCAATCAGATGGCCCACGAGAAGGTCTTCCTGGGGGATGATCCCGGATCCCTGCAGAACGCCCACAGGCTTCCCCTGGCCATGTTCTTCTCCTGTGACCTGTCCAGGTTCTTCGCCCCGGGGGTTGACTGCATAGGGGAGAAGGTTGTCTACCACCCGGGCGGTGGGGCGGTGGCCAGCATCGGAGCAACCGGCGGAACCACAGCTCCCGCCAACTTCGCCTATGCGTCCATGGTGGTGGAGGAGCTCACCGGCGGCGGGAACTCCATGGGCTACTCCTTCTGGGCCGGGAAGATACAGGCCGCCAGGGCCGGAAACAGTTCCTACTACGTTTATCTGGGCGTTCCCGACATAACGCTCATGATGGCGGACCCAAGGCTTCAGGTAGCGCTCCAGGGGGACACCCTCTTCGCCGGGGAGAGCAATTTGGTGCAGGGCGAGGCCGTTTCCCCGGACGGGCTGGCACTCATTGAGATAGCCGAATCGGACATTCCCTGGCAGTACACAATGCTGGGAGGGGGCACCATCGACTACCAGAGGCAGGGCGGAACCGCCTGGAGGGGCCGGGCTGCCCTGAACGATTCCAGGTTCTCCGCCGAATGCATCATCCCCTATTCCTGTGCCACCGGGGATATGGCCCGGATAGACGGAGCCGCCGTGGTGGCCTCCGGGGTCGAGCTGGGGGCTGACGCTCCCGTAGCGCTGGTCAGGGGTACGCAGCCCTCCGACTATCAGGGCCCCGACATATCCATGTGGGTTGCCGGTCAGCAGGGCGTGACGGAACCTGTGGTAACAGGGGAAGGCCTTCTTGAGGCGGAGCTCTCCGATCCCAGCGGCATCAATTTCCTGGGAAGGACCGGGAACGGGATCAGACTTTTCGTGGACAGCGACGAATACGACGTTTCCCACGCGTTCTCCTACAACACCGGCTCCACCACCACAGGACAGCTTCAGTATACGGTGGGAGAGCTTTCCCAGGGCGAGCACCGGTTCATCCTCAGGGGTATGGACGGAGCGGGCAACATCTCTTCCGACACCCTTTACGTCACCTCCACCGATGCGGATGAAGTGGCCATACAGCAGCACATCGTATATCCGAACCCGGGTTCCGGCACCAGGTGCTTCAGTTTCAGCCTTTCCTCCGAGGCCCATGTGACGGTTTCGATCTTCACCACAGCAGGCAGAAGGATACAGTCCGTTTCCAGGCTCTGTTCACAGGGATACAACCAGATCATATGGAACGGTCTCGACGCCGATGGTGACATTCCAGCCTCAGGCGCTTACATTTACAGTATAGAGGCCCAGACCGAAAGCGGGCTGTTCAGCCAGTCCTCTTCGGTCACAGGAGTGCTCGCCACAGTGAACTGAACACCATCCCGCGGGGGGGATCATGGGTAACGACAAGATCAGCTGGCTCTGGAAGCAGGTGGAGGAAGCCAGGGAATCCCGCGACTCGGAAAAGGCCAGGGAAAGCCTGGAGAGGCTTCTTCAGGACCGTTCTGTAAGGGGTACACCCGATCACAACCTGGCATCCCTGGAGCTTTCCAGGCTCGACCTGGAGACGGGAAGGGTCAGCGAAGCGGCCAGAAGGCTGGCCGATTTCAGGTGGCTGGGGGTTCCCGGTCCCGCGGCGCTTCTCCTGGGAGCCGATGTCTTCCTCAAGCTTGACCGTTTCGACATGTCTCTGGAGTCGCTTGATTCCTATCTGAAGCTCTATCCCAGGGATACCGACGCCCTTCGGAAGAAGGGTCTTGTGCTCATGATGCTTAACCGGGACGCGGAAGCTGAGCGGATACTCCTTTCAGTAGCCAGGAGGGAGAAGTACCGGGTGCCCTCCACTCTGACTTATCTGGCCCTCCTGGAGGCAAAGTCTGACAGGCTGGAAGAGAGCCTGCATCTGCTCCTTCAGGCAAAGGAACTGGCACCCTTCGACGAGAAGATAGAGCACAGTCTTCTCCGGATAGAGGCCCTCAGGGTCCAGATGCGCAGGAGCGCCGTGGAAGCGAGACCCCTGCCCCTGGAGGACGTGGTTCCCGGCATGACGGCGGGAATGCTGGGGCTTCACGGATACACTGGCGAAGTGGCCAGGGCAGCTTCCCAGACCTGGAAGAGGTTCTGCGCCGAGTATTCCCCCACAGGGAGGAAGCCGGAGGCCTGGGCCGCCGCCCTTGAGTACGCCGTAACGAGGTCCGGCCCCCATCACACCCAGGAGCAGCTCGCCGCTGAATACGGTGTCTCGGTCACCCAGCTCAGGGATCATTACCACATCATCAGGGATTCCGTGACCATTCCCTCCACCGGTCTTCTGGAAAGGGTCTCCGAAGAGGGGTCCGATCTGCTCAGGGAGGCCAGGGGAGAGGAGATCGCTTCCGTCCTGTCAGAGCTGGGAACCTCGGACGAGAACTTCGAGACCGCGGCGGATGCCGCAGCCTGGGTCTTCGAGAGGGTAAGCCCCGCAGACGAGCTCCAGCGCAGGGAGATAGAGGAGTTCGTGGCATATATCTGGCGGAGAAAAGGTTACCGGGACTGAACACGGTCTTTTCCCGAATAATGTATATTAAGCGCGGGAATCCCGGGTCTTTCTGCGCCCCGGGTCCCCGCCGGTCTTCCGGCTGAACAGTTCATCTTTTAACGATAAATTCGAATTCAAACGGAACGGGAAGACATGACATCCAGGAAGTACGTTTACTACTTCGGTTCCACAGGAACCGACGGCGATCGAACAATGAAGGAGCTTCTGGGGGGCAAGGGCGCCAATCTGGCGGAGATGACCAGGATAGGAATGCCGGTTCCCCCGGGATTCACCATCTCCACCGAAGCCTGTGATGCTTTCTACAAGGCGGGTTCGGTATGGCCCGACGGCCTCGAGGAACAGGCCAGGGAGAACATAGCCAAACTCGAGAAGGAACTCGGCAAGAAGTTCGGCGATCCGCACAACCCCCTCCTGGTTTCCGTGAGGAGCGGCGCAGCGGTTTCCATGCCGGGAATGATGGACACGGTGCTGAACCTGGGCATCAACGAAACCACCCTTAAGGCGGTCGCGGAGAGAAGCGGGAACGAGAGGTTCGCCTGGGACTCCTACAGAAGGTTCATGCAGATGTTCGGCGACGTGGTGATGAACATACCCCATCACGACTTCGAGCACGCACTGCAGAAAGTCAAGGACGAGAAGGGCGTGAAGCTGGACACCCAGCTGGATACAGAGGATCTCAAGGGGCTTGTGAAGAGCTACAGGGAGATCTACAGGAAAGCCATAGGCGAAGACTTCCCCACGGATCCATGGGATCAGCTGAAGCATTCCATCAACGCCGTTTTCAGCAGCTGGAACAACCCCAGGGCCATCCGCTACCGTGAGCTCAACGAGATCCGCGGGCTCATAGGGACAGCGGTGAACGTTCAGGCCATGGTCTTCGGGAACATGGGGGAGAAGTCCGGCACCGGGGTGTGCTTCACCAGGGATCCGGCCACCGGCGAGAACGTGTTCTACGGAGAATACCTCATGAACGCCCAGGGCGAGGACGTAGTTGCGGGGATACGCACGCCGCAGCCCATAGAGACCCTTAATGAGAAGGATCCGGATTCATATGCCAGTCTGCTCGACTTGAGAAGCAAGCTGGAAGAGCACTACCGCGACATGCAGGACATCGAGTTCACCATAGAGGAGGGAAGGCTTTACATCCTCCAGACCCGTACCGGAAAGAGAACCGTCTTCGCCGCTCTGAACATGGCTGTGGACATGCACGAAGAGGGGCTCATCAGCAGGGAAGAAGCCGTGAAGCGCGTTCCCGCCCAGAGCTTCAACCAGCTCTTCGCCCCTGTTCTGGGTTCCGAGAGCAAGGACAGCGCCAGGCTTCTAACCAAGGCATTGAACGCCTCACCCGGCGGTGCCTGCGGAAGGGCCGTCTTCACCGCCGAGACCGCCGAGGAATGGGCGGCCAGGGGTGAGAGCGTAATACTCTGCCGCCTTGAGACCAGCCCTGAGGACATCGGCGGAATGGCGGTTGCAAAAGGCATCCTCACCGCCAGGGGCGGAAT
Organism: uncultured bacterium; assembly: GCA_964387445.1. Taxonomy (GTDB): domain Bacteria; phylum Fermentibacterota; class Fermentibacteria; order Fermentibacterales; family JCC-6; genus Sabulitectum. The sequence continues at coordinate 6,491 of CAYLXG010000086.1, forward strand.
GACCAGCCACGCCGCGGTGGTGGCCAGGGGAATGGGCGTTCCCTGTGTTTCAGGCGCCGACGAGCTGCACATCGACAGCGCCTCCGGTGTGATGAAGTGCCAGGACGTAACCGTTAACCAGGGCGATGTGATCGCCATAGACGGCTTCACCGGAGAGGTTTTCGCCGGGGAGGTAACCGTTAAGCCCAGCGAGATAGTGCAGGTTCTCCGGAAGGAGATGAGCGCCGAAGAAAGCGGGCTTTTCAAGGCATACGGAAAGCTCGTTGGCTGGGCTGACGAGTTCAGAAGGCTCAAGATAAGGACCAACGCCGACACCCCCAGGGACACCGAAATGGCCGTTCTCTTCGGCGCAGAGGGAATAGGGCTCTGCAGGACCGAACACATGTTCTTCGAAGGGGAGAGGATCATCCCCTTCAGGAAACTTATCCTGGTTGCCGACGACGTGAAGAGAATGAGGGAGAGGATCCAGGCAGGCGCCGGGGATATCGAGGCCCTGAAAATGGAACTGTCCGGTCCGGAGAAAACATATAACGAAGCCCTTTCCGAGCTGCTGCCCCTTCAGAAGCAGGACTTCAAGGGGATATTCAGGGTGCTCCAGGGCCGGCCGTGCAATGTAAGGCTCCTCGATCCGCCCCTCCATGAGTTCCTTCCCCAGGACGAGGAGGGTCAGAGGGAAATGGCCGAGGTAATGGGGGTCTCCCTGGAAACCGTGAGGAACAAGGTGGAATCCCTCCATGAGTTCAACCCCATGATGGGGCACAGGGGATGCAGGCTGGGGCTTACCTATCCGGAAGTTACGGATATGCAGGTCAGGGCGGTAATGGAGGCCGCGGTGGAAGTGGCCGAGGAAGGGATCGAAGTGGTCCCCGAGATCATGATCCCCCTGGTCGGGAACGTACGGGAGCTTGAGGCGGCCAGGGAGAGAGCCCAGTCGGTGATAGACAGGGTGCTTTCCGAAAAGGGCAAGTCCCAAGACTTCATCAGCTACACCATCGGTACCATGATTGAGATACCCAGGGCGGCGGTTACCGCCGATCTCATAGCGGAGAAGGCTGATTTCTTCAGCTTCGGCACCAACGACCTCACCCAGATGGGATGCGGCTTCTCCAGGGACGATTCCGGCAAGTTCCTTGGCGAGTATGTCCAGATGGGCATCTACGAAAGGGATCCATTCTCCTCCCTGGACATCGACGGCATCGGAAGACTGGTCAGGACAGCGGTTGAACTTGGCCGGAGCAGCAAGCCGGGGATAAAGCTGGGAGTCTGCGGAGAGCACGGAGGAGACCCGTCATCCATAAGGTTCTTCGATTCGGTGGGCCTGGACTATGTGTCCTGTTCTCCGTACCGCGTGCCGGTGGCCCGGCTGGCCGCCGCCCAGGCGGTCCTCGAAGACCGGTAGCGGAGCCCCAGGGAGCCCCGGGTGAAGAGGATCGACGTTCTTGCCGCCATGGGGAGTCCCGCGCTCCTGAAAGCAACTGAGGAGGCCCTCCTGCGGGAGGGCCTCGCCGTACAGACGGTGGGGAACGGAATAGATGCGGTGCTCGAGGCCCTGAAGAACCGGCCAAGGTGCGTTCTCTGCGGTCAGGTCCTGGCTGGTCTCGACGGCATGAAGGTATGCAGGCTGCTTAACTCCATGTTCACACGGAGGGAAATGCCTGTGATAGTCAGTATTCCCGACAGCAGGCCAGAAATGAGACAGAGGGCCCTCAGCGCAGGTGCGGCGGCCGTGGTTGACTATTCAACTCCAATGGGCGAGACGGCGGGCCTTATCAGGCTCCACCTGGCGGATTCAGTTCAGCTGCCGGGAAGGTCAGAACTTGCGGTTTCCAGGGACAGGGTCCTTCCCATGGCCGCCGATTGCCTGGAGGATTCCCTCGAATCAATAGAAACCGTCTTCAGGCTGGCGGCTGACCTGAGGACCGTCACATCAGTTGCGGAGGCCTGCAGAAAGGTCTCCGCGGCGGTTCTCTGGGGACTGGGATTCCAGAGGGTATGGGTTGGCCTGCTGAACAGGGGCGGAACCGGTTTCGAGGCGGTATCCTACAGGGGCAGGGGCATCACGGGTGATCCCATCCCCCTGGATCCAGCAGGCAGAAAGCTTCCCGGGGACTCCCTTCTTGCAACCGGTTCCCAGGTGTACGCCTGGGAGGGGGATTTTTCCGGAAGCGGTCTCGAATGGGCCGGAAGCATCAATTACGTGGATACGCCCATCAAATCCGGCAACTCGGTCATCGGTCTTATAAGATGCGACAACGGCCTCTCCAGGAGGAAGCCCGCTTCGGAGAGCCTCAGGAGCCTGCGGATGCTCTCTGACATCCTTTCGGCCTTTATCAGGTATCTCGATTCCCGGGACCGGCTGGAGGAACGCAGGAGCACCCTTGACACTGTGCTGGCGGATCTCTGGAGTGCGGTGGTCATACTCGATCCGAATGGTAAAATAATAGACAGTATGGGAGATTTCATGCAGATCCCCGGGGTGGAGACCCCGGAAACCGGTTCCACCCTGAAGAGCTTCCTCTCATCTTTTCCCGCCGCCCAGGTGGAAAAGATCGCCGACGCCCTGGCCTCCAGAAGGGATCATGACGCAGGGGCCATCGCCGTGGGGGACAGGGGCTGGACCCAGCTCTCACTCCGGGCTTCAGGGGGAAGGGAAATAGTGCTTTCCATCAGTGATATGACCGGAAGGGAGAGATCCCGCGAGAGAGCAAAGCTCCTTGAGATAGAGACCGATGCCGTGGCCTCCCTGGCGGCGGACCTTACCTCAGAGGGGGATGTACGGGAGATATGCAGGACCATGCTCCGTACACTGGAAACCTTCTATCCCGACGAATCCATCGCCGTAATGGCCGCAGGTTCGTCAAGGTCCGGCGTGGTTCCCGACAAAATGGAGGTTCACGCGGTCTCCAGGGCCGGATACGGCACAGGAGCCCTGATACCCGGCGCCGTGATACAGGTGGACGGCGACAGGGGCAGCGGCGGAGTTGTGGGGGAGGCTGTAAGGACCGGAAGGATCACCAGCGTGCCCGATGTGCTCAACTGCGATTTCTACATAACAGGCATGGCAGAAACCCGCAGCGAACTGGCCATACCCATGCTCAGCAGGGGAAGGGTGGTTGGTCTCATAGATCTCCAGAGCCCGTCGGTGGAAAGGTTCCAGGGGGATGACATCAGGCGGCTGAACAACATGATCGGCTTTGCTGCAGGGGTGCTGGACACCGCGCTGCAGAAGACGGAACTGATAAACATGGTGAGGCGTGACAGGCTCACCGGTCTCCACAACATGACATTCTTCGAGGAACGGTATCCTGAGGAGTTCGAGAGGGCCAGGCGTTACCAGTACCCGTTCTCCCTGATAATGATGGACATCGACGACTTCAAGAACTACAACGACTCCTTCGGGCACCCAATGGGCAACGTGCTCCTTCAGAAGGTGACCCGGGCGATGGTCAGCGCGCTGAGGGACGTGGACATCCTGGTGCGTTACGGAGGTGAGGAGTTCATCTGCATACTGCCCCTTACCGAGAAACAGGTTGCGGTGGAGATAGCCGATAGGATACGGTCGAAGGTGCTTGAGGCCAACAGCACCATACCCCACGCCGAGGAACAGCCCAGGGGAGCCGTAAGCCTCAGCCTGGGCGTGGCGGCCTATCCAGTGGATTCCAGGGAGAAGGACGAGCTGATCGAACTCGCGGACCAGAGGATGTACCGGGCGAAGCGCGCCGGAAAGAACCAGGTCTGCCATTCCTAGGGCCGGGTGAAAATGTACCATGTGGTTGTAAGGGACGGATTCCAGGGCTACTGCACCAGAAAGATCGAAGCCAGCATCGATGAAATGGTGGGCGAAGCCGGAGGCTGGCCCGATGGGACATCTCCGGGGGACAGGGTCCTCCTGAAGGTGAACATGCTGGCGGCAAAGGCTCCCCACAGGGGAATAACCACCCATCCCGCCGTGGTGGCCGCGGTGGCTTCCCTTCTGAAGCAGAGGGGATGCGAGGTACACATCGGTGACAGTCCGGGCGGCGCCGTGAAGGGTGTGGAGAGGTACTGGAGGATCTGCGGATTCAAGACCGCCGCCGGGATCACCGGGGCATCCCTGGTCAATTTCGAAGCCTCCGGTTCCAGAAGGGTCTCCATCCACGGAAGGGAATACGACATCGCCCTGCCGGTGCTGGAAGGATACAGCTGCAGGATCAACCTGTCGAAGTTCAAGACCCA
>CAYLXG010000087.1:0-4019 GCA_964387445.1 uncultured bacterium
AAGTCATTACTCGTCCAAGAACCATCGATGGCCCGTCCGCTGAGCCCGACGGGTTCCAACAGGAAATCCCCATCTGAGAAGAAACTGTATATGGAGGAACCGTCGGAGAAGCTGAAGACCCCTTCAGTTCCCAGTATCTCCTCGATGGAAACGGGCAGTGTGCCGCTTAGCAGCGCCGCGATGACCGCAGTAATGATCATATGCCCCCCTGCGGAAAAAGGGGCGGGATCTGCTCCCGCCCCTGACTGAAGTATGCTTTTACCTGAGGAGCTGTACCTTTTCGGTGGTCACTCCGCCGGGGGTGGTGACCCTCACGAAGTAGAAACCGCTCTCAGCTCCCTGGGCGTTCCACTCCAGGACATGCGTGCCCGGTTCGAGAACACCTGGGGAAACCGTGCCGGCGATCCTGCCGTCAAGGGCGAACACCGTTACCGTTACCTGACCCGGTGATTCCAGATCCACTGAAACGGTGAGGGATTCGCTGAAGGGGTTGGGGAACACGGAAACCCCGCCGGGTATGACCGGTTCCACGAAGTCATCCGCGGTGCCCACGGTAACGTCGCAGAGCTCGATGAACCTGCAGGAGCCGGAGAACTCGGTTTCGATTATCGCCCCGGTGGACGCATCCATCTCATGGGTCCCGGCTCCGTCGGTGACCAGCAGATTGCCGTTGCCCAGCCTGTAAACTCCCCTGGGGCCGTTGATGTACCACTTGTCGGTAACTGTTCCGTCGATGGTGAAGCGGTAGATGCTGTCCGCTGAGAAACCGGCGCAGAGGTAGTAGCCGGGGTTGCCGGCGTCGATCTGAACCTGCTCAGGGAAGCTTACCGGGAACAGCTCGCCGATGAGCGTTCCGTCGGCGTCATAATGGCGAACGTTGTCGGTGGATCCCTGTATGTCCGCAAGAAGCGCGGAACCGGAGGTGACCTCGTCAACGAACAGGATGTCGAAGGGATCGGTGCCGTCCTGGATGAAGTATCCGGCAAAAGCGTCGGGGCCGCTGAACATGGCCACATAGTCGTCGCCGCTGGTAACGTAGAGGGTGTCGTCCCTGAAGTCTATTCCCCTGACGTTGTTCAGGCCGGTCTGGGCGGCTATGTCGTAGAAGTCGCCGTTCTCGTCGAAGATATAGACTATGTCGCTTATCTGGTCGGAGACGAAAACATACCCATCGTACGGTATGGCGTTGATGGGGGTCTGGAAGTCGTAGGTGGTTCCCGAAGGGTCGTCAACGATGAAGTCTCCCAGGTACGTGCCGTCGTTGGGGTCGTACATGCCCACCGCATCGGTTGTGGAATCAGGGATGAGAAGCACCTGGGCCTTCGGCGGCGAGGTCTTCTGCCCTGGCTCGCCTGGAGCGGCCACCAGACCGCTTTCTCCGCTCTCTTCCGCGGCTTCCTCCCATGTGGCCGCCATCATGGGGACGCTTAGTAACAGGATCACACTGATCAGTCTTAACATTTCTATCCTCCCTTTTCCGCTGCCATGCAGCATATGTTTATTCATACACCATGGGCTGAGCTGTCACAAGTGCAGGGGGCGGGAATGAAGAAGATATGGGAGAGGCTGGGGCTGGATCAGAAGGACTGGAGAAAGCTTGCGGAGGCCTTCTATGACCTTGCCCACAATGACTTCCGGAAATTCGACAAGCTCGATGACCGCCTGAAGGCCACGGAGGCGGGGCTGCTTTGCTCACGCTACATCGAAAGCCGGGACCCGGAGCTTGTTGACCAGGCGGGGAAGCTCCTCACCGGCAGTGCCCACTGGTACACTTATCTGGGAAGGATAATGTAAGTTACCCTATCTGATTCGCACGAACCTTCCGGTGACGCCTGTTCCCCCGGGCGGTCTGGCGTGGAGGAAGTAAACCCCCGGCTGAAGGTCTTCAAGCTCCAGCTGGGACGCGGTCCCGTTCTGCACGGTGATGCCGTCCATAACCCTTCGGCCGGCTATGTTGTACACCGATACCTGGTAAGATGGGGAAACCCCCGTTACCCTGAAGGCTATGCCCTCGCCTGACGCAGGGTTAGGACCCAGAATGGACACCTCGTAGGGAAGCGGGGGAACCGGGCCGGAACTGCCCACTCCCAGGATCTCCAGAGCAGGATCTGCGAACAGGGAGTATGCCATTACCGACTGCATCACCCTGTCGTAGGGGCCGGTCATGTTGGGAATCTCAAGGTCCCTGGCAATGGTGAAGGCCACCCCCAGGGAGGGAGCCTTGTACCTGTAGGCCCTGGATACAGTGTTCAGGCAGAGCCTCTCCGAAGAGCCAATCTCCGGCCAGTACCCTTCCCAGCCCCAGGTGGTGTTGAAGAGGCAGGCCACACCTCCCCCGTCAGCCAGGGTGAGAAGGGTGTCCGGCAGGTTCGTTCCCGGATCGGTGAAATCACCTGTGTGGCACCCTATGCTGGAGTGTATGCCGTATCTTCCCTGGTTGTCGAACCCGTTCATCCTGGTAACTCCCATTATCGGGTCGCCACCAGACCAGATAACGAATCTGTCGTTCCCGTGGCCGGCGTAGTGGTTCCATCCCGAGCCGCTGTACAGGGGTGGGAAGTATGTGTCGGGGTAGTCGCCGTTCTCCGACTGGTATGCCTTCACAAGGTCGAAGTCATCGGGGAACTCTCCCGCCATCATCTCGCAGCCCTTTACCCCGGTGTAGCCGATCTCCGGGAAGAGAAGGGCGCCGCAGAGCACGGCCTGCCTGTACCAGTCGCCATCCCCGGCGGAGCGGTACTCCAGGGTCTTGCCCACGATGGTCTGGGCTTCGGTGTCCGTGTCGAAGAGGATACGCCCGAGAACCACGTCTGCGTAAAGGTCCAGCGAGTCTTCCCACTCGCCGTAAACTCCATTGCCGTTAAGGTCCCATGTTCCGTCCAGGTCTGCATAATAAAGGTCGCAGGGGGCCGTCTCAACCAGTCCCTCGCATTCCATGTACACATCCCTGGCGGGGACCACGTTCTCGTCCCCGGCAAGGAGCACATAGGCAGTTCCCCTGCTGTAGGCGAAGTCGGTGATGCAGTTCCTCAGATCCTCCTGAACATCCGCCCCGCCCCAGGAACCGGATACCGATTCGATGGTAACCGTTTCAACGGTGTATCCGCTTCCGGCCAGGTGGTCCGCAAGGGGCTGCAGTTCGTTCAGGAACTCCTCTTTGGTGACCAGCAGGTACTCCGCATCGGAGGGGCCCGGGGGTCCCGGGTCGAAGGGAGCGGTCCCGAAGGCGCCGGACAGGGCACGGATCCTCTCCTGAAGCATGGCTTGCTGGGCAGGGGAAAGAGCCGGGGATGCTCCAGGTGCAGGGGAGCAGCTCCATTCTATCTCAACTGAAGAAGCAAGGCTGAGGGTCCCCGTATCCGGGTCGTAGCTCCAGGGGTTCACCGCCGCTGACACCACCGTGACCGAGCCCAGGATTACCCCTGAGCGGACGGACACCAGCGGTTCATCACCTGTAACACGGTGTTCCGAAGGGAATATCTCACCGGTTGAAGGTGATCCCACGGGGCGGATGTTCTCCGCCGCGGCTACCTTCACTCCGGTGGAGACCGACTCGCCGGTGAAAGAAAGACGGGCTGAAGCCCCGTTCAGGGTTTGCCTTCCGGGAAGCACCCTTACCACCTGCACCAGGGGCAGCAGGGGATGCCCCGGCTCCGAGCTGAGGAAACCCTCTTCAGGGAGATATTGCACACTTGCCATGCCGTTGCTGGCGCTGACCGCAACTCCCGAGGGAAAGGGCCGGAAGGAGATGGTCTCCCCGAAGCAGATCAGAGCAGAGATTAGCAGGGGACCCATACAGCCTCCATCCTTCGTTGTAACATGTTAACCTTGCATCGCCGCTTTTGTTCCTGATGATGGGCTGAATATATTCCACCAATGAAAGTTGCCGTACTCTGTTACATAAGGCGGGACGGGCGAACCCTGATGATCCACAGGAACGCCAGACCCGACGACATGCACTACGGGAAGTGGAACGCCCCGGGAGGCAAGCTTGAACCGGGAGAAACCCCCGAGGAATG
>CAYLXG010000087.1:4029-4369 GCA_964387445.1 uncultured bacterium
GGACTCACCGTCAGCTCCCCCAGGATGCGTGGAGTCCTCACCTTTCCAGCCTTCGACGGAGAGGAAGACTGGTATGTGTTTACCTTCACCGCCAGTGAGTTCCAGGGAAACCTGAAGAGGGCGTGCCCCGAGGGTGAGCTCCACTGGATCGATGACGGGAAGCTCCAGGACCTTCCCCTCTGGGAGGGAGACAGGATTTTCATGCGGTGGCTGGACGACAGCAGGTTCTTCAGCGGCAAGTTCATTTACTCCTCCGGGGGGTTCAGGGAACACTCCGTGGTCTTTCACGGGGGTGAGTGATGCTCCAGGCCCTGATACTGGCCGCCATCCTGTCCCAGGC
>CAYLXG010000087.1:4379-7247 GCA_964387445.1 uncultured bacterium
ACATTTTCAAGAAATTGAAAAGTCGAGTAGAAGTGTTTGTTGCAGTCCCCTTTCGTTCACGGACGGGAACGGCGCACCATCAGGGCTCTACATTGAGCTTTTCCAGGAGATGGCCTCCGCCGAGGGCTGGGAGGTTCTCTATGTGCCGGAGGAATGGCCCAGACTGACGGAGATGCTCCAGACCGGAGAGATAGACCTTATCGCCTGCATGACCAAGACCGCCCAGCGGGAGCAGGTTTACCTGTTCCCCAAGGAGTCCGTCGAGGCCGGATGGTCCATACTGCTGGTGAAGAGGGGGGGCGAGATAAGGACCCTCCGGGACCTCCACAACAGAACGGTTGCACTGATCCGGGAGGACGTCCACAGCGAAACGCTGGTGGAACTGGTATCACAGCTGGAGCTAACGGTGGACACCCTCTGGTGCGGCAGTTACACCGAGGGAATGGAAGCGGTAAGAAGCGGTGATGCTGCGGCGGTGCCGGTGCCGAAGATAATAATGCTCACGCCTGATTTTCCCGGTGACCTGGCCCCCCAGGGCATAGTATGGAGCCCCATGCCGGCTTCCTTTGCCGGGAACAGGGAGACTTCAGGGGAATATGTCTCCGCCATCAACCGTCATCTGGAGGAAATGAAGGCCGACAGTTCCTCTGTGTATTACGCACTTCTCGACAAGTGGCTCGGCGAACCGGAGAAGAGAACGGTTCCCAGGGCATTCTACATTGCCGCCGGATCACTGTTCTTACTCTCCATGGCATTCATCCTTCTTATGAACAGGCGCCTGGCGGGGGAGATCGCCAGGAACAGGAAAGCCCTTGCCAACAGCCGTTCCCTGGCGGACATCGCCCTGGCGGCGGCGGAGGCGGAAACCCTTGACCAGCTCTATGAGACAGTGGGCAGCCTCCTGAGGAACAACCTGGGCGCTGAGAACTTCTACATTGCCATCCACGACCGGGAGAAGGACATCTTCACCTTCCCTTTCATCAGGGATGAACTCGACGAGAGCCCGGTGCTTAAGGACCCTGAAACATTCACATTCCATGTGTTTCGCACGGGAAAGCCCCTGATGCTCGACCGCGCTCGAATATTGGAGATGATCCATGATCCCTCCATCCCGGTCAAGGCCAGGGAAGAGGAGATCCCCGAGCAGTACATCGCCGTTCCCATGAAGGCCGGTGACACCACCATAGGGGTCATCGCCTTCCAGAGCTACCACCGCGACGAGTTCTCGGAAAGCGACCTTCTCTTCGTAACCGGTATCAGCGGGCATCTTGCGGGTGCTTTTCAGAGAATGAAATCCAGGGAAGAGGCGGAGAGGAGCAGGAAACGTCAGAAGATGCTCCTGGACTTCGACCCCACTGCGATCTTCCTGCTGGACCGGTCAGGTGTCATTGTGGACTGGAACAGGCGCGCCCTTGAGTTCACCGAGGTGGAAGGGGAGAGCCTTGCGGGAAAGGACCTCGCGGATTTCCTCGCCGACTCATCCAGGAACAGGCTCGACCCACTGGAGAAGCACCGTCCAGCTGAGCAGAGCCACTTCTCGGGAAGCCTGATGGGGGAGAAGGGTTCGGTCTATCAGGTGGAGGGTATGGTGAACAGCTACAATGACCGCTCGAAGCTCTTCCACTTCGTCACCGTGATGGATGTTACCGAGAAAAGCCTCCTGGAAAAGGACGCCATGAGGAATGAAAGGCTGGAGGCCATAGGCCTTCTCGCCGGGGGCATAGCACATGACTTCAACAACATACTCACAGGCGTAATGGGCTCTTTGAGCCTTCTCCGGTCCGCAGGGGACGAAGAGCAGAGGAAGGAACTCCTGGACAGCGCCGAGAAAGCCGCCGTAAGGGCCAGGAGCCTCACCGGTCAGCTCCTTACCTTCGCCAAGGGCGGCGCTCCCATACGGAAGTCCGTTGAAACCGCGGCCATTCTCAGGGATGTGTCCGAGTTCGTCCTCAGGGGCTCGTCTGTGCTCCTTCAGATGGAGGTGGACGATGACGCCTGGAACCTCAATGTTGATACCCAGCAGTTCAGCCAGGTGCTTCAGAACATCGTCACCAACGCCAGACAGGCCATGAATCACAGCGGTAAGCTCACCGTAAGGGCATCCAACTGCGTAACTCCCAGGGGCGACCTCGTCCTGATCGAGTTCGAGGACACCGGCCCGGGCATCCCTCCGGACATAGAGGAGAGGATCTTCGATCCCTACTTCTCCACCAAGGCCGGAGGCCACGGGCTTGGCCTTGCCACCAGCTTCTCCATCATCCAGAGACACGGCGGAACGATCAAGGCCGGGAACGGCATAAACGGCGGAGCGCTGTTCTCCCTTCTGGTGCCCGCCTCAAGGGAAACCGGAAGCCAGGAGACAGCGCAGCCCGCAGCCGGCGACGACTCCCATTCCGGAAGGATACTGATCCTTGACGATGACAGGACGGTCACTGAAACCGCCTGCTCCATGCTCGAGAAGCTGGGCTATTCCTGCGACTTTGCTGAAGATGGGGAGGCTGCCGTGGGTATGTATCGTGAAGCCCTGGAGCAGGGCAGAGTGTACAGGGCGGTGATCATGGACCTTACCATACCCGGAGGCTTCGGTGGAGCGCAGGCTGTGAGGCAGGTCCTTCAGATCGATCCCGAAGCGGTGGTTATAGTATCCAGCGGCTATGCCGGGAACGATGTGATGGCCAATTACGAAAGCTACGGATTCAGGGGGGTGCTTGCGAAACCCTACACCATCAACGAGCTGTCCGACTCGCTCCTCAGAGCGATGGGAAACTGACCGATGGAACACAACCGGCAGTTGGAGCGTATCAGCTTCAAGCGAGGATCTGGAGGAAGCAGCAATGGGGGAATGCACAAGGAAGAGCGTTTTCACCG
>CAYLXG010000087.1:7347-10410 GCA_964387445.1 uncultured bacterium
GATTTCCAGGCGGTGAACGGAGTGTACGGAGAATTCTTCACGGAACCTTATCCCGCCAGGGCGGCCTTCGAGGTTTCCCGCCTTCCCCTGGACGCCGCGGTTGAGATAGAGGCCGTGGCAAGACTGAAAGAGAGTTAGAATGCTTGGACAGGTATGGTCCACAGTGGCCGGTTCAGACGGCTTCACCAAGTTCATACTGCTTCTGATACTCGTTCTTTCCCTGGGTTCATGGGGGGTGGCCATTGCCAAGCTCAGGGAACTCACCAGGATCATGAATGCCTCCAGGAAGTTCATGGACGCCCTCAGGACCACCGGCAGGCCCCCGGGTGGAGACTTCGTGAAGCACTCCGGCGACATGGGCCCCCTGGCCAGGATGTACACCGAGGCCGGACGCTACCTCAGAAGGAGGCAGGACCAGGGCAGAACGGAACCCCTTAACCGCGACGAGGTGGCCATCCTTCACGGAGCCCTGGAGAGGGAGGCCAGCGAAGACCTGGCCCAGAGAAGCAGGAACATCGGTTTCCTGGCAACGGTAACCAGCGTAAGCCCGCTCCTCGGTCTCCTGGGAACGGTATGGGGTGTCCTGGTAAGCTTCATAGGAATGAGGGAAGCCGGCATAGCGGACATCAGCGCCGTGGGCTCCGGTGTTGCGGCTGCGCTGACCACCACCGTTGCCGGTCTTTTGGCCGCCATTCCCGCCAACGTTTTCCACAATTATGTGGTGGGCCGGGTGGACGACCTCGCCGGGGAGATGGACCGTTTCCTCTCCGAACTGGTTGACGTATGCCGGAGGGGCTCCATAACATGATAAGGAGACGCTACAGGCAGTTCTCGTCCATCAACGTGACCAACCTGGTCGATGTCACCTTCGTCCTGCTTGTGATCTTCATGCTCAGTGCTCCGGTTATTCAGCGAAGCACCGAGGTTACACCCCCGTCCACGGATCAGGGAGAGATAGTAAGAAGGCTCGACCCCGGCACATCGCTGGTGGTGGAGATGGATGCACTGGGGAACATCTCGGTGGCCGGAGAGCCCGTACCCCCGGAGGACCTTGCATCCCTGGCCGAGACCGCCCTTGCAACAGGCAGAGCGGAAGCCTATCTCAGGGCCGACGGGCAGGTTCAGTACGCTAAGCTTGCGGCGGCCCTCACCGAGCTGCGAAGAGGCGGCTACGCAGATGTGGGCCTTATACAGGAGTCGGCCGGTGGAGAGCTGTAACCCCTTCGCAAGGAGCGACCAGCCGCCCCCTGGAGTGCAGCGGCGCGACATGGTCATCTCCGCGGCCATCCACGGAGGCATACTCCTTCTGCTGGTGCTGGCCGGGCTGTTCTTCAGGGGGGAAAGCACAATTCCCATGGGAGGCGGCGAGTTCGTCACCGTTGAGATGATCGTCCTCGACCAGGGCGACACTCCTTCGGAAGCGGTGGAGGAGGCCGTTGAGGAAACCCCAGTGGAGGAGGTCCCGGTCGAGGTCGAAGAGGTGATAGAGGAACCGGTGGAGGAGATCGAAGAACCGGTTGAGGAAGTCACCGAGCCCGTGGAAGAGATCGAGGAACCCGTGGAAGAGGTTGAGGAGCCTGTGGAGGAAGTGGAAACCGCAGCCTCACAGGAGTTCATCAGCGCGGGTTCACAGGGGGAAGCCGGCAGCGGCGCCCCCGGACCGGCCAGCTACGAGGGCAGGGTATTCAGCGCCATAAGAAGGAATTTCAGAACATCGGTGAATCCGCCTCAGAGCTACAGGATCACCTATACCGTGAACCTGGACGGCAGCACCTCATATCAGGTGGTCAGGAACAGCGGCGACAGCGGTTTCGACAGGGCGGTCACCCACGCCCTGAACTCCGCCAGCATTCCTCCGATGCCTCCGGGGAGGACACAGCCCGTTCAGCTCAGCATAGAGTTCCTGGGTCCGGATACTCAGTAAACAGCGGGCAGAGGTCGACCGACCTCTATTCCTTCCCGCCTCAACAGCCGCACGGTTCTTCCGAGGGTTCCTCCCCTGGGCCTTCAGCCACGGGTTCAACTCCGTCCAGAAGCTTCCTGATAAGCCCTGAGAGCTCATCATGCTCTGAAACGGTTATTCCCTGGATGCCATCCCTGAGCAGCAGCTCCACCATTTCAGCCACGAAGGCAATCCGTCTGTCCCGGGGAACCCCCGGGAGCACCATGCCCACTCAACAGGGCAGCATTGTGACCATGCGGTCGGCGCAAATGCTCTGCATCTCCTCGGGTATCTTCATGTTCCCTCCGGCAAGTCGTAGGACACGGGACCGTTATGCCAGCCGGACTCCTCCAGCCACCAGCCGGGGTATCCCACTTCGTGTCCCATGTGCCCCGGGCTGTTGATGTAGCCGTCATCGTACTTCACTATCAGTTCATAACCAAGGTCCCACCACTGGTCCACAACACTGTCGGCGTTGGAAACGCACATATCCGTCAGGTATTCACCGCATGCCGGGGAACCCTGGTTCTCCAGTATGGCAAGGGCCTCCCTGTCCCAGATGCCGATCTTCCGGATCTCGGCGACCTCGATCTCCTCCTGCTCCCGGCGGATGTCCTGGGAGATATAGCAGTACTTGAACGCCGTCCAGTTGGCCACGAAGTTGAAAGCCCACCAGGCGCTCTCCGTGGAGAACTCCGATGTATCGCAGATGCTGTAGCTCGAGGCAATGGAATCCACTCCGCAGTAGAAGGGAACGAAACAGGTCTCGGAGGGCTTGTCAGGGCCGAACCAGCAGATGCCCCCGATCATGTCGGGGAGCCAGGCCCTTCCCTGGTTCACGTACATGTATCCGCAGTAGTCCACCGAAAGCGGTCTTTCCCAGGCCCCTTCAAGTTCCCTGGAGGGGTCGCTCACGTCCCCGCTGGCGTCGTAGGGGCCGTAGAAGCGATAGGGGTAGCCGAAGGGCCCCGCCGCGGTTCCCGTTGTCATGTCGAACGGGGTTCCCTCGTAGTGGTCCCGGTGCAGCGCCATCACATCCCTCAGCTCCAGCAGCCTGTCCGGTGCCACGCTGAATGGATAGTCCCTGGTAAGACCGTCCTCCACCCATGGGCTCAGCTCAA
>CAYLXG010000088.1:0-1681 GCA_964387445.1 uncultured bacterium
TGCGAAGTTAAGGGTCGTCCGGGTCGTCCCGAAGGTCTTGGTCCAGACGTCCTTGTTAGAAGGGGCAATGGCTTAATCATGAATCAAGCCAGCCGCCCTTCCGCAGTAGACTTACTGTTCTAAGCATTTCTTCCCAGGCTGGCTATTCCTGCCAGCCAGGTCACCAGTTTTTTCGAAGATATTCCTGTTAAGCTCGCCAGAAGGGAATCCCCCTGTCAAACAGATCAATCAGCCCCGTTTCATGGGCGTCTTAAGGTGCGAGGCTTTGACTGAAGCCTGTTCAATGTACAGGCAGGTGATAGTTGCCGCTGTGTTTTCTTACCGATTTTTCAACGCTGACAGCTGGCTGTGAGCTGCTATGAGCACCCCGGGAAACACTGTCTGCTCAAGATGTGATCTCGGGGACAATAAACGTTTGCCTGCATATGCTAGTGTCAGAATATGACGAACGGAGGAAGAAGATATGAGACCGTCTTTTGCTCTGCTGTGCTGTTTGCTAATGGCTTCAGGTTCTTCAAGAGGCGGGATCGAACATTCGCAGCGGCTCCCCCGTGGGCAAGTGGTATTCCTCGAGCCTCTCCCGTTCCAGCATGGAGAAGGAAGAGTGGTTGCCCGCGATCCATGCCCATGAATGGATGGCTCCAACAAGCATCAGAAGGACCAGTGCCGCCTTCATCCCGGGTGAGATCCGCCCCTTTAGGGCATTGGTCCAGAGAAGGATCGAAGCCGGTACGCCTGCCGTGGCCACTAGGTTCCAGTCATGGTACGGACCCAGACCCAGCTTCCATACCAGAGCGAGCAGGACCAGCATGGCTGTGCAGATAACTGCCACGGCATTGAAGGGGTCTTCCCTCAGCCAGCCCTTTTTCAGGATAAGGGGGAGAGCTGCCCAGAAGGGGAAGATCAGGAAAAGGACATTGACAACACCTGCGTGATAGTGAACCGAGGGTGAAGCCAGCATTTCCAGGGTGCTCCGGTCGGCGGTGCCCATGGCGTGGCTTCCGGTTACCTGGTGCACAGGCAGCCCCTGTGCGCTTACGATGACGAACAGGAATGCTGCGGTGAGCATGAACGTCAGGGAGGAGACGGCGGTTTCAGCCCTTCTGCCGGCTCTGAATGCCCTTATGAACAGAAAGAGAAGGGAGGGCAGCAGCCAGCCGGCCAGCAGGTGGCTGCAGATGGCTGCACTGAGGGCAATGGAAGGCAGAACAAGGGTCAGGTTTCCCCGAAGATGTTCCAGTGACAGAAGCAGATAAACGGAAACGAGAGCGGCCACCATGGCGTAGAACTCAACGTCACCGGCGAACATCTGGATGTATCCGGCTGAGAGGCAGCCCGCCAGGAAGAAGGGCCATCTGCTGCCCACCGTCCTGCCGCCGAGGAGGACCGTCACCGCAACGAAGACCCCACCCCATAGCGCGGAGAAGAGTGAGATCGAATCCTCCGGTCTGATGCCTGCTATCCCCCACTGCCATAACCTTGATACGATCAGGCTGGCCAGCATCTCGTCGTGGTGGATGATCCTCATCCCCGCCTGCAGGGACACCATGTTGAAAAGACCGTCGTCGTTTATGAAACCGTTTCTGAGGGACCAGAAGAGAACCGCTGAGGAGACGCCGGCAGCAAGTGCGGGAAGGATCAGGGATGAGTACTTCACGGGCCGGACATCCCCGGAGCCCCT
>CAYLXG010000088.1:1691-10343 GCA_964387445.1 uncultured bacterium
GGCGCTGACGGAGCTCACGAGACAAGCCGCAAGGCAGGCCGCCGCAAAGAGTCCCATGGCCTCAAGTGGAGCAACCGCATCCAGGTGATCGAAACCATACCTCGACTGACCTGCAATGAAGGAGGAATAGAAGTACCACAGGAACATCACAACGGCAAGGAAGACCGTCGATCGAGTCCTGGTTATCCTCAGCGAAGCACCAGGACCGGCGAGCAAATCCTGTTCCCCTCCGATTCGGCCACGGCGAAGTACACCCCGGGAGATGCGTCGGAACAGCTCCAGCAGGCATGGTACTGAGAGCTGCCCGCATGGGCGAACTCAAGGGCCGCCACTGTTCTGCCGGTTACATCGAGGACCCTGCCGGCGGGGGGTCCGGATGAGGGCAGGCTCACTTCAAGGTTCACCTCGTCTGATGCGGGATTGGGGAAGCAAACCAGGGCCTGCTGCCCAGGAGAGGTCTCAACCCCAGCCTGGGGGTCGTAAATCATCACCGCGAACTCGGGGTGGTCTATGAAGGGATTCCTGTTCTCCTGAACAGCGTAGACGGCATCGTTCCTCTCCACCTCCTTAGCGCTCACAGGATCGTCCAGGTGCCACTGAATGAGCATGTCAACCGCCCACTGTTCGAGATCGGCTCCATCGGTCATGGGGCTTCCCGGCCATCCTGAGTCTTCACCCTTGTACCTCGTTGCCATGTAGAAGTAGTTCCTGGCGAGGTCTCCCTTGTAACCGTCCACCGGTTCGAAGGCGGTGCCTGAGTAGCCCGGGGTGCAGGAGTTCCCAAGGCGGCTGCCGTTCAGGGAGGTCCAGGTGGCGCTGCCGACTTCCGCATAGGGCCAGTTCCCCCTGCGGTTGTTCACATAGATGTCCGTGGGCACTATGTGGAAGAGATCGGTGTTCATCGGCGAGGAGTCCCCGAACCAGCTCTTCGGCCAGCTGTGCTCCCTGTTGTAGCCTTCGCCTTCACCGGACGCCGACCCGCCCTGGTCGTCGCCGAGGGTATAAAGGTAGGGAGGCGTTCCCCCGGGAATGTCCGAGTACATGTCCCATACTTTATCGCCGTACCTGTCGTCGGTGGTGTAGAAAGCCGTCCACAGGTAGTCGTAGCTCACAGGATCGTGGTTGTCTATTATTCCGTGGAGCGCCCACTGGAGGGCTTCACCGGAAAGCCCTTCCGCCGGGTCGTAATATCCGTCGGGTATCTGAGCCGATGCCGTCCAGGCAAGGAGCACCATGGCGGCCGCCGTTCTTCTGATCATCGTATCCCCCTTTTCTCAATGGGAATAATACCACAAGGACCGGTGCTCAGAAAGGACTGTGGCGATTTGGTAATCATGTACGGAACGTCATTGCCCAATCCTGCTGGAGCACGCCTCCGCTGCTGCCTGGGAAACCGGTGGATGGTGAGATGATCCAGTCTGCCCTGCGGGACCTGGGATACTTCTAACCGCTCTACAGGCAGCTGTCGGTTAGGAAATGCTTCCGGGAATCCAGGCAGGCCAGAACGGAGCGGAGCCTGGCCATGGAGAGGGGCTTCATCAGAAGGGCGGCGCATCCGGCCCTTTCCCAGAGAGAGATATCTCCCGCCCTTACCCTGGACACCACGGCGATGATCCTCCCCCGGGATACCGTTCCCGCAGGGATCGGGCGCAGAGTTTCGCAGTCCATGTCCGCAATGATCACTGTGTTCCCTGGCTCGAAGAGCACCGGGGCATCCCAGTCAGGGGAGGAAAACGCATGGTATCCGGCGGCAACGGCGAGCCTGGTCCATATGGCAGCCAGTTCCCGATTGCACGACACCACCACGACCCTTGTTCCAGCGGGCACCTCCGCTGAAACGGGGTCGGTCCTGACCCTTTTCACCGGAAGGTCGGTCCATAACCTTGCACCTCCTCCCGGACTCACCTCATGTATCAGTTCCCCCCCAAGGCTTCCTGCGAAGCGGGAGCATTCGGCAATGAGCGGGGCTCCCTTCATGAAAAGCGGACTGGACCTGCCCGCTTCGCCTTCCATGGATTGAACCGCCCCGGTTACCGCAACGGTGAGTCTCAGCGAAGTGGAGTCGTCGCCCCCGGTGCTGCAGATGCCCACGAAGACCTCAGTTCCGGCTGGAACGTTCTCGAGAAGGATCGATATCAGCGATCTGATGCCCCTTGCAGGACCGTACCAGGCCGATCCCGGAGAGTCCTCGCACTCGGTGCGTATCCTTACACCGGCCTTCGCCGCAGGCGCAACGGCATCCCGAAGCACGGACGACAGAAGGAAGGTCTCCTCTTCGGAAGAGAACTCCTCGGCGGCATAGTCGTGTTTCGAACGGAGAGAGTTCAGGGCGGAAGATACCGCATCACCGCTTGTCTGGAGCATTGAGGCAACCTCGACTGGCCCGGCGGCACCAGACTTGAGAAGGTCGGCGCAGGCGGCAATGCCGCATAAGCCGTCCATGACATCTCTGAAGAACCTGCCATGGATACCCTTTGCACCCGCTACCCGCAGACGCAGCCCCTTCAGCTCCTCCTCCATGGCTGAAGCATCTTCATGCCTCCGGTACACATCGGTGAGGTCGGTGATGATATGAACGAACAGCATGACATCCCTGAATGGAACCCGGGTTACGGTCTTCATCACGGGCATAGCATTGCCTTCGGCACTGACAAGGTCGTAAAGACAGGTCGCGGATTGATCTATACTGCAGGAAAGACGAGTTTTTTCCACACAGCCTCTGCAGAAAACCTCTTTCACGGGAGACTGGGGGGCGCTCCCCTGCTCGATGCCTGCCATGGCGCAGGCGGAACGGCTGGCCCTGAGGACCCTGCCGCTGCCGTCGGCCACCACCACACCCGCGGGGATAAGGTCCAGTGTTTTCCAGATTGTTTCGAGGGCTCCCCTGAACCTTTCCCTGGACCTTGTCTCCCGGGTCACGTCCCTGTCCGCACCACGGTAGCCGCTGAGATTGCCGAACCCGTCCCATACCGGAACCCCGCAGGTTGACATCACCCTCTCCTCGCCGCCTGGAAGAATGACCCTGTTGATCAGGTCCCTGAATCTTCGACCGGTGGCGGCCACCCTGTTGAAGGCTGCGGCAACCCTCTGGGCCTCTTCATGTTCCATTAGATCGAAGGGTGTTCGTCCAAAGAGTTCCCCGGGGGAGTATCCGATATGCTCAGTGACGCTGTCGCTTGCGAAGGTGTATGTGCCCGAGGAGTCCGTTTCCCAGAACCAGTCAGATGCTGAACTGGCTATGTCCATGTAGAACTTGAGCTTGCGCTCGAGGAGATCATTCCTGCGGGTCAGGATGGAAACATCGTTCACCAGGACTCCGTATCCCACAAGGGAATCGTCCTTGTCGAACACCGGCGAAAAACTCAACTCTAGGTTCAGTTCGGCCCCTGTTCCCGAGATCACCTTTACCGGACAGGGTTTTTCCCCTGTGAAGTCAGACGGATCCAGGGGCTCTCTCCCCGCTGCCAGCAAAGAGTCAATGGATCTTTCATACAACTCACCGCGGCTGGTGTGAAGCATGGCCAGCAGTGCGGGGTTGGCATAAGTTACTCTGAGATCCTGATCAAGGAGCATGAAACCCCGGGTCATCTGTTCAAGAACATCGATCCTGTCGGGTTCCACGATGGAAGGCTCCCCTGCTCCTATGGGTTCATCCTGGCTACTTCCACGTCTCCGTTAAGTGTCTCGAGGGCTGCAGAGGCGTCGAAACTTCCCCCGAGGGTAACGCCGTCATCATAGTCCGTGCCGTCAACGGTAATGTCGCCGTTAAGGGTTTCTATCACCAGCCCCATACCTCCTGGAAGCTCCACGCTGACATCTCCGTTGACCGTTTCAACAGCGAATGACCGGAGCTGTCTCTCCAGAACGGCTTCGATATCGCCGTTCACGGTGAAGAGACCCCGTGAGTCCGAAGCTGTGACGCGGATGTCGCCGTTCACCGACTCCACGAAAACGCTGAGGTCGCCTTCGATCCTGGTGTCCCCGTTCACGGTTACAGAGTTGACGATGCAGCCGGAACCGGCGGGGACCATCACCCTGAAGTCAACGGAAACGTAGGAGAGACCCCCGGGATACTCCACGGAATAGGAGAGACCGTCCTGAACTTCGGCGAGGATCTTCAGGTCATCGGGGATACCCCTGGCGGAATCTCCCCAGATGCTGGTCTCCACCCTTACGAAGTCGTTCTCCCATTCACTCAGCTCCAGGTCTCCGTTGGTGTTCTCGAATGAAATGGATGAGCAATCCCCTATGGGATGGTCCTCGGTCCTCACATCGAGAAGGTCATTGCTGAAGTTTATCATTCTGCATGAAAGCGCCCAGAAGACCACGGACAGCGGGATGAGGAACTTCTTCATGTTTTTTCCCCGCTTCCCCCGGAGAGCGAATCGATGGCGTCCTCAACGGATATCTCACCGCTGTGGAGTTTCTCCAGTATGTCCATGGAGCGCTCCTCGCCGGACATCCTTGTCTCAAGGGTGTTGAACATCTCCTCTATCCGTGTCCTTGCGGTGGGATAGGAGACACCCAGCATTCGCTGAACCGCCTTGAGGTTCCCCCTTGCGAGGAGGAAGAGCTCCAGGAGCCTTCTGTTCTCCCCATCCAGGGAACAGAATGGGCATACCGTGAAGTCACCTGAAACCTCTGTTCCGCACTGGGAGCATACGTACTTCACCGGGTTGAGCACTCCGCTGCAGGATGGACACCTTGAAGGGGCCTGGGCCCTGCTCATGCCTTACCTCCTCTGATCACTATATCGCCTCCCATGGTGCTTACGGCAAGCCTGGGAGCTTCCTCGGACCCTCCATAGGCTATGGTCATCTTCGAACCGCCTCGCTTGCCTCCGGACGTGGAGATCACTTCATGCTCAAGATCGCCGGGGTCGATGGTACCCCCCAGCGTGCTTGCCTCGAGGAGTACGTCAACGGATCCATCCAGGGTGACCGCTACGCCACCGCCCATGCTCTTGGCCTTGGAATTGCCGTTCCAGGCCTCATCGATAAGCAATTCCAGCTTTCCACCCATGGTCTTCGCGGAGAACGAGGCCCCCGGTCTTACGATGGAGATCCCTCCGCCCATGGTGTTCATGCTCATGGGGACCCTAATGCCCTCTGAATGAATCGATCCCCCCCGGGAAACCACTTTCACCGAACCTGCGGCATCAGGGAGCTGCACCCTGATGGCTCCCTCCTTCCAGTTCAGGAAGAGCTTTCCGTTCTTCTCTCCGTGGAGTACCGGACCGTCTCCGTCCACCGAAGCCCTGATCAGATCGCCCTCGCCGGCGGTGAGGAACACCGATATGCCGGCACCCTTCTTCATCGATCCTGTGATCACGACGTCGGTCCCCTGTTCCAGGTGGGCCTCATAGGATTGGGACTCGGTGAAATCAACACCCTCTATTACATCGGATTTCCTGGTTCCCCGGAATATCTCCCCCATGGTCTCCTGAACCATGGGTCCTATCTCCGAGAGCATTGCCCCGGCATCGATGATGCTTCTTCTTCTGGGAGTTGACGGCTTATCCCTGCCGAAACCCGATGAGCCCAGAGCCTCCAGCAGCCTGGCTCCTTCGGATGGGGTAATGGTGCCGTCGGCAACCATCTCAAGGATCCTTCTTCTTTCCTCGTTCATGCTAACCCCTTTCTTTGGATTTACAATATGATATGAAGTGGTTTAGCATTTGTCAATATTCAATTCTATTTTTACAGCTATTCCCGGGGTTGCTTTCCCAGATTTTCATTGAGACCGTCCACCCTGGCGTAGATCTCCTCCATCTCCTGAAGCAGCCTTCTCTTCACATCCAGAATGCTGCTCTCAAGGTCTTCCGTCGCTCTGCTGAACCTCTGGATGAACCTGTCGTTCTCCGCCTCCATGAACATCTCCAGCAGGCGTTCAGGAGTCAGCGGATCGTTCCTGGCGTCTCCCCTGATCTTGTATGTGCCTCCGGATGTGCAGCACGGCCTGGACTGACCGGGGGGGATCTCCACCCTGAGGAAGGGTCTCTTCCCCTCGCTGTTCTCCAGGATCACACGAACCTCCACCGGAGGTACGCAGCTGGCTGCCTTTCCCAGAATGGAAAGCTTGGCCTTGTCCCCTATCTCGCAGCCGATGATCTCGGCGGCCTGCAGACCCCGGCTGCTCTTCTTCTCCCTTACTCCCAGGAGGATGGTGCCGCCGAGACTGCTGTTGGCGAATGCCACCAGGTCCTCTGAAGAAAGACCCCCCACTGATTCCTTGAAATCGAGGGTGTTGCTCTCCTGACTTCCCAGGAGCCTCTCGGCTGTTTCCGAGAGACCTGAATATTCGCAGAGACCGTCCTTCTCCACCTAGTGCATTCTCTCCATCCAGGGGTGAGGCTCCTCCCACCCGGCCTGGTATTCGTAGTCGCAGAAATACACCTTCAGGTCGGCCTGGTATTCGTACTCTACATAGTGAATGACCACATCGGCCTGGTACTCATAGTCGCAGAAATACCATATGCAGTCGTCGTCGTTCCCCTGGTACTCGTAATCGCACACCCAAACCACGGCATCCGCCTGGTATTCATACTCGGCAACGTAGACATTAAGGTCGGCCTGGTATTCGTACTCGGCGATGTAGATCGAACCCGCCTTCACCGTGGCTGCGGCAAGGATAACAGTCAGGAATGCTCTCATTACTCACCTCCAGCTGCAACATGGTCAAAAATGCAACCTCTGTCCACGACAGCAAATCTGCGCTGAAATACTTGCTGCGGAACCTGGCCGTTCATAGAATATGGAAGACCCCGCAACAGACCCTGTTTTCGCCGAAAGGAACCCGATGAAAAGCGTTGTTATTCTGCTGGTCCTTGCCGCTTTCGCCGCTGCGGACTGGGTGGGCTTCGGCATGGACGGCGTTCCGTCCGCTGAGCTTACCGTCCTTGAGTCCGATGCGTCAGGAATGGTAATCGAGCTGGTTACCCCTGGAATGGAAGTGAACCCTTTCTATGAACAGGGAATCCTGTTCCACTCCATGGCCGTTCCAGGCGCCGTTCCCAACGCCGGGGGCGACGGCCATCCCGCTATCCCCTCCGTGTCATTCATGGCGGCGCTTCCCTCCCGGGGAATTGCCTCAATAACCGTAGAGGATGCCTCCTGGATGGACCTTGGCCTCTACAATCCCGCACCGATGCAGCCCATCCCCGCCGATGACAGCTATGAGCCGGTGCCTTTCACCTTCGTTCCCTCCGCCTATACCGGGACCCTTCCCTCCAGTCAGGTCTCATGGAGGAACGACGGGGTGCTCAGGGGGGTCAACGCAGGGGTCATCAATGTCTCTCCCCTTCGCTGGAACGCGGAAACCGGCGTCCTCCAGGCTTCTCCCCGGATGATCGTAAGGATCGAGTATGCCGGAACCGTTCAGATCGACGACAGGCTTCACAGCCGCTTCTGGGATCAGACATTCAGACGGACGTTCGTTAATGCCGATGTCCTTGGATCGCCCTCGCTTACTGTGTCATCCTCCTCCATTGAGCCGGTGAAGGCCCTCAACCGCCGTGAAGCGGACGATATAACCGCCGCGGACCTTCTCATCCTCGCCGGCGACGACTTCGTGGATACCATGATGGACGAGTTCGTAACCGCGAAAATGGAACAGGGATACCTTACCGCCCTCGTGGCGGCGGGTTCCTGGACCCAGACCGAGATCAAGAACTACATCCAGACAGCATATGACACGTGGGAGATCCCGCCGAGCTTCATTCTGTTCGTGGGCGACTCAGGGGACCTGACACCCTATTACGCAAATGGAATGAACGGGGACAACAGGTACTGCTGCGTCGACGGCTCCGACTACATGGCGGACATATACAACGGCCGCTTCGTCACCGGAACCGATTTCTATCCCGCGGTCGAGGCAAAGGTCATGAAGTGGCAGTTCGACCCTCTGATGGATCCTGATTTCTGGGGCAACGTGCTCTGCGCCGGAATGCTCCAGGCCAGCGGCGGGACCGTTGCCACCAGATGGTTCCTCTTCACATGCGAAACAGTGAGGGACACCTACCAGGACATCTACGGGAAGACAGTGGAGAGGGAGTATGTGAAGGATACCTCCCAGCCCCCTCCATACTATTACAGGAGCGATCTCCCCAGTGCCGGGCAGATGATACCGTCGGACATCACCTGGGACGGCAGCGCCACCGGGATACTGTCCAGCCTTAACGACGGAGTGTTCCTGGTGCAGCACCGCGATCATGGAGATGTTCCTGGTTGGGCGGATCCGGCCTTCTACACATCCAATCTCAGCGGACTCGCCAATGGTGAAAGAACTCCCATGATCATGAGCGTGAACTGCCTCACCGGTAAGTTCGTAAGCGACTGCTTCGCGGAAAACCTCTTCGCCAGGGAGGACGGCGCGGTGGCGGTGGTGGCCGCGGTTGAGGTGAGCTACAGCTACTTCAACGACTACTTCTGCTATGGAATGTACAAGTCCTTCAACGACTCGTACACCAGCCCTCCCTTCTCCTACACCGAGCCCGGCGGAAGCTATCTGGGAGGCCAGGCCGTTCTCAACGGCAAGCTTGAGATGCAGGCTGCGGCTCCATACAACCCCTACGGCAGCTGGGAAAGCTACGCCGAGGACGAGTGGGACCTTTTCCACTGGTTCGGCGATCCCACCATGGACATGCGCACCGAG
>CAYLXG010000089.1:0-10142 GCA_964387445.1 uncultured bacterium
AGACAAGCTGGAGACGGTCCTTGTCCGGAGGGACCACAAGAACTGGTTCGCCGGATTCAAGGGCAAGACCGGCGATGAGGTAGTCGGCCTCGTAACCCTCCTTTTCGATGAAGGGAATACCCATGAGGGGTATTATCCTCCTGGCCAGTTCGGTCTGGGTGCGCAGCTCCTGGGGTGTCTCCGGTCTGTTGGCCTTGTACTCGGGAAATATCTCGTTTCGGAAAGTGGGACCAGGCGCGTCCCCCACGGCGGCCACCACTGCGCCGGGATTCTCCTCCATCACCCTGGTGAGTTCCGACAGCAGGTGACTGAGACCGCTGGTCACCGTGCCGTCGCTGCCCTTCAGGGGTCTCTTTATCATGGCGTAGTGGCCCCTGTATAGTATTCCCAGGGTGTCGAAGAGAATGAGTTTCCGCAACCGGCAGCATCTCCTTTCAGACCTTTTCTTCGGGGAATATAACGGGTTTCTTGACAGCTTCATTCCCGCCGCGGTATTCTCGCCTTCATGGCAAAGAAGAAAAAACGGTTCCGCAGACTGAGACATTCCCTGACGGTTCCCCTGGTGAAGTTCCTGATCCTGTCATGTTCACTGACGCCAAGGCCTGTCCTCAGGGTCCAGGCGGGTCTTCTGGGATCCTTCCTGGCCCTCCTTCCCCTGAAGGCGCGGAGGGTGATTCGCCTTCACAGGCAGACCGTCATGGGTCAGATGGGCATCGGTGCTTCCACCAGGGCCGTTTACTCATCGGTGATACAGGGCTACTTCGATTTCTTTCACCTGAATGGCAAGAGCGACTCCGCCTTCAGCAGGGCCGTCAGGGTCCAGGGAGAGGATAATCTCCGCCACGCACTTTCCGCGGGCAGGGGCGTCATTGCCGTCACCGCCCATTTCAGCGCCTGGGAACTCATACCAAGGGCCGTCAGGCTCCAGGGTGTGGAGACCGCTGTGGTGGGCAGGGAACTCAACGACAGGAAGGCCTCCAGGGTCCTGGAAGACCTGAGGGCATCCCACGGGATACACGTCCTGTCCAGGGACGGCGGCGTGGGTTCCATCGTAAGGCTGCTGAGAAGGAACGCCGCTGTGGGCATACTCATCGACCAGTACACATCAAGGGTGAGAAGCGAAACCGTTGACTTCCTGGGGGTGCCCGCCAGGACCCCTGCGGCCCCGGCCACCCTATCCAGGAAGCTCAGGGTCCCGGTGGTTCCCATGCACATCCTGAGGCTTCGGGACAACACCTATCTTCTCACCATCGATGAACCCCTGGAATATTCTCCCGATATCCTCGATGTCCTGAACGGGAGGATAGGCGGCTGGATACGCTCCGCTCCTGAGCAGTGGGTCTGGTTCCACGAGAGGTGGAAGGGTTCCGGTCTCAGGGAAAAAGCACCGAATCCATGACTTCCTTGACCCTCTCGGAGGACCTTCCGTCCAGACCTGTGAAGAAGCGTCCGCGGTGTTCCTTCAAACTCCTTCGCATCTCCCCGTCGGGGTTCAGGGCGCTTCTCACCGCCCCTTGAAGCTCGTCTGCGGCGCTTATGTGGGGAAAGGCTCCCTGAAGCCATTCAGAAGGGTCTATGGAGAGTACCGGCATTCCGTCGGAGTGCAGGGGGTTTCCCTGGGGCAGAACGCAGATCACCCCGTGCCTTCCCAGGGCGAGGAACTCGTTCACCACGCTGGATGTGTCGCTCACCAGGGTATCCGCCGCGAAGAGGTATGGATAAATGTCGAATTCGTCCCTGGGAACCAGATGGAATCCTCCGGTGCTTCCCGCCAGTTTCTCGAAGAGCCTGTGCTGGGAATGCGGGGCGTACTTGCCGCCCCATGAATAGGGATGCAGCTTCACGATGAGGTTGTATTGGGGTATCAGCTCCAGTATCCCCTCCCCTATGATGTCTATGCAGCTGGGCTTGTATGAAGGGGCGTAGAGGACCGTCCTCCTCCCGGGATCCAGCCCCAGCTCTTCTTCAATGTCCTCTCTGTCGTAGGATCCCGGTGTGAAGAACGGATCGAGCTTCGGGAGCCCCGTGATGTGGAAGTCAGCCCTGTCCTGCCAGCCAAGACCCTTTATGTACTCGTACCAGTACTCACCCTCAAGGAAGACATGGTATCGGCGGCCGGTCTGCCTCACGATGTTCCTTATGCGGAGGGTCTTGATGCCGACCCCGTGGTCCAGGTGGAAAAGGGGCACGTCGTCGTACCTTTCCGGATTCTTCAGGGCGTCTCCGCAGACCACTCCGTGGAAGCCCCTTGTCTCGCCGGTCACCTGGAAGCCCCTCTCCCGGAGGTCAAACTCTATCCTTCTCCGGCTCGAAACGGGAATGACCCCCAGCACCCTGCGGCTGTCGCTTCCGGACCTTATCCACAGGTCGTACCTGTTGTCCTTTTCCAGCTCCCTGTAAAGGGGAAGGAGAGAATTCAGGTAGTATTCCTTCTTCAGATCGAACAGTATCCTCTTCACCGCTTCTCCCCCAGAAGTTCCGCGAAGTGCCTCACCCTGAGCAGGAAGCTGTTGTGCGCATTGAACTCCCCCTCCTGGAAAACGAACCCGTCGCCGTCCTCCACATACCTTCCGGGAACCCCGTCAACATACATCAGATTGTCAACCGGCTGTCCGAAAATGGACTGGAGTTCATTCACCAGATACCTGCCGTCGGTGGTCTCCAGTATGTCTATGGCCATGGACTGGAAGCCTCCCCTGTCGCATATCTCCCTGGTCAGTTCAAGGAGCTCCGATGGAGGTGCTCCCCAGCCCTTCAGGTGGGTTCCACTTGCCAGACCTTTCTTCCCCAGGAGCTTTCTGTGACCGAAGGAGGAGCGGCCGATACGGACCATCCTCCATTCCCACTTGATGTCCTCGAACCTCTGAAGGAAAAGCGAGTGTTTCTCACGAAGACCATAAGCTGGCACCTTCAGCAGGCTGCCTGACCGTGCGGGGGTATATCCGGGAACCAGAGAGGGGGTCCTGAAAATGCCGAATACCATGCGGCCTATCCTCTTAACCGCACCTGGACTTCTCAGTACCCTTACCCCTGATGACTGCGCTCCGATGTTCGTCTTGCTGATGAGGGGATAATCCTTGAACTCCCTGAGGAACTTGCTCAGGTCCCCCTTCCTGTAGAATATCCATGTATCGGGGTGGGGGAATCCCTGGGGCTTCAGCCGGTAGTGGGCCATCCTCTTGTTCTCGTATATGAGCATCTCATCCAGCGAGGGGTAAATCTCCCTCTTCATGAACCTGTTGAGAACGGTGAGCCTTTCGTCGAACATTGTCTTGCGTTCCTGGACCTTGGAGGGCGGCCGGCAGAGGAAGCCGTCACATTCGCTTCTCTGAACCCTCTCCATCCAGTCCGGGGCGATGATGTCCACCACCTCGTGTTCTATGCCCAGCTCCCTGCAGGAGCGGACGTAGTGCATGTACTCCCCGCAGAAGCTCTTCAGCACCCCCAGCTTCATATGCTCCCCAGATACTCGAGGATGGCCTCCGCGGCCCTTCTGGAGGAAGGTTTTTCCGTTATGTCGAAATACATCGGGATCCTTTCCCTCTGAAGTGCAAGGTATCTCTCATCGGTAGAAGGCAGTTCATTCAGGATCTCCTCCAGTTCCGAGGTATTTTCAGCCACCGGGCCGTAATCCCAGAACCTGTAGTTCCTGTCCCCTCTCCACTTCACGCCGTGGGCGTTGAGGAAGACGCATGGCCTGGGCTTCATGGCGATGAACTCGTAGACCATGCTGCTCACGTCGCCGGCGTAGACATCCGCCGCCCTGAGCCAGGTGCCGTCAACTGCCCCCGGGCTTCCGTAGTCGACTATCACATTGTCCCCCTGGTCCTCCTGGCGGAACACCTCATAGCCGTGGTGAACCCTCCAGTGCTTCACAAGCAGGTGCGGGGCGAAGATCAGGTTCATGTCGGTGCGCCGTCTGAAGTATTCGAGCATCCAGTTCGAGAAGGCATTATAGGAGGTAAGTCCCGGTTCCCAGTGGGGGCAGTAGAGCACGGTGGGGTTCCCGTTGGAAAAAGGGTTCTCCGCATGCCCGGAGGTTATGTCGAACTTCGGCCAGCCGACTATCTTCCAGGGCATGTCCTGAAGCACCCCCTCCTCCCTGAGCCTCCGCAGATGGTACTCCCCGGGCAGCAGCATCATGTCCATCCTTCTGAATCCCTTTTCGAAGCCGTAGCCCCTGTCGCCGCAGCCGTGGTACTGGTAGATGATCCTGGGCCCCTTAATGCCGTGCTTCCTGAATATGCCCGGGGTCCCGTGGGAGGTGGTCACGACTGCCTGGGCATCCCTGAGGATCGGACCCGCCCTGCGGACCATGGCGTTCACCGATGGATAGAGCTTTCCCTTGAGGTTAAGGTGCCTGTACCTGAAGGGCTGGGGTATCTCCACTATCTCCGCTGCGGTCCCGGGAAAGAGTTCCCTGACCCTCTCCAGCGCTCCGGTATGCAGCCGGTTGCAGGAAAGGCAGAGCACCTGATGTCCGGGACCTGCCAGACGGCCGGTCTCCATGGCGGTTCCGGCTGTATGGTAAAGCTGATGGAGCCCGTTGAAGAAGAGGAATACGGTTCTGGTCACCCTGCGCACCCTTCGCCTGCGGTAAAGCCCACATTATAATTCCACGGTTCCTGACCACCCAGACCAACGGCATGGAGTTGACATGAAGATAGAGGTTCCCAACGGTGAAGTGGTAGACAAGGTGACCATCCTTTCCATCAAGCTGGCGAAGATAACCGACCCGGCGAAGCTCTCCAATGTCCGCAGGGAGTACGATATGCTTGCGGCTTCCATGGCCGGGCTGGGCATTACTCCCCGCTCGAAGGATTTCACTGACCTGCGCTCCGTGAACCTGGAACTCTGGGAGATAGAGGACCGCATAAGGAAGCTGGAGGCAGCAGGGGATTTCGGCGAGGACTTCATCGAATGCGCCAGGAGCGTTTACAGGCTGAACGATGCCAGGGCCCGGCTCAAAAGGGAGATAAACCGGAGAACGGGTTCCCTTCTCGTGGAAGAGAAGGAATACGCGGACTATTCCCAATGAACCACCGCATTCCTTCCGACCTGCTCTCCAGGGTCAAAAGGATCCTGATAATACAGTACAAGCCCTTCGGAGACGTGCTGCTAAACACCGCATATCTTCCTGCGCTGAGGGCTGCTTTCCCCGATTCAGAGATCGATTACCTCGTACAGAGACCATACGACGTTATCCTTCAGGACAACCCGAACCTCCACGGCCTTCTGATCATGGAGAGAAGGAAGAAGGGCACCCCCGGCTACGCCCGGGAGAGGCTCAGGATCCTGGGGGAGATACGCCGCCGCCGGTACCAGATGGTGATCGATCAGGCCAGCGGACCCGCCTCCGCCTGGATGACCCTGGCAAGCGGCGCCAGGCTCAGGCTGGGGTGGCACAGGCCCGGAAAACTGACCAGCATTACATACAATTACAGGGCGAGAAGGGACCACCGCAGCTATGCGGCACGGGCCAGGTTCGGCCTCCTTGAACCCCTGGGCATACCGGACGACGGATCAGGGACGTTCATGCACATAACCGAGGCCTCCAGGGAAAAGGCGGAAGCCTGGTTCGCCGGGAACGGTCTTTCCGGCAGAGATACCGTGATCATCTCCCCTGTCACCCCCATAGCCAGGCGCCAGTGGAACCTCCGATGCTACGCGGAACTGGCGGACATGATCGTATCCCGGACCGGACTCAGGGTGGTGTTTCTCTGGGGACCGGGGGAGCTGGAGAAAGTCAGGGAGATCACCTCCGCCATGGAAATGGAGAGCCTGGTCGCTCCGGCAACCACATTCAACGAAGCCGGAGCATTCCTGGAGAAGGCGCTGGCATACATCGGCAACAACGGCGGTGTTCACCACCTGGCAACGGCCATGGGCACCCCTACCCTGACGATATTCGGGCCGGGCACCAATCCATGGAAATGGACAGCCTGGCACATGCCTGTCCACCGCCATGCGATAAGCGCTGTGCTGAAGGAGAGGACCGATGACAGGCTTGGGCTGGAGCCAGGGGAGGTCTATGACGCTTTCAAGGAACTTGTCAACTACCTGAGATAGCCCTTCCTGAACATGGAATGCCAGATCACCTGGCCCTTCCTGAAGAGGTTCAGCGGTTTTCTTCCAGCGGGGCCTGGTCGTGTTTCGAGAAGGTCCATGATCCGTCCGGATACGGTTCCGTCCAGCCTTGGATTCACCATTTCCATGTGCTCCCTGCGCCTGGAGCTGAACTCCCCGGGATGCTTCAGGCACCTGTCAACGGCGCCCCTGAGTTCCCCGGGGGAGGCAATGTCGATGCCCTTGTCCCTTCGTCCCATCGTCCTGAAGGTAACCAGGGGCTTGTCCAGGGCCATGAACTCGTAAACCACCGAGGATGTATCGGAGACAAGCACGTGGGCCAGGTGAAGGAAAGGGGTTATGTCGTATCCCGTGACCATCCGTATGCCTGATCCCTCAAGGCGGCGGATGACCTCCGGGTCCATGAACTCGTGGGGCTTGCAGAACCACACCTCCCCCGGTCGGGGCGTTTCCGCCAGCGATGGAAGAAGCATGCCGGCGGACTCCATGGACCTGCTGTGGGTGGGCGCGTAGAGTATGACCTTCGAATCAGGTTCGATCCCCAGTTCGCTCCACATGCCTGAAGCATCATAGCCCATTATGTGGTCCATCTTCGGCCAGCCGGTCTCGAAGACCCGGAAGTAGCCGTGCTTCCTCTGGAGCTCAATGAACCGTTCCGTCACCACCGGACCGGATGTGAGATAGATGTCGAAGAAGTGCCTTATGGCGTAGTGGGACGGCTTTTCTATCCCTATTCCGTGGAACAGCTCGACCTTGATCCCCGGCAGCCTGAAGTCCACGAAGTTCCCCGGGCACAGGACATAGTCCGGTCCCCAGTCCGAAGCCCTGGCCAGGCCGGTGAAGACCGGGACCCCGGCGAGGTCGCCGGGAAGGTTCGCCATCACCTTGCGGCTTGCGAAAAGTGCGCAGGGGATGCTCCTCGAGAGCGCTTCCCCAAGGACCGGCATCACCACCGGTATGGAATAGAGCTTGGAAACGTAGAAGAGCAGCTTCAACGGATCGGCTCGCCTCTTCGAACGCTGCTTCTGATGGTGGTGGTTGAGATGGATTCGGTCCTGGGGAGGTAGACCACCCGGCAGAGGTCCTGAAGGAAGTCGAACTCCCCCTTCCAGTCTTCGCCGATGACGAAAACGCTCACGCCGAGGCGTACAACGTCTTCCCTCTTCTGCTCCCAGCAGGTCTCCGGGATCACCTCGTCCACATACCTTATGGCACTGACTATTTCGGCCCTGTGTTCCCAGGGGTATATGCACTGCTTGTGCTTCCGGGCGTTGAACGAGTCGGTGGATACAGCCACTGTGAGATGGTCCCCCAGTTCCCTGGCCCGCCTGAGAAGGTTGAGATGCCCGATGTGGAAAAGGTCGAAGGTGCCGTAGGTGATCACTTTCTTCATGCTACCAGCCCCGCCTGATAAGTGCCGCCCACTGTTCCAGGAACTGGGTCTCCCCTGTGGCAGGTTCAGAGTCCCAGCCTGTGAACGATCCCCTCCTGTCCAATGCTATCACCGGTATTCCCAGGGCGGTGCCGTGGAGCCAGAGATCCCGTTCCGTGGTTATCACCGCGGAAGCTCCGGCGACTATGGCGGCCATCAGCGAAGGGCCGGTGTCAACGGGTATCCCCGGGTTCTTCCCGTTGGTGATTACGAGCTTCAGCGGTATCTCGGCCCTTTTCTTCTCAAGTATCCCCGCCGCCTCCTCGGTGGCAAGCATGTAGGGAAGCGTTCTATGTGAAACCGGGGACAGTATTGCCGCCGCCTTGTCTGAAAGGATCGAGGGAGCCTCAGGCTTCCAGGAGCCGAAACCCGCAAGCCCCAGCACGGACATCATTCCGTTCACTGCTCCTGGAAGGGGTTCATTCTGCATCCTGACACGAATGTTCACCGCCGGGTGTTCCCTGAAGGAGACGCAGGCGGATGGCGATGTTCCCTCCACATAAGCCGCAAGTCCGTCGTCTGGTTCCGTTGCGAAGAGCAGAACGTCAGGGGGAACCTCCGGATCCAGGGAGCCAGGGTCTCCCTCATAGACATGGATCTCCGGCTTCCAGGGCAGGAAGCCCGCCATTTCCTGGAAGTCCCTGTGGACCGCCAGGTGTACCGGAATGTTCTGATAGGACTCCTGGAGGGCCCTGGCCATATAAAGCGATGACCACACCCCCCCGGACTCCCGAGGGGCGAAGACACCCACAGCGCCTGGATTCCGCACGGTCTCCGGAAAAGTGAACGTCCTCAGACTGGAACTTACCCTTTCCCCCGCTTCTCACCGAACAACCTTCTGAGGAATCTCACCTTTCGTATCCTTCCATGAGCCTGTGGGCCAGTCTGGAGACCGCCGGATTGCCGGCGCCGGCATCGGTCAGGACAGCAGCGGCCTCTGCGTGTTCCCCCGATGCCTGGAGGCAATGACCGTAAAGCACAGGGGCCAGGGCGTCTCCCGGGTAATTGTACAAAAGCAGCCTCGACAGCGCCAGTGCGCCATGGTTATCCCCGGCGCACAGAAGGGCAAGGCAGAGATCGACCCCGCTCCAGAAGCCTTTCCTGGCAGTGTCCGCGGCGGCCAGGGAAAGAAGGAACCATTCACTGGCCTCTTCCCCCTCATCCCTGTACAGCGCGGCGGTTCCCCTTGCCCTGAACATAAGCCAGTCGTCCTCGCTCCGGACAAGGTCCATCCCTTCCGCGGCAAGCCGTGAAAGGCCGGCGGTCCATGCCGCCCTTGCGGTCCAGTAATCAACCAGGGCCGTGTCTCCGCTGAAGGGAGAGAGCGTTTCGATCATCAGCAGCGCCCTGTCCCCTTCCCCTGCGTAGAGTGCTTCCTCCAGCATCCTGCAGAGTATCCTGGTCTGGCCGGATACGCTCTCCTGCTCTTCCCAGGCTTCACCCGCCTCACTAAGAAGGCCGGCGTTCTCCAGCTCCAGCGCTCCCCGGGAGATCAGCAGGAGGACGAGGATCATCATCTGACGTACCTCTGGATAAGACGCCTGGCGAACCTGAAGTAGCTCAGGACCCCCAGGACTGCGGCAATGGGGGTCAGTATAAGTGTTATGTTCGTAAGCTCCCTGAATATGCTCTTCCCAGGGAATGCCCCGTGACCTGCTGCGGTTATCACCAGAACATAGCTCAGGATCACGGTGAGCCTCTCGCTGGTGGTTATGGCCACAACGGGAATTCCTATGCTCCATGATACCAGCAGGAGGCCCAGTACCACTGCAATGTGATAGTAGGCCGGAAGCAGGGCCCAATCGGTCCCTATGATCCCCGTTTTTACCAGCAGTATTAGCATCACCGAGAGGAAAAGCTTGTCGGCGAGCATGTCCAGGGTCTTGCCCGGCGTGGAGGAGCCCCGTATCCTCCTGGCGTACCAGCCGTCGAAGTAGTCGCTGGCGGAGGCCGCCAGGACAAGCCAGAAAAGGGCTGTCCGGCCGCCGTTGAGACCGCACCATACGCATATGGGAAGAAGGACTATCCTGGTCCACGAAATGAGCGCCGGACCCAGGGGCAGCTGCTCCTGGGAGCGCTTGATCATGTCCATGGCAGCCTCAAGGTGGGCTCCCTGTTTCCCAAGAACGGTCATGGTGAACGCTCCAGGTCGGAGAGGAAGAGGTGATCCCTGCCGGCGAAACCTGGAAAGTGCCTGGACAGAATGGTCACATCACCTGTGGAGACCATCTCCTCCGGGTGAAAGCCTCCGTCGGGACGGGGGACCATCCAGCCGGCGGAATAGACCGCCTGGATCAGTTCGCCTGAATACCCGTCGAGGGCAGCTTCCCCTTCCGGGAGCCTGGTCATGGCGGGGCGAAGGGTGTACCTGCCGAACCAGGCCAGCCAGGCCAGCAGATCACCCCTGGTCGCCGGCGGATCGTCGGGGCTGTTCCACATGAGTTCTGCGGCGGCCGTGCTGCCCGAGGCCACCATTTTGGAAGCCCTCTGATGCAGCCCGCCCTCTTCATGGGGGCTGGAATAGTAAATTGAACTCCAGAAGGAAGAAGCTAGAACAAGAATGAGAGATGGCCAGTAGAACATATCAGATCACCCCGGTAATGGAGCGGGCAACGGGGATCGA
>CAYLXG010000090.1:0-10077 GCA_964387445.1 uncultured bacterium
TCAGAATATGGGCTTTAGATCCCGCCAACGGGAAAGACGGGGCCCGTTGACGAAGCCGCGGCATGTTCGGTGATCGCCTCGATCTGAAGCATCTGGCTGGTGACGGTGTCGGCAACCCTGCCGGACCATGAACCGTAGATCAGCAGCACGGCTGCGGCAATGATGGAAAGCGACCATCTGCCGGCTTTTCCGTATCTCCGCCACAGCGGCTCCTTCACCGCCGAGATCAAACCCGCGGCCCAGAGGGAAGCCCAGAGCCAGCAGCCCCAGATGAATGTGCTTACGATCCAGAACATGGGCATAGGCAGTATTACAACAGCAAAGGCAAGGGCTCCGAATCGGGACGAGGCCGGGACCCTGTGGATGGCGGCGGTGAGCACCACCAGAAGCGCCGCTGTGAAGCACACCAGCAGCGGGTCGGGGGAGAACCTGGCGAGCAGGGGGGTACCCATCTGTATGAGGATCCCCATGCCGTTCACATAAGTCCTGGGTGACACGAGACCATCTCCATCGATGGAAAGATCGAACCCGGCAAGCTGCCTGAGAAGGAAGAACGCCACTCCCATGACGGCCACCGAGATCCACAGAGCCAGATCGGACCTGAAGATCTCCGGTATTCGCCGTTTGAGCACGACAATGCTCCATATTGGAAGGAGTATCGAATAGTAAATGCCTGTTTCCTTGGAAAGAACGGCGAGTACTATCGAGGCTGCGGTGCTCACCAGCAGGACCGCCCTGCGTCGCCCGGAAGACCCCTGGCACCTGTCATAAAGGAAGAGGGCCAGCACAATGAAGAGTGTTACCAGCCTGTCATTCCTGCCGTAGATGAAGTGGATCGACATTGCCTGGACCGGGGAGAAGGCCCAGAGCAGAACAGCAGCGGCCCCCACGAAGAGCCCGAACCTTCTCTTCAGGAGGAACAGAGCCAGTCCATAGCAGACCCAGGAGATCAGCAGGTCGGAAACATGGTACATCGTTGCATTGGTTCCCCAGAGGGTGTAATCCATGAGTACGGACAGGCTGTAGACCGGCCTGAAAATGTCCCACTGCGTGGATTCCATGACCGCCCAGCCGAAAGTGCCGCTGCCCTGGAACCGGAAGGGAGTAATGAAACGGGTCACGGTTTCAGGGTCGAAGGGCACCTCCAGGGCGGAGTGCATGAACAGAGGAACGATAAGGGGGTAGGCTAGAAGCACCAGCAGCTGTATATGCTTTTTCCCCATTTTCCCATCCTGTGGACTGAGATCAACTGAGAGCCTGCCTTCTCTCCGTAACACGAAGGTTACCGGTGATGAGCATAATTTCCAATGTGTTTCCCGTCAACGATATCTGGCCGGGGAAACCAGCAGAGCACAAAACTTCAAGGAGATATCCCTCCGGTAGTCCTTCACGATACCATGCATCGAAAAGGAGCAGGAGAAAAAGGCTCCAGGTTATGACTGCAATGAAGGTTTACCATGCCCTGGCCGGTGAGTTATACTCGTATCAGGGAGTGATTCAACCGCTCCCTTGTGTTCCTCTGTCCGTCTCCTGTTCCTTCCCGAGAAAGGTGCCGATCTCCATGATAGCCTCCCAGGACCTTACTGGTTCAATGAAACCACCCGCCGGGATGCAGGGGAATGCAGCCCTTGCCTGAACAGGCGCCAGTGGCTGTGATCGGCGCAGGCATAACGGGACTCACCGCCGCGGCGGAACTCAGCAGGAACCGTATCGAATGGGTTCTGTTCGAGACATCTCCTGGGATCGGCGGAATGTGCAGAAGCAGAACAATGGACGGAGTCGTCTTCGATTCAGGACCGCACATGCTCATGATCAATCCTCACAGGGAGTGCGGCAAATACCTCCGCAGGCTGCTCAGCGGAGAGCAGCTTTACCGCAGGCGATATCTGTTCGCGGTGAGTAATGGAGACCGGTACTGGCAGCTGCCGATATCCCCGTCGGAGTATCTCCGATACCCCTCATGGGCCAGGGCTGACCTTCTGAAAGCTCTGCTGAGTCGGCTCAGGGGCTTTTCCGGAAGCAGGAACCTCCGCAATCACATTGAACGGCGAACCGGCGCCATGGCATACAGATCCGTCTATGCCCCGTTGATCGAAAGCAAACTTGGGATGACCGGTGAGGAACTCCACGAAAACTGGTGGACAAGGGCCCCGAAGCCTGTTTCAGCATTTTCCTGCGCGCCCGAACTGGAATCGGACCGCCGCGATCCACTCTCGGTTCCAGGAAAGTTCTTCCATGATATGATGCCTTACTACTCATATCCACGGGGGGGCATCGGCAGGGTCAAGGATCTTCTTGCCGACCGCTGCAGGGGAAGGGTGATAACCCGCTGCGGCAAGCTCTCCATCGCATACAGCGGGAACAGGATAACCGGGGTCAGGACAGACGGGGAAACTGTACCGGCGGGCGCGGTTGTCTGGACTGCCCCGGTCAGGGACTTCTATGAGACCATTGGAGAAACCTGCCCCGCACCTGCTCCCGCAACGTCCACCAGGTTCGTTTACGCAGTGTACAGGGTTTCCCGGCGTAGAAGAAGACCGCACCTTTACACATACCATCACGGAGAAAACACCCTTTTCAACAGAGTGTATTACCCTTCGTCGATCTACAGGGAAGACGCACCAGAGGGTATCGAGGGGCTCTGCTTCGAAGTGCGGATCTCCCCTGAAACCGAGAGCCTGTCCGGGAATAAGCTCATTGAAACTGTCAGCAGTGACGCAGTGAGAACGGGTATTATCCATGGGAAGCTGCTGTCATGGGATACAGAGGATATGAAGAACACCTCACCCCTTCTCTCGGAGAACTATCTTGAAATGGAAAGCACCCTTTTCAGCGCTGTGAACAGGTTCAGCAATCTCGTCTTTGCCGGCAGACAGGGCAACTACTGCAACTGTCTCATTCCCGGAGCGGTGGAACAGGGTATTCATGCCGCTCAGACCGTGATGGCACAGCATGCCGCTGATTGATCTGCACTCGGCCACGTCGGGTTACGGTATCGGCAGCCGTTTGAGGATAAAGGCGGGACATCTGCGGTCCTTGATCAGGAGGCTTACACCGGCAAGGCTGCTGAATGTCCTGAAGGCCGAGGGGAACCGGGTGCTTGGAAGGACAAGGATAAATTCGATGCCATTCTTCCTTAAGATAGAATCATGCGGTATCTGCAACCTGGGCTGCCGCTGGTGCACGGGAAGCAGAAAGGAGAGAGCCGAGGGAGAAAGGCAGCCAGCGAGGATGACCCTTGAAAGCTTCCAGAATATTATCGACCAGACCGGAAAATACCTGTTCAGGGTCAATCTCTACGGCTTCGGAGAACCCCTTCTGTTCCCTGAGACCCTGGACATGATCCGCTGCTGTTCCCGCAGGAACATATCGGTAGTCGTATCATCGAACATGAACATCAGACAGGATAATCTGGCTGAATGCATACTGGACTCCGGACTGGAGCAGCTGATCTTCTCATGCCACGGAACAAGCGGGAAAACCGTCAGGCAGTTCATGGGACCTGAAGCGGACCCTGAACTGGCCTTTGAGAACGTACGCCGGATAGTTCTTGAAAAGCGGCGCCGGCGCTCCCGATACCCCATCGTAAGCTGGCAGTTCTGCATCACCGGTTTTAACCAGCACGAGATGAAAGAGGCAAGGAAGATCGCCGCCAGGCTGGGGGTGAATGAGATCAGGTTCATCAGGCCATGGTTCCCGCCTGAGGCAGGGAGGGAATGGCATTCGAGCCTCTTTCCCGAAAGGTCAGTGATGAAGGGCGAAAACCGTGGCCAGGGTTGTTCCTGGCCCTGGAGGGGAGCATACATCAGCTGCGATTCAGGTGTTCTGCCATGCTGCAGGGAAGAGCTTTTCGTTCGTAATGACTACGGCAATCTCAGCAAAACCAGCTTCAGGGAGATATGGAACGGCACCTCTTTCGTGGAGAGCAGGAAGCTGATAAGGGACCCGGGAGGATACCTCCCCGGCACTCCCGTAATCTGCAGGAACTGCCCTGAGCTGGGGTTCCTTCCCACCGTTCCCGAATGGGAGAAGGAGTGATTTCTTAATGGATGGGGCCGTTCACCAGCACCGTTCTTCCCCCTGATTTCTTGTTTTTGCACATTGGGTTGGCTATTCTACTACATCGTGTTCGGTTTAACTCCGGGGGTGAAGGAGCATGAAAGACATTCCAGGCGGGCCGCTGAGAGACATTAAAAGATTCGATACCATTCCCCAGATGGTGAGGGCTTCATCCCTTGAGCACGGGACCAGGGAGTTCATGAGGGAGCTCGGGAGCGACGGATCTCCCAGGAGCATTTCATTTTCAGACCTGGAGTCAGCGGCATCAAGTTTTGCCAGGGGGCTTCTGCAACTGGGGCCGGCTCCGGTGGTGGCCCTTTGCGGCAGGAATGGAATAGACTGGGCCACCGTATTCCTGGGAACCCTCTTCGCCGGAGGCGTGGTTGTGCCCATAGACAAGGAGCTGCCCCCCTCGGACATCTCAGGCATAATTCATTACTCCGGGGCTGCTGTGTTCGTTTTCGACGCCTCCATGGAAGAGTCGGTTCATTCCCATCTTCGCTCGGGCAAGGGGTCGGTGTGCTCCCGATACTACGCCATGAACGGTGCAAGCGCCCTCTTCCCCGGCTTTTCATCACTGATGCTCCAGGGTGAAACGGTGCTTCCTCCCTTTGCTGATGATTCCGATGTAACCTCCTCTTCCGTGGCGGTGATCTCATACACTTCGGGAACCATGGGGGCCGCCAAAGGAGTCGTTCTCTCCCACGGGAACATCCTCAGCGACCTTCAGATGATGCTGGCGTCGGCCTTCATACGAACCGACGAGGTCTTCCTTTCGGTTCTGCCATTCCATCACATGTACGAGTGCGTCTGCGGATTCCTCTGCCCCCTTCAGCACGGATGCACCGTTGTGATAAGCCGGGGTCTCAGGTACATAGCCGAGGACCTGTCAGCGAACTCCATCACCCTTGTGCTTGGTGTTCCCCTTCTCTGGGAGGGGATGTACCGCAGGATAATGGCCCAGATAGGATCCATGCCCGCGGGAAAACTGAAGTTCGGTTTCGGGAAGACAATAGCCAAAGCAGCTGAACTGGTGGGTCTGAAGGGCACCCGCAGGAAGGTTTTCTCCGCCGTGCACGATAAGTTCGGCGGCTCCCTCCGCACCCTTGTCTCCGGCGGCGCCGCCCTGGATGCGGATGTCATGAGGGGATTCGGTCAGCTGGGCTTCAGAATGCTCCAGGGCTACGGCCTTACCGAGTGCTCCCCGATAGTTGCGGTCTGCAGGTACAATGTGCGGGTTCCCGGAACCGTTGGCCCTCCCCTGCCGGATGTGGATGTGCGCATTGAATCCCCGGATGCGGACGGAGCCGGGGAAATACTGGTACGGGGGCCCAATGTGATGCAGGGCTATCACAACGACCCCGCGGCAACCGCCGAGGTGCTCTCCCCCGACGGCTGGTTCCGCACCGGGGACTACGGCAGGCTGGAGAACGGCATCCTCACCGTTACCGGCAGGAAGAAGAACATCATAGTGGCCAAGAACGGGAAGAACGTTTACCCCGAGGAACTGGAGCACCAGCTGAACCGCAGCCAGTTCATAGCCGAA
This sequence comes from uncultured bacterium, assembly GCA_964387445.1. GTDB lineage: Bacteria > Fermentibacterota > Fermentibacteria > Fermentibacterales > JCC-6 > Sabulitectum. Next base: position 5,606 of record CAYLXG010000090.1, read on the forward strand.
AGCCTTGTGTTCGGCAGGGAAGCCTCCACCAAAGGCGAGGAGATATGGGCCATAGTGTTCCCGGACTACGACGCACTGATCGCCATGGCGGAGGGAAAGGGAGAAAAGCTCACGGAAGAGTTCGGGCTCTCAGTGATCCGATCGGAGATAAGGGCCGTAAATGGACGCAACCCCTCCTTCAAGAGAATATCGAACTACATACTCCGGGAGACCGAGTTCCCAAAGACCACCACCAGGAAGATCCGGCGCCCCAGGGTGCTCCAGGAGGCGGGCATTACCACCGGAAAAGCGCACTCCGTTGCCGCAGGATAGGAGACAATTCATGATGAAGGCCCTTCGCCGGTTTTCCTTCGCCGCTGCTTGCGGAGCACTGGCAATACTAATGGCATTCATGCTTACAGGCTGCCAGCACCGGGACGCCACCGAGTACTCCCTGGATGAGGAGACATTCGACTCCCAGGCCATGGAGAAGATACAGGCCGAGACAGGCATCGACCTGCCGGAGGGCGCAGTGGGGCTTTCTTTCTACCACATACCCCCTGTTGACCCGATAGTTTTCGCCAGGATCCGGATCCCGGAGGAAGAGGTGGAATCCCTTATCAGGCAGCTGGCCACGCTGGATGAGGATTCGTTCCCGCCGGGCTTCGCCTCGGACAGGTGCGACTGGTGGCCCCCTGCCCCGGATACCGTAATCCTCACCAGGCGTACCTCCAGCAACGGATACCATGTGGAGCTTCATCTCGCCCGGGAAGAGGGGCGCACCGTGCTGTACCTGATGTACTTCACCATCTGACCGGATCATCTGACCGATGGACGACGGATAGTCCGGAGCATATCTTCAAGTCGTAAACTCAGATAACCTCTTTTCATGAGCCTGCAGCCTGGAAGTGGTGCAATGAGCGCGAATGAACCCAAGACAGCCAGTATGCATATCTCTGACGGCGGATTGATCAGTGCGCTTCTGAACGCCTCCGCCGACGCGGCTTTCCTTATAGACACCAACGGTGTATTCCTGGCCGTGAACGATGAAGTGGCCCGGAGGCTTGGCCATGAGAGCAGCTCCCTCATCGGGAAGTGCAGCTATGACCTTATCCCCCCTGAAGTGGCCGCCCGGAGGAAGCGGTGGGTGGAGAAGGTAATTGCCACTGGGCAACCTGTCGTGGAGGAGGATGAGAGGGAAGGGCGGATGATACGCAACTCCCTGTACCCTGTTCCCGGTCCATCGGGAGATGTTGCCGCAGTTGCCGTCTACGGCCGCGACATGACTGAGAGCGAAGGGGTCAGGGCCGCCCTTGAACATTCCAGAAGCAGCTACGAAGCGGTCTTCAACGCCTCCACCGACTGCATCTTCATACACGACGGGCAGACAGGTGAGATCGTCGATGTAAACAGGACCGCCGAGGAGACCTTCGGCTATACCCTGGAGGAGATGCAGAGGCTCGATGTGGGGGACATGACGGTGAACGAACCGCCGTACACCCGCAAGGAGGCCTTCGAACACTTCCAGAAGGCTGTAACGGAGGGTCCCCAGAAGTTCGAATGGCTTGCGAAGAGCAAGGACGGGCGCCTTATCTGGTTCGAGAACAGCCTTCTCCATACAAACTTGGCTGGGGAAAACAGAATCCTCGTCATTGGAAGGGTCATCACCCAGAGGAAGGAGATCGAGGCCAGCCTGAAGGAAAGCGAGGAGCGCTACCGTCTTCTTGCGGACAACACCGTGGACTGCATCTGGCTGCTTTCCCTGGACGGGGTGTTCAGATACATCAACCCCGCTTCCACGGCCCTTCTTGACTATACCCCTGAAGAGATGATCGGCCAGCCCCTCTCCAGCTTCTGCGATGAACCGAACTATGCCATCATGTCGAGGGAGATAGCTGCGGCCCTTGAGAACATCGACACCTTCCGCAGGACGATCTTCGAAGCGCAGATGCTCCGGCGGGACGGAACCCCCTTGTGGGTGGAGATAACCGGCAAGGTTCTGGTGGATGATAATGGTCAGCCGGTGGCCCTGCAGGGGGTCACCCGGGACATATCCGAACGCAGGGAGGCGGAGGGAGCCCTCCGGGAAAGCGAACGCAGACTGCAGGAGTCCCAGAGGACCGGGCGGATCGGTCATGTGGAGTTCAATGTGATCACCGGCGGTCTCCTCTGGTCCAGAACGGTGTTCGAGCTATATGAGCGGGACTTCGACCTGGGCCCCCCTTCCTACGAGGAGGTGATGGCCCTCCATTCACCGGAGGATGCCGCCAGGCTCGAGGAAGCTGTCAAGAACGCAGTTGAAACCGGCGAGGGATACGCCGTTGACCTCAAGGTCATGCTTCCCAGCGGCCGCCATGGCTACCACCACGCAATAGGCACCCCTGAGAAGGATGAGACCGGCAGGGTGACAAGGATCACAGGAACGGTGCAGGACGTAACCGACAGGAAGCTGGCCGAAGAGAGCTACCAGAACATCGCCACAGAACTTGAGGAGATACTCAATTCCCTTCCGGAGGCTGTGATCTACGCCGACACAAGCCGTGTGATAAGGAAGGTCAATCCGGCATTCACCAGGATGTTCGGATATGAACCTGAAGAGGTCATAGGCATGAATACCAGCATACTCTACCGAAACGAGGAGGAGTATCTGGAGCAGGGGAGGATCCGGTACAATCCCCTGGCCACCCAGAAGTGGGAACCATACGAGATCCACCATGTGCGCAGGGACGGAACCGAGTTCATCACCGAAACGGTGGGTACCCCTGTCCGCAATGCCCGGGGAGAGGTGGTGGGCCTGCTGGGCGTGGTGCGCGACGTCTCAGTTCAGAGGCAGATGCAGGACCGCATGCGCCTCATGGAGAAGATGGAATCGGTGGGAAGGCTTGCCGGGGGCGTTGCCCATGACTTCAACAACATGCTGAACGTCATCCTGGGCCACACGGAAATGGCACTGGAGAAGCTGGATCCACCGGACCCCCTTCGGGCCGACCTCGAAGAGGTGAGGAAAGCCGGTGAGCGATCCGCAAACCTCACGAAGCAGCTCCTGGCCTTCGCCAGGAAGCAGACCATCGCCCCCAGGATCATAGACCTCAACGAAACCATAGCTTCCACCCTCAAGATGCTGGAACGGCTCATAGGCGAATCCATCGAACTCGTCTGGACACCAGGGTCCGGCCTTCCCCCTGTGAACATCGATCCGGGACAGGTGGACCAGATGCTCACCAACCTGGCCATCAATGCCCGGGACGCCATCGGGCACCACCAGGGCAGGGTCTGCATAGAAACCTCCGCAGCAAACTTCGGCGAGGAACACTGCGCCGCTGATCCCGGCTATTCCCCCGGCAGCTATGTGATGCTCTCGGTGAGCGACGACGGCTGCGGCATGAACAGGGAGACAAGCTCCCACATCTTCGAGCCCTTCTACACGACGAAGGATTCAGAGCAGGGAACAGGGCTTGGGCTTGCCACCGTGTACGGCATAGTCACCCAGAACGGCGGCTTCATAAACGTTTACAGCGAGGAGGGGCAGGGAACCACCTTCAGGATCTGCCTGCCGGCGGCGGAGAGCAGGAAGCCCGCTCCCCGGAGGATGGACCACGAGGAGAGCCCGGCCAGGGGAAGCGAGACGATACTGGTGGTTGAGGACGAGCCTTCGATCCTGAAAATGGTAACCATGATGCTGGAGATGGAGGGCTACACCGTTCTCCCGGCGGGGTCGCCCGGCGAGGCCATCCGACTGGCAAGGGAGCACTCCGGGGAGATTGACCTGCTCGTTTCGGACGTGGTTATGCCCGAGATGAACGGGAGGGACCTGGCCCGGAACATCCTCTCCCTTTATCCTGAGGCGAAAAGGCTGTTCATGTCGGGCTACACCGCCGATGTGATAGCCCACCAGGGTGTGCTCAACGAAGGGGTGAACTTCATTCAGAAGCCCTTCTCCAAGATGGAGCTGACCTCATCCATCCGCCGTGTCCTCGATGGAGAATAGTCCGGTTCTTCCACCCTCTGAATGGTTCAGCGACAGGGACTACTGGGAACGGAACCCGGGAGGATCAGGGAATTGAAGAACCATTACCCGCTCCTGGAGGAAGATGAATTTCCTGCGCGATACTTCCATAATGTGGAAGTTTCATGCATGATTTGCTTTCTGCCATGAAAATGCGCATAATACTTCCACAAGGAAGGAGTTGTGTTGCATAGGCTTTCTGAGATGCTGCTGCAAAATGGGATGGCTGGCAGGATCGTATCAACTGCGGTTCTGGCAAGCCTGCTTGAGGGTGGAGATGCAAGAAGATGGGGTCTGGTGAACAGGGCATTGAAGGCTGGGGAGCTTGTCAGGTTGAAAAGAGGTCTGTACACCATCGATCATCACATTGCCGGCAAGTCTCCGGGGCTCTTCACCATTGCCAACCGTATCGTTCCAGAGAGCTATGTGTCAATGGAAACCGCTCTGGGATATCACGGATGGCTTCAGGAGGAACCGGCGGCGGTTC
>CAYLXG010000091.1:0-9956 GCA_964387445.1 uncultured bacterium
GGCGAGGACCTCACCGGCGGTGCGTCCGGGCGAGTTCAGAAGCGCCGAGGTATTGTCCAGGGCGTTCACGTTCATCGCCGCTATTCCCCCCGGGGCAAGGCTGTTCCTCATTGACTGGAAGTACTCAAGTGTGGTGAGGTGGAATGGGATGTATATCTGATTGCTGTAGGTGTCGGTCACGATTATGTCCCAGGTATCCTCCGCGGAATCCATGAAGGACCTGCCGTCGGCGGTGTGCACCGTGCACTCCTCCGGAGTGCTTCCGAAGTAGAGATAGCCCAGTTCGGTGGCCCGGGGATCGATTTCCACGGCTTCCAGCTCCATTCCAGGGAAGTTCCGGGAAACATGGACCGAGAGCAGGTGCGGGATGGTGCCGGCTCCGGCCCCCACGATGAGTATCCTGGGATCCGGCGAGAAATCCCCCATGTAGGGAAGCAGGAGATAGCTTTCGTAGTAGGTGGAAGCGGGGTTGAGAACATCGTTGACCCGGGCTATGGACTGCATGGCTCCGCCCTCGTTCACAATGAGAAGGGTGGTCCCGTCATCCCTGCGCTGCACCTGAAGATACTGGTAGCTGCTCTCCTCCTCGTGGATCACGTTGTTCACCCGCCTGACGGCGGTTCCCGAAAGGATCCACCCGCCGGCTGGAAGAAGGAGCAGAAGGAGCACCGCCGCCCTTTTCCTTCCAAGACCCAGCCCCCCCAGCAGTATCAGCACTCCGGAGCAGATGAACAGCGTTTCCCTGGTTCCCAGGAGCGGGATGGACACCAGGGTAGGCATAAGGGTACCGAAGATGCTTCCCAGGGTGGACATTGCGTAGAGGGACCCCGCGGTCCTGCCTGTGTTGTCGCTCCGGGCAAGGAGCTTCACCATGAAGGGGCTTACCATTGCCAGAACGAAAACGGGGGGGACGAACACGGCCACAATGCCCAGGAAGGAAAGGAGTATGATGTTCGCCGGCGTACTCCGTATCCCCTCCGTAAGCCCCGAGAAGAGGATCCTCCCCAGGAATGGAATGAATGCTATGAGGACACCGGTGATCACCGGAAGCGAGTAGAGAAGGCTCCAGGAAGGCTTCCTGTCCGCCAGCTTTCCCCCGTACCAGTATCCCAGGGACATGGCGGCCAGCACGGTGGAGATAAGGACCGACCACACGATGGTGGAGGTTCCGAACCAGGGGGCGATGAACCTGGAAGCGGTCATCTCGGTGGCCATCACCGCCGCTCCGGTGAAGAAAACGAACAGGTGCGGGGGTATGGTCCCCTTCTTATCCATGGGCGCTCCTCCGTTACGGGTTTCAGGCAATATACAAAACCCTCCCCGTAACGCCCGGGGAACCTTCGAACTCATTACAGGTTCAATACAGGAGACGTATCAGTCTGCTCCAGACATGCGGAGGTCATTCATGTGGGTATCTGCTGGAAAGGGGTCATTTTGAAGGAGATCATGCTTGCGGCTGCACTGGCCTGTCTGTCGGCATGCGGGTCCTCGCCCGGCTCTCCTGACACCGCGCTGCCCCCGTCTCTTCTCATGCCAGCTGACGGTGACACCCTCACCGGAGCCGATGTTGATTTCCAGTGGGACGCCATAACAGGGGCGACCAGATATTATCACCAGATCGACACGGACCCTTCGATGCAGAGCCCCGGGGAAACCATAACACAGAACCCCTCACTGACACTGACTCCCGGAGCTGAGGGCACTTACTGGTGGAGGGTGCGGGCTTCGGTTACCGGACAGTCGTCCTACACGCCCTGGTCGGAGACCTGGTCCTTCTGCATTTCTCCCTGATCGATATGCAAGGCCGGTAAAGAATATCTGCCCTGATCCGGGTAGACCAGGGCAGACAGGAGCATTCCCTTGCGGGAATCCGTCAGTGAAGCAGACAGAAGGCGGTGGTGCCTTCCCAGCTGGAGCCCAGGCTTTCGTAGTCGCCGGACATGGCGTCGGTCTTCCAGAGGGATCCCTGCCAGATGCAGTAGACGTAGTTGTTGTCCGCGGCCATCTCCGTTGCTCCCTGGTAGCCGCCTCCGAGGTTGTAGTATTCCCCGCTGACGGGGTCCACCCTGTAGAGGGTATCGCCCTGGATCACGAAGAAGTACCTGGAAGAGCCCGCTGCAGCCGTGGTGCCAGCGTAGCTGGAGGGCAGTTCAGTGTAGTCGCCGGTGACCGGATCGGTCCTGTAGAGAACGTCGTTCTGCAGCACCATCAGTGCGCCGCCTGCCCAGGCGATGTGGGTGGTTCCGGTGTATTCTCCAGGAACGGACTCCCAGCTGCCGTCGGAGGGGTCCACCGAATAGATCACATCGTTCTGAACGGCATAGAGCCTTCCGTCGCCGGCGGTAAGTGCTGTGGCTCCGCTCCATGTGTCCGAAAGCTCGGTCCAGTTGCCGCTGCGGTCCACCTGATAGAGCACGTCTCCCTGTATGGCGTAGAGCGACCCGCCCAGCGAGGTGAGCAGTTCGGTTCCGCTCCAGGAGTCCGAAAGTGACTCCCATTCCCCCGTTGCCGTGTCGGCCAGGTAAAGCACATCGCCCTGAACCGCGTAGATGTCCCCGGCCATAGCAGCCAGGGATAACAGCAGCATCGCTGAAAGAACCATTCCCGTTTTCATCTCTTCCTTTCCTCCATGGTTAAGTGCAGTTCCTTTGCCACCTTCCTGTCCAGCTCCGCCGCGGAGAGACCGGGGGTCCCCCGCATTCCCTTCACCGTGTACCACTGCTGGCTCATCTGGAACCAGAGGAGCGCTCTTATCCTGGCGGTGATGAAGGGATGGGTGGAAAGAAGGAAGGAGGCGGAAGGCCCTGTTTTCTCCAGGTCCTTCACCTGGTCGAGAAACGCCGTCACATCGAATCTTATGAACCTGTCCGAAAGCCCGCTTGCAAGCTTCATCATAGCCCGGAAGGCTGCGTTGGTGTCCCCGGTGGCCACCAGACCGGCCCTGTCGGCGGTTATCTCCCTGGCCCTCCAGAGGGCGAGGACCTTCAGCCTGTCCAGGGTATCGTCCACCTCCGCGGGGTTGGGGTAGGAGTTGTGGCAGAATAATCCATGGCCCAGCTCGTGCCCCAGCACGAAGGCCAGCTCTTCCGGGCCGAACCTCTCCACCAGGCCGGAGCTTACCAGGATGGTTGCCTCGCTGGGGCCGCTGCCGCTGCAGAAGGCCTTAGGCGCTCCATCACTGAATACGAAAACCTCGAAGGGCATTCCCGTAAGGGCCTTCTGAACCCGGAGCATTATTGGGCTCAGGGCGGGGAACAGCTCGGGGATCACCTTCACCGCCGATGTGAGCAGCTGCCTCTTGGTCTCGCTGCCGTCGGGGCCGTCACCGGGCTTAAGGCCCCAGATCGAAGGTTCGTCGCCTGCGTACCTGATCGCCCTTAAGGCATCAAGACTGCTCTTCAGCATCCAGCTTCGCCCTTTCGTCGGCGATGAGCTTCAGCATCTCCTCCGCCTGGTCGCGGACATTTGGGTCCGAATGGGTAACCCTGGATGACCATTCCCGGTAAAGGCCCCGGAGATGCTTCTTCTTCTCCCTTACGCTCCAGGAAGGATCCAGGCCCAGGATCTTCTCCATGTCCTTCTCCGAGTGCATGCTCGCCGGAAGGAGCTTGTCCCGGAACTTCGTGAAGGAATCCCTGTCAACACCCAGCAGATCCGATATCCTGTTCACCAGGTCCAGCTCTCCGGGTCCGGCGGTGCCGTCGGCGGCGGCAACCTCCATGCAGAGCTTCACCACATCGTAAAGGTCGCCCTTTGGAAGGTTCGCCACAGGGTACTGCTCCACCAGCTCCTCAACCATGATCGGGACCTCTTCAGGAGCCAGCCTCTTCCCCAGCCTCTCCGCTATCATCAGTGCGCGGCTCAGGGCCCTGGTGGTGTCCCCCCTCATGTTCTCGGGAAGGCTCTCTATCCTGGAGTCCATCCACCGGCGGACCACCGACTTCTCCGATTCGTCCTGGGAGCCGTCCACGGCGCTCACCGCCGCGGCCAGCTTAAGACCCAGCTCCTCGGTCTTTATCCGCTGCTGAATGCCATCCACATATCCGTATGTTGAACTCTCGTGGTGGTGGACGCACTGGGCCGCGTTCACCGGGCCGGTATCGATCCCCAGGGAAGACACCACAAGCTCGAAGGAGAGCTTCCTCCTTCCCCTGGCCGGGAAGGTCAGTGTGTCCACAGGGATGGAGAGCACGTCGGTCCAGTCGTTGAGCACTCCCTGTGCGTAGGGCATCTGAACCACATGGGTCCACAGGAACACCTGTGTGCCCTTCAGCTGGAACTGGGGAATCGAGCAGAGCACCGGCTTGCGCTCCTTCTCGCCGCTCCCCTGTGTTATGTCCCACATGGTCAGGTGAAAGGCCGCGGTGAGCTGTGCAGGGTGCAGGTTGATGGGACCCCTCATCTTCAGTGAGAAGCACTCCATGTTGGTGCCCCCGAAATCCTGCACCGACGGGACCACCCTCACCTGGAAGGTGGCGGGTATTCCCCCAGGGGGCTGGGGCGGGGGAGCCTGGGCCGCTTCACCGGCGGCGCCCTTCTTCCTGTTCTCGCTGAACCCCACTGCAGCCAGGATCATGATGACCACCCCCACGCAGCAGCAGGCGGCCTGACCGGCCCCCTCCTCGGCGGCAAGGGCCGCGGTGGAAGCAAGAAGGAGGCAGAGCAGCGCTCTAGTCAACGGTGAAGCCCTCCAGCTCGGCGGCTTTCTGCCTGAGCTTCTCGCCTCCCATTGAGCCTGCCTGGGTGTCTATGTCCAGCTCCAGCTTCTTTCCGCTGTTCTCGTCTTCGAACACGCAGTGCATCCTCTGGTCAGCATCGTAGCTGTAGGTGACCTTCACCGGCTGACCGGCGGGTCTCCCCGGGGGAAGCTGAAGGCTCCCGAAGGCAACCACGTTCACCAGGTCCGCGTCCCTGCTGGCTATGGGGTGCTGGGTCACCCTGGCGTCAACCTGGGTCTGGCCCTCTCCGGCGGTGTAGTAGGTCCTGGTTATCTTGCATGGTATGGGGGTGTTCTTCTTTATCAGCACATCGTTCTCCAGCACCTGCCTGCCGGTGTTCTCGTCGAGGTTCTGGGCGAGGGTGCCGTAGCAGTGGCTGCACACCTCCTTCAGCCCGATGTCCCTGAGCCCCGAGGCAACCGCTCCGTCCACCTTCGAGGGGCTCTCCTCCATCAGCCGAAGGCCAGCGTGGATCGCGGCCCCAAGCGCCACGCATTCGTCAACGTTGACCGCGCTGGTGGGGGGGAAGCCGAATATCTTCTCAAGCCTGTTCTGAACCGCCGGAAGCCTTGTGCTTCCACCCACCAGAAGTACGCTGTTCACCTCTTCCGGTTCGGTCTCTGCCTCGTCGAGCACATCCTCCACCAGCATGCCTATCCGGGCCATGAGAGGAGATATCTCCTCCTCGAAGTCTTCCCTGGATATCTTGAACTTGCACTGGCCGCTGTCGCCGTAGAGGAGGGCGGTTGCGGCGGGGCTCCGGCTCAGGGTCCTCTTCAGGGACTCCGCCTCGACGGCCAGCCTCGCCCTGCTCTCGCCGTCGGTTATCAGGCTGCCCCCGGTTTCAGCTTTGTAGGTCTTCTCCATCAGGCCCATCACCGCTCTGTCAAAATCGACTCCGCCCAGCTGGTGATCCCCCCGGGAACACAGTATGTCAACCTGCTTGCCGTTAACGTCCATAAGGGTCACGTCGAAGGTGCCTCCGCCCAGGTCGAAAACAAGTATCCGCCCGCCCACGGCGTGCTGGGTGGCGTAGTAAAGGGCTGCGGCGGTGGGCTCGTTTATTATTCCAACTACATTGAGGCCGGCGAGCTTGCCGGCATCCATGGTGGCCTTCCTTCTCACCTCGTCGAAGTAAGCGGGAACGGTTATCACCACGTGGGAGATCTCCCCCACCTGTTCCCCGCAGTCCTCCTTGAGCTTCCTGAGCACAAGGGATGAGAGCTCCGCCGGGCTCCATTTCTTCCCTGAAACGGGGTCGGGGTATTCGTCGTTGCCCATGAACCTCTTGACCCACCGGGCACCCTTCTCCGGTTCCGAAGAGATGGCGTTGACAGCCTCCTCCCCAACCAGGACGACTCCCCCCTCGGCAAAGAAGACCGCTGAGGGGGTTATCCTCTCCCCGTCGGCGTTGGGCACCGTTTCCGGCCTTCCCACCTCGTTGAGCACCGCCAGAGCGGAAAATGTGGTTCCCAGGTCTATTCCAGCTATCCTGCCCATATCTCCCCCTTATCCCCTGCTGAAACAAAACATTCCGATGGAAGTAATAAGTATAGCCCGGCGGAAACACCGGGTAAACACGAGCCGGAATTGGCCTGAGCCCCCCACAGGGCTATAATCGGTGTGCAACAGAAAAGGGAGGCATACATGAGAGTTCTATCGCTGATACTTGGAGTTTCGCTGCTTATCGCAGGCTGTTCCGACTCGCCCAGTTCCCCCGGAGGAACACTGCCCGTGGTTCAGAACTGCAGGATAGATACGGAGAACTGCAAGGGAGATACCATCACCGTGGCATGGGATCCGGTGAGCGTTGAGGTCGACGGCTACCGGGTATGGTACGCAGACACCAACCCCGGGAACTGGGAGATAGTGGCCCAGGTGGAGGGTACCTCCACACAGCACATTGCCACCAGAACCGGATACTACTGCGTGGACGCCATAAAGGCCCTTGATTCATCCGAAGACCAGTCCAACAAAGCGGACGACCGGGCAGAGATGTACCTGGTCGACGATACCATGTCCGTCTACGGAAACAGCGGGATACAGTTCTTCGAAACCCACACCGCGCTGGGCGACGCCTCCCAGGATTCCTTCGCCCAGGACCTGTACATAGAATGGGCAGGGGACACGATACTTTTCTACAGCGGGAACCATGACCCGGAGAACTACCCCGGCGGCACCGCCTCCATGATAGCCACGGCGAACAACTATCTGGCGCCCGGTCCCGGCGACGCCGCCTGGAAGAACTCCGCGGCGGCCATCGAGGGCTCCAGCTACTTCGTCATGCTTGAGAACGGTTACTATGCCGTTTTCTCCGTAGACACCGTTTTCGACAACTGGGTGATCATCAACTCCAGCCAGTACCAGCCGATATTCGGGGTAAGGCTCTTCAACCCGTTCATCTACTAAAACTTCAGCGCATTCTTCACGGCCCCCGCAAGGGGGCCTTTTCATTGGGGGGGCAAATGGCCAGGGACAGAAAGGCAGAGGAGATCAACAGGAAGCACTGGGACGAGATCGCGCCGGTGCACCTGCGGTCGTACGAACTTGATTCACTGCTCCAGGGCGGGCATCACCTGGACCCGGTTCAGGTCCGTGAACTTGGCGACATCTCAGGGAAGAGGGCTCTGCACCTCCAGTGTCACATCGGGACCGACACCCTCTCCCTGGTCCGGCTGGGCGCTGAGGTTACGGGCATAGACATCTCCGAAGAGTCCCTCAAGGCCGCCGGGGAACTCTCGGAGAGAACGGGGCTCCAGGCCAGATTTGTTCAAAGCGCCCTGTTCGACCTCCCGGAGGTACTCGACGAGAAGTTCGACCTTGTCTACACATCGATAGGTGTTCTCTGCTGGGTGTCGGACATAGAGGAGTGGGGCCGCCTTGTGGCCGGGTATCTTGAACCCGGGGGAGTCTTCTACCTGATGGAGTCACACCCCTTCATGCATGTTTTCGATGACGAATCAGAGGGTCTTAAGGTTAAGTACAGGTACTTCATGAACGGCGGGCATATCGACTGGCCAGGGGACTATCCCGACTACGCGGACGGTGAGTACATGGTGAAGAACCCCACCAGGGAGTTCCAGTGGACCCTCTCTGAGGTTATCTGCGCCCTGACCGGAGCGGGGCTTTCCATAGAGTTCCTCCATGAGTTCGACTTCCTTCACTGGAAGGGCCTGGAAAGCATGGTCAGGTGTGATGACGGCATGTACCGTCTTCCTGAACCGCTGAACAGGATACCCCTCCTCTTCAGCCTCAGGGCGGTGAAGCCCGGCTAGCTGCGCTCCTTCAGGTACCTGGAATATCCGTCCAGGGTGTATATGGCCGCCGCCGGGCTGTGGGCGCTCGTCCTGTCCTTGGCCACCAGCACCGTGCAAGGGGCTTCCGAATGCATCATGAACAGTGAGTCGTGGCCTACACAGAGCCCCGCCACTATGTTGAACTCCGTTCCCGCGCGGTTAAGGACAAGGGCCTGCATCACCGGATTGCACATGGGCTCCAGGGTTCCCGGGACTATCTTCTCCCCGTCCTTCACCCCTATGGTCTCCTTCGGTATCCTTCCGGCCTTGCAGATCACCGAAACGACCTGGAAACCCCGCTCCCTGAGAAAACCGTCGATGACGGCTGCCTCTTTCCTCAGACCGGTGCAGAACACGAGTCCCAGCTTCTTGTAGCCCATCCTTTCGGCGAACTCCGCGGTTTCCAGCAGTCTGGGCTTGCATGGCACGGGAGAGAGGTTGCCCGGGGCCCTGCCTGAATACCCGCAGGCCTCCTGGAGGGACGCCTGCAGGGCGAACTCCCTGAGTTCCGGACTCTGGTACAGACGAACGGCCTCTTCCACCAGGCCCTCCATGCGCACGGGGCATGAAGATGGTCCCTTCCCCTCCGGATTCCTGCAGAGCCTCTCCTCCACAGGGAAGGGGCAGCTTGCGCATGAGGGCAGTTTGACTTCCATTATGATCCTCCGATTATTGCATATGATGGTGTTCTCTTCAGTATCATAACAATGCCATCGGCCCCGGGCTAACATCGAGCTATTTGAAGTAACCAACCTCCATGCTATGTTTTTTACTGATTCCCCGATAACACCATCAACATAGGAGTACCCATGAAGAATCTGATCATTCTGGCAATTGCAGGGGCTGCCCTGGCCGCCCCAGTCCACCCCGACATTCTCGAGGAAGCCGCCCTGGGAACCCCGGGAGAGCTCATTCCCGTGGTGATACTTATGGAGGGTTCCCTTGACCATCAGTGGGTGCAGAGCGCCACCCTGGGCATGTCACGCGCACAGCGGCAGCAGTTCGTGGTGGACGCGCTGAAATCCAATGCCGCGGTCACAGGACAGCCGGTACTGGAATTCCTCCGGCAGACACCTTCAGAAAGGGTGACCCCCTTCTGGCTCATGAACGGCATTTACTGCGAAACCACCCCGGAGGTAATACGGCTGCTCTCCCTCCGGGAAGATGTGCGCTGCATAGACAGCGGGTCCCCTGACGCCGCCCTTATCCATCCGGTGGACAGCCGTGCCCCTGCACCTGAAGAGCGGGACCGCGGGCTGGCCTGGGGAGTGGAAACGGGAAACGCCGACCAGGTCTGGGCAACGGGTTACGAGGGCGAGGGTGTGATAGTCGGTGTGATAGACACCGGTGTCGACTACAATCACTCCGACCTTAGCGCCAACATGTGGCACGACACTCCCGCAGGATACCACTACGGTTATAACTTTTACGGATCCGGAGACCCCTACGACCCCATGGACGACCACGGCCACGGTACCCACTGCGCCGGAACCATAGCTGGGAACGGAACCGCCGGAACGGAGACTGGTGTTGCCCCCTCCGCCACCATAATGGCCCTCCGGATCTATTACTACACCGGAGGTTTCCCCACCTGGATAGAAGCCATGGAGTTCGCCGCCGAGAACGGGGCTTCCGTGCTCTCCATGTCCATGGGAACCACTCCCGTGGGCAACGCCACACTCAGGGAAGCCGAAGAAAACGTGCTGCTTGCGGGAATATTCCACAGCGTTGCCGCGGGCAACAGCGGTTCCGGTCCCGGAACCATCAAAGCCAGCGGCGACTGCCCGCCCCCCTGGTTCCACCCCGACCAGACCTTCCAGGGTGGCCAGACAGCGGTGGTAACCGCGGGAGCAACGGATTCCGGGGACCAGATAGCCAGTTTCTCCAGCTCCGGTTCCTTGAAGGTCAACATCTACCATTAGTGATTCTATTATATTTTCGT
>CAYLXG010000092.1:0-2540 GCA_964387445.1 uncultured bacterium
ATGGAGCTGCTGGACGAGGTTCAGATGAAGCTCGACGGCCTCATCGCCCAGACCGACACCCTGAGGAACATAATCCCGGACCTTGCGGTGCTCGACGACCTTTCGGTGAAGCTGGAGGAGCTCAGGGACACCGACCCCGAGATGGAGGCCCTTCAGGCTGAGGTGGATGCCCTGAGGAACGAACTGGTGGAGGCCAGGGCACAGATCACCGCCGTTACCGACGAGATCGATGCCGAGGTGAGCACGATCCGCGCCACGGTGGACCAGTTCACCGAGGGACTGCCCATCAACTAGTACGGCAGCGCTCCATGTAAAGGCGGGCCGGTTCTTCCGGCCCCCTTTTTTTCAGTACGCGCCGTCCCCCGCCGCCACGGCGGAAGGGGTGAGCAGGAGGATGGCAAGGTCCATCCAGATGGACCAGTTGTCCACATAGTAGAGGTCCAGCTTCACCATCTCATCGAAGCCGAGGTTGCTTCTTCCGCTTATCTGCCAGACCCCGGTGACCCCGGGTATCGTGTGCAGCCTCTTGAAGTCGCGCCTGCTGTATTCCTCAACCTCTTCGGGAAGGGGGGGCCTTGGGCCTACAAGGCTCATCTGGCCCCTGAGAACGTTGAACAGCTGCGGCAGTTCGTCAATGGACCATCTTCTCAGGAACCTTCCGACCCTGGTTACCCTGGGATCGTTCCTTATCTTGAAAAGCGGGCCTGAGGACTGGTTCAGTTTCCTTAACTCTGCCTTCTGCGAATGGGCTCCCTGCTTCATGGACCTGAACTTGAGCATGCTGAAGGGGGCGTTGTCCCGCCCCAGCCTTGTCTGCCTGTAGAAGACCGGAAGACCCGAATCGATCACCACGGCTGCGGCGGCTAGAATGAAGACCGGAGACAGAAGGATAATGAGCAGTGTGGTGATGATCACGTCGGCGGTTCGCTTGAGCACGAGACCCCACCCTGAGAGGGGAGCGGGAACCGATTCCACCAGTGTAGTTCCCCCCATGTGGGCAACCCTGGCCGTAAGGCTTACCAGGGAGAACACATCCGCCGCTATCTTGTAGTTGATGCCTGTCTTCTCGCAGAACAGAATGAGCTCGGAGAGCTTTTCCCCCGGAAGGTTCCTTTCGGCGATCACCAGTTCCTCTGCGGAACTGGACTCAAGGAGCCCGCAAATTTCATCGGCTTTCATCCTGGGATCGGCATATGCCTCAATACGGTAGGGCAGCTGCGCCCTGGTCTCCATGAAGCTTCCCAGCTGCCTTGCCTCCGGGGAGGTCCCCAGTATGATCACCGAACACGGCGAGCCTGTCCTCATGGCCAGTCTCCTGACGGCGCCGTGCCAGATGCACAGGAGAACGATGGACGCCGGGCAGGAGAACACCAGAACGAACCTGGAAAAGAACAGCTGCCTGGTGACGAAGGTGGTGGCGAAGGTGAAGAGCACCGCCATGAGTGCTGCCCTGATGATCCCGGCGGTCTCTTCGATCATGCCAAGGCCGAACTCCTTCCTGTAGACGCCGAATACCCCCATGAAGGCAGCCTGAACACCGCCGAGCACAAGGCCGCTTAGCAGGTAGTGGTAGACAGAGAGGCGGAAATCGGTGCCCATGACCCCTGCCAGGAGGGAATGCCTGAGCCAGAAGCCTCCCATGAAGACCAGGACTATCAGCAGTATGTCGGAAGGAGGGAGTATCCAGAGCGCGTTCCTGCCTTTTTTCATTGGCTTCCTCCCCCGGGTCCGAATCCCAGGGCCGTCAGGGGGTGGGTGAGCAGGAATCTGGTCATGCTTCTCAGGTGAAGGCCCAGGGCGCCTTTCCTGTTGACGCTTTCCCTGCTGCATACATGGCGAATTCTGGCATCGGGAACATACCACACCTCCATGCCCCTTCTCCAAGCCCTGTGGCACCACTCCACATCCTCGAAGTAAAGGAAATAGCTCTCCGACATGAGCCCGGCCCTTTCCCTGCCCCCGGGGGTGAGCCAGAGGGCCGCTCCGACAAGCCAGTGTGGTCTTGAAGGCGAGTTGTGGCTGTGAAAGCGCTCAAGGTGGTTTGCAGAGAGACGGGCGCCGGGCCTTGTTCCACCGAAGAAGGTCCTCCTGGACGCTATCACCGGCGGTGTGGGCCATGTGCGGGCGGTGGACTGCAGGATGCCGTTCCAGTCCTCCATGCCTGGGCCCAGGAGGGCCGCCCGGGGATGGGACTCCTGGAAGGAGAAGAGTTTGCTTGCCGCTCCAGGAAGGATCTCAACATCCGGGTTCAGGAAGAACAGCGAATCGCCCCCTGCGTGCCCTGCGCCTATGTTGTTTGCCCTTGAGAGCCCCAGGTTGGACTTGTTGCGGATGAAACTTACCCTGCCCTGGTACTGCCGCAGCACCCCGGCGGTGTCGTCCCTTGAATCGTTGTCAACCACGATGATGTCCACGGGCTTTTCTTCGGGACCCAGGGAAAGGATGGAGTCCAGGGCCCTTCCGATCACCGCTCCGCTGTTGTACGTCGTAATTCTCGCCGACCATCTCATCGTACGAAGATAAAGAAGGGGGAAGGGCGA
>CAYLXG010000092.1:2550-9878 GCA_964387445.1 uncultured bacterium
AGTACAAGGGGCTCGGTGATTGGCGGCCGGGCGACAAGACGCCGGGGCCGTGGGGCATGTTCGAGGCGAAGATTTCGGAAGCGAAGTAATGCGGCTGGGCTAGGCAGGGCGGGGCTCTAATTATCGCCGACCATCTCATCGTACGAATATAAAGAAGGGGGAAGGGCGACGCCCTTCCCCCGATCAGGTACTTGAACCCTTAGATGGCCTTGTCCTTAAGTGCCTTGCCGGCCTTGAAGTAAGGGACCTTCTTCGCAGGGTATTCCTTTTTCTTTCCGCTTCCGGGAACTACGCCTACCCTTGCGGCCCTCTCCTTGATACCGAAGGTACCAAAACCGATCAGGGTGATCTTGTCTCCGGATTCGATGACGTTGCTGATGCCGTCGATGAAGGCATCAACCGCGGCGGCCGCATCCTTCTTGGAGAGATCGGCCTTGGAGGCCACATGGTTGATGAGTTCTTTCTTGTTCAATTCCCTACCCCTTTCTAATTGTTTAACACCAGAGCCCTTTGACCCGTTTACACTAGAGCAGTGAAAGCCCTGTGTCAAGTGTTCCCCGTGGCTAGAAACTGCTGGTGTGCTGCTCCACCTTGATATCAGGGAATGCCTTTATGTTAATTCTGAAGTAGAACCCGGTATCAACATCCGAAACATGCCTCGTGAAAACCGCTTCCCAGCTGTCCAAATCCCTCATTATAGTATAATCTTGACTTATAAAATCTGCTTCAGTGATGTCGTAGTAGGCGCGGTAGTTCACCGACCATCTGCTTGTGAGATCCACCGCGGCGGAAACCCTCAGCTTGTTCAGCTCCATGGCTTCGTCACCGATCTCCGGCCGCCAGTTGTGGGAAACGGTGAGTCTCCACATCAGCGGGGAGAGCACCACCCCCGAGTCCGGGCGGAGGGTGGGGTCGTTCCCTGAGAGGGTGATCCCTGTTGTGAGGGAGATATCCTCGGTCTCCCGGCCGTATGGATCCCAGGACCCGTCCAGCCTTGTGCTGAACCACCTCGCCGGGGTCAGGTTCAATGAGCCGGAGATCCTGGAGAATGCATCCTCCCCCTCTTCAGCTTCGGGATTCCAGGATGTACCCACGGTGAGCTCTGCAAGGGTGTTCCTCTCTATGGTGCCCCTGGAGACCCTCTTCCCTTCGAGAACGTTGGCCAGGGAAAGGGCCACCACTGTTCCCGATGACGGAAGGGAAAGGTCGCTGAATGAGTAGTACAGCGAGTCGGCTGCCTCGGTGCTCTCGAATCCCTGTGTGGTAATGAACCTGTCGGGGGTCCATGTGGCCGAGACCGTTGGCGTAATGGTGTGACGAAGCAGGGAATGCCCAAGGAAGTCGGATGCGAAGAGACCGTAGATGTCCGTGGAGAGGGCAAGGCCGACGGAACCGTGGAACCAGCCCGGATAGCCGTTGCCCAGACGGTCCCGGTCATAGAGGGTCCCCCTTCCCCTTATGGAAGGTGATATGGCGAGTATGCCCCCAAGCCTCTCAGAAGCCGAGAGATTCGTCTCCATTCTCAGGCCGGCGTTGTAGAGGGATGAGTCCTCCCATTCGGTGCTCTCTGTGAGGTAGTGGCCGGAGAGGCTCCAGTAAAGGCTGTGCCAGGGTCGTCTGTCCTCCGGGTCCGCTGGAGTGTGGAAGACCGGCGCCGATGGAAGGCTGTAGCGCAGGTCGGGCGCTGTGAGTTCCGAGAGGAGTTCGCCGTCGATGGTGTCCGGGAGGGCGTCGAGATACTCGGTGTACTCCAGGTTCATCTGGGCGCTTCCACGGCCCAGGTTCCTGGAGAAGGAGAGCCATGAGCGGAGTTCGCTTTCCATTCGCTCCTGGGGATCCTGCTGGGTCTCTTCGAGATAGGAGCGGTCGCTCACGAAGTTCCCGGTGAGCTTGACCATGGTGCCGTCGGGCAGTTCGTGGGTGTGGAGGGTCTCCACCAGCCATCTGTCCCTGCTGTTCTGGAACTGCCTTCTCCACTGCAGCCTCGTCCTTCCGTTCATCACATAACGGAGGGAATGCCGTTCAGTGGCGGTGACCTGGAATCTGGTCTTCTCCATGAGGTCCGCGCTCAGCAGAAGATCGGCATAATCGGAGAATCCGAAATAGTACCCCGTGTCCCGGAGGTATCTGCCGTCCCTGGAGGAAGCTCCAATGGTGGGGATGGTGAATCCCGAGCTGCGGCCCCTCCTTATGGGGAAAACGGCGAAGGGGACCCAGAAGACCGGTGTTTCCTCAACGAAAAGAGTTACAGGCCCGGCAACCGCCTTGTCGTCAGGGAAGACCTTCATCCTGCTTGACCAGAAGTAGTAGTCGAATGTGTCCTTCTCGCAGCTGGTGAACTTCACGTTGGTGAGGTTGAATTCGTTCCTGGAGAGCATGGTTATGGTTTCAGCGCTGTATATGGCCCTGTCGTAGAGGGAGGAGGTGTCCCAGGTCCTGGCGGTGGCGGTTGGCATATGGTAGACCAGGCCGGTTCCCCAGGCGGTTTCCCCGGCATCCGTCAGCTCCATGTTCCCGGATGCGGTAACGGTTTCCCTCCCGGCCTCATACCTGATGGTGTCGGCGGATATTGCCATTCCCGTGTATTCAAGGGAGGCTTCTCCGATGAGGATGAGGTTCTCCGAGTCCACCAGGAAATGGAGGGAGTCCGCGGCATAGCCCATGGTCTCCAGCGGAGGGACATCCAGGGAATCCGGCTGGAGGATAAGGCCGAGAAGGAGTATCAGCATCGGCCCCGCGCCATTGATGCTGCTCCGAAGGCACCGGCCTCCGGAGAGTCCTCCAGCATGGAGACGCTCCAGGGATGCCTGCATCTTCGAAGGAACTCGGTTCGCGCCGGGATCCCGAAGTGCCTGAGACCTGCGGAAAGGCCTCCGGCGATGAAGAACCCGTGGGGGGCGAAGGCGTTGGCAAGGCCGGCCAGACCGATCCCGAACCACCGCCCGTACTCCCTGTATGCCTCAAGGGCCGCAGGGTCGCCGCGGTGGGCAAGGGATGCTATCTCCCTGGGGGAGGATGCCCCGCCGGAAACCCTCCTGTAGTACCACTCAAGTGCCCTGGCCCCGGCGTACATCTCCCAGCAGCCCACGGAACCGCATGGGCAGGGAAGACCACCCTCCCTGACAGTCGTGTGGCCGAATTCCCCTGCTCCGCCAGTGCC
Source organism: uncultured bacterium (assembly GCA_964387445.1). GTDB lineage: Bacteria > Fermentibacterota > Fermentibacteria > Fermentibacterales > JCC-6 > Sabulitectum. The sequence continues at coordinate 5,711 of CAYLXG010000092.1, forward strand.
GTAGAGAATCGAACCTTCGCTGATTATGGTTCCTCCGATGCCGGTTCCAAGTGTTATGAAAAGCCAGAGGCCCTTTCCGGGTATCTCGCCGGAATAAAGAGCGCCTGTTGCGAATACGTTGCAGTCGTTGTCCAGCAGAACAGGAACACCCAGCATGCTCCCAAGTATCGAGGCAACCGGACTTCCACCCCATCGGGGCAGGTTGGGGCTGAACACGATCCTTCCGCCGCCACGGTCTATGAGACCGGCGGCGCCGAGACCCACCCCAAGAGGTTCACTGTCCCACCTGCTTATTGCGGAAGCCGCAGTACGAAGGACAGCCACGGGATCGGAACCGATACCCGTGGGGATCGAATCCGTAAGCTGGAATCCGTTTTCGATCAGCCTGCCGATCTTTGCGTAGGAACCCCCTACGTCAACTCCCCAGTAGAAGCCCTTACTCGACACCGATTATCTCGCCGTCGATAACGGTCATCATGGGCCATGAGACCCTTGTTTCCGATACGGTGCCCAGAACGCACCGCCCAGATGCGCCGTAGTAGGGAGCCATGGAGGAGAGCTTGCGTGCGAGCCTGCTCCTTGTGGGGCTGGAGAGGCTGTCCCATGCCTCAAGGATGATACCGGCGGCGTCGTATCCCTGGGCGGCAATGGCGGTGGGCTCCTGACCCGTGGCCCGGGAGTAGGTGTAGACGAACCGGGCGGTCTCAGGGTAGAGGGAAGAGAGCCCGAATGCCGCGGTGAACACCGCTCCCTCCACATACTCACCGCCGTGGCGGAGGAGAAGATCGTCATCCCATCCCGAGGTGCCGTACAGGGGAACTTCAAGATTGTAGAAACGGAGCTGGGGGGCTATCTGAACCGCGTCCCATGCGGATACAGGCAGGAATACCGCCTGGGGACCGTTAGCCTTCACTACGGTGATCTGGTCCTTGAAGTCGGTGCTTCCAGGCTGATACCCCTGGGATGAGACCACCGTTCCGCCCAGGCGTTCCACCATGGCCCTGAACTGTTCAGCCTCGCCGGATGCATGGGATGTGTAGGGATAGATTATCCCGAATCTGGTGTGCCCGGCTGTTCTCACGGCGTATTCCGCCACCGCCGCGGCCTGATTGCCTTCGCTGACAACCAGGCGGAAAACGGGCTCCCCTATCCTGTCAACGTCGCCGGAGGTGGCGGTGGGGGTTAGAAGAGGGAGTTCCGCTTCCCTTGCGGTGGAGGCCACGGCCAGGGTCGAAGAACTGGTAAGGGGTCCCAGGACCGCGATGCACGAAGGGTTGTCCGCGAGGGTTTCCATTATCTCAAGGAGTCTCTCCGAGTCTCCCATGGTGTCGAAGTCCACAAGTTCCGGCGAGTTCTCGTGCATTTCCCGGTGCCTGTCGAATGCAAGCCTTGCTCCGGAAGCCACCTGGGAGGCGAAATCCGACCCCTGTCCCGTGAGGGGGAGCACCAGGGCCACCCAGGAGTCCTCAGAACCCTGGGAACCGGATATCTCCGGTCTTCCATAGGTGGCGTGGGCTGAGGGGTAGAGCCTGTCGATCTCCGCTCCGTACATGGCTGCCCTCTGGGTGTCGCCCTCCCTGGCGTACCTCTCTTCAAGCTCCAGGAGTACGTAAACCTCGAACCAGGCCATTTCCCTGTATGAGGAAAGGTTCTCGGTTCGAACACGGCCGAGCTGTTCCCTGCATATCTCCACCGCCTTCTCGGCCCTGCGCCGGTCCAGGGATTCCAGGTCGGCGCGGCTCAGGGACTGGAGTGCCGATACCGGGGAAGAAAGCGCTTGTGCCATGGCTTCCAGCAGATGTGCCATTGATCCGTGAACCCGGTTGGATGAATTCCTGTACTCAGCGGATACGGTGTGGGCTTCCGTGGGATTCCCCAGCTCCAGGAGAGCTTCTGCTGCACCCATCCTCCACACCGGAGCGTCCGGGGAGCCCGCCTCCTGCTCCAGTGCCTGCCGGTAGAGGTTCAGGGCTTCCTCGTAGTCTCCTTCGGAGAGCTCTCTTTCCGCCAGGGCTGCCATCTCCGCGGCGGTGGCATCCTCGTCGACATCGGGTCTGCACGACACGGCCGACAGGATCAGAAGAACAAAAAGAATAAAGGGTATTGTTTTCAAAGGGCCAGTCCTCCCGCTTCAGGCATACTGTCATCAGCCTGAAATATCTGCCCAAAGCGTTTTTCGCGCAACGGCAAAGGGGCCCCGGCGGGGCCCCCTGCCTGGAACGATGATGGGCTACAGACTGTCGGATTCCTCCACCAGTGCGTCGGCGGGGATGAACTCCTCTATGGGGATCTCCATGTTCTCGATCATCCACTGGGCGTCGTCGGCGAGTTCCGATTCGGGATAGGTGTCCACAAGCACCCTGAACGCCGCCCTGGCGGCATCGTAGTCCCGCATCTGTTCGCTGAAGGTGAAACCGATAAGGAACTGTGCCTGATCGCACCTTTCATTGTCGGGATACCTGTCGATGAAGAGCTTGAAGTACTCCACGGCGGTGGCGGGGTCGGTTCCCATGGTCTCCTGGGCAAGGGTCATCAGGCTGTCGGGGCCTATGCTCTCCGAGGGCAGGAAGGCCGCCTCGTTTATCTCAACCTGATACCTCTCCCTGAGCATCGGGAATATGGTCTCATAGAGATACTCGTTGACAATTTCCGGTCTCAGAGCGGCTTCGATGGACTCCCTTGCTTCCTCCAGGGGCTTCACGCCCTCCTCAAGCCTGTCGGTCACCATGAAAAGGGTCAGTCCCTGATTGGTCCTTGCGGGGCCGAACAGGGTTCCGGGATCAGCTGTCTGCAGCGAGTCGAAGAACTCCAGGTCACCGGATATGTAGGGGATCGGGGCGTTCATGGGGATCCAGCCAAGGTCTCCGCCGCTGCCGGCGGTGGGCATGTGGGTGGAGTACTCGGCCACCGCATCCTCGAAGGAACCGTCCTCAATGGCTGCCAGTGCGGCGTCCATATCCTCGGCGCTCCCGGTTACCAGCATGGAAAGCCTGGTCTGGGGGTCCTGCCTGTAAATGTCCCCTGTGTGGGCCTCGTAGTACTCGACCACCCGTTCCTCGGGCACTTCCACCGCTTCCACCACGAATTTCTGGTAGTAGGCCTGTATAAGGGCGCCCTTCAGGGTCTCCTCCGCCTGCCGTTCCGCCTGCTGGACCTGGGCCACAACGGAGCTGTCGCTCTCCAGGCCCTCTGCCACGGAGGCGAGCCTCATCAGTTCCCTCTCAACCATGCTGTTCACCACCAGGGCCTTGCCCTCGGGGGTTTCGTATGTGGGTCTCTGGTAGGGGGGGATGGCCTCGAGTTCAGCCGCCACGTCCTCTTCCGTTATGCTTTCTCCGTTGATGACCGCGTAGATACCGTCGGCGGGTTCCTCGTAAACGGTTACTCCGTACTCCTCCTTCAGTTCTGGAAGGAAGCTGTTCCTGAAGTAGTCGTTCACCAGCGCCGGGCGCAGCATGTCCTCTATGTTGCCCCTGACCTCCTCCATGGAATCCCAGGATTCGGCCTGCTGCTCACGCACAAGGAAGATGTGCGTTCCCATGTTGGTTTCGTAGGGGGGCAGTATGGTGCCGGGTTCAGTTGCCAGAAGCATTGCCAGGAGTTCCTGATCCTCGCTTATGTATGGAATGTCAAGGTTGTCGCCGGCCCAGCCCAGGTCGCCGCCGCTGGATGCGGTGGCGCTGTGCTCGCTGAGCTGAACGGCCACTGAATCGAAGGGGGTTCCCTCAGCAAGCATGGACTCTGCCCTGGCAAGGGCTTCGTCGCTGGTTACCAGGATATGGGAGACCAGTGCCATAGGGTAGTTGTAGTAAAGTTCACGGTTCCTCTCGTAGTAGTCCTGTACCAGGGAATCGGGGATCTCCACTCCATCGATTATCCGTGTCTGGTAAAGAACCTGGCCCATGGCCCTGGACCTTACTTCCTCGATCTGCCTTTCTGTGTCGCCTACCATGGCCAGGACCATTGAATCCTCTTCCAGTCCTTCATCGATGGCGGCCAGTATAAGAAGCTCCCGCTCGATAATGTGGTCGAGGAGGGTCCTTTTACCCCTGAGGCTCTCGAATGCGCCCCTCTGGTAGGGCGGGATGCGGTTGATCTCGGAGTCTATGTCCTCCATGGTGATCGTTCTGTCGCCGACCCTGGCGGCCTCGCTGGCTTCAAGCGGATC
>CAYLXG010000093.1:0-9780 GCA_964387445.1 uncultured bacterium
CATTGGGTAAACGCCATTGATGTAGTCCTTCCAGGCGGAACGCACCTTAAGGTCCGCCGGGGGGAGCATCGATTCAGGAAGGGAAGGCTCAGCCACCCGGTACTGGGCAAGCTCCAGCTTCCCGAAATGGAAAGACCCCGGTTCCCGAAGAACGCCGCCGGTCTCTTCATCGAACCGGGAATGGACCTGATCGACCTGTTCATTGGCAGCGAAGGCGAACTGGGCGTTATATGCTCCGCTGAACTCAGTCTGACCCAGGCACCGTATGCAGTAGCCTCACTTGCGGTCTTCTGCGGTGAAGAACAGTTCTGGGAACTGAGGAGAGACCTCATGGAGTCCTCCCTGCCCGTCCGGGAGCTGGAGGCGATGCTGCCTCCATGCCTGGACTTCCTTAATGAAAACCATGGAGCTTTCGCTCACCCCCCTGGAGACTGGGTTCTCATCACCTCCATCGAAGCGGAAGGTGAAGATGACCTTGACCGGATCCTGGAGACACTGGACGTCATGCTTTCTGAGAGGGGCGTCTCCCCTGACAGTACATGGGGCGGGTTCGACGAAGGAGAGAGGGAAAGACTCAGGGAGTTCCGGCATGGCCTTCCTGAAACCGTCAACCGTATCGTGGCCCGGAATGCGGCGGGGAACCCTTCGATCCACAAGATAAGCACCGACACCGCCGTCCCGCCGAAGCTCCTTCGGGAATACCATGGGCAAATGATGGAGGTGCTTCAGGGAACGGGAGTTCCCCATGTGGTGTTCGGGCATGCCGGGCAGGGGCATCTCCACGCCAACCTCCTGCCGAAGAACGACGATGAGCTGCAGGCTTCGGAACGGGCGGTGGAACTTCTGGCCCATCGGGCTGTTCTCCTTGGTGGCACCGTAAGCGCGGAACACGGTACCGGCAGGCTGAAAAAGCACCTCCTGGAGTGCATGTACTCACAGAAGGAACTGCAGGGAATGGAGTTGCTGAAAGAGCGCCTAAGAGCCCTCTGAAACACTTCCCGAAGCCCGTACCGGTGGATATATTCCTCCCTCGAAGGTGCCGCAGACCAGTACCGGAGGTTTCTAATAGGTAAAGCACGAACCCTGAAGGAAACCGTTTCCGGAACGCCCGTTCTGGAAAAACAGAGCCGGTTCCTGGCCTGCGGCACCCCTCTTTTCCAGGAAACCAGCGCCGACAGCGCCATCACCATGCTCTCCAGGAAATACAAGATGAAGAAGGCCAGCCATCTCAGCTGGGCCGCCCGGCTCAGCGACGGCACCGAGCTTAAGAACGACGGCGGCGAGGCCGGCTCAGGCAGCTGCATACTGGAGACCATGAGGAACATGGACGCCGAGGACTGCATCGTTCTCGTGGCCAGGTGGTACGGCGGCAAGCACCTGGGCGGAATGAGGTTCCGCATATACAGGAACACCACGAAGGATCTCCTGGAGGAACATGCGGAACCGGGCGGAGCATGAACCCCGCCCGGCTTCATATCAAATCGAAGATGCCTACCTGAGTACGGTAAGGCTCCTCATTGCGTTAACGCCCTCACCTGATATCCTCACGAAGTAGAGCCCGCTGGAAAGGGCCGCGCCGTCCAGGTCAAGGCTGTGGGAACCCGGTTCCAGCACACCCTGGAAGCCTGTCTGAACCAGCCTGCCCTGGATGTCGTACACCTGCACCGAAGCGGGACCCGCAGCAGCGGTGGTGAACATCACCGAAGCGGTTGAAGCGCAGGGATTCGGCGAAACTGAGGCGGTGGTGTTCAGCACTCCACCCTCTATCCCGGTGCCGTCGTGGCGCCAGAGGGTAACGGAAACATCGGCGAAGGTCTCCACTCCCTGGTGCCTGTCGCCGCTGAAGACGATGTACCAGTTGTCGGTGTGCGGCGCGTAGAACCACACCTCCCCGGAGTTCTGGCCCTCCAGCAGTTCGTAGCACTGGAACTCCTCCCCTTCCTGGTAAAGCTCCAGGTTCGCCTCGTCCACTATGAAGAAGTCCGCTGTGCCATCGGACATGGGCTCGGCGTATTCCGACCTTGGGTTGGCGTAGTAGTCCCTGCCGTTCATCAGGTCGTATGGAAGGGTGTAGTCAACCTCAATGAGATACTTCGTCCAGCTTCCCTCGGTCTGCTCCACAGCAGGCAGTTCAGGCATCAGTAGCTCAGGGCTCCATTCAAAGAAATAGTCCTGCCCGGCAACGCTGTTGGTTATCACCTCTTCGTAGCCACCGCCTCCGAAGTTGCCAAGAGATGTGGCGATGTTGAGGTAGAAGTTCTGGTTGTTACCCAGTATGAAGGTGATCTGACCGTTCCTGTCGGTCTGGCCCCATGTTCCGCGGTAGAGGGTTGAGGTCTGCCAGCCCTCGCTGGCGATCTGCACCGTTGCGTTGTCAACGGGCACGTCGGCTGAGTCGGTAACCGTAACCGTAAAGGTGCAGCTCTGGCTGTAGTAGTCAACCACATCCCAGGTGAAACCGTCGTTCCGCCATGCCCAGATGCAGCTGCATTCCTTCGAGCCTCCGTAGTCAATGTCGTATGCGGTGTTGTGGTTGTTCACCGTGTCCACGTACCAGCCCCTCCACTGGCCGTCCCACCAGATGGTGCACCAGACATGGTCCTCGTTTATGTCCATGACGCAGGCACAGGGTATCAGGGCCACCCTTGCGGCTGCGGAGAGGAGGTCCTGGGTCTCGCCGCAGTTCCCGTTGTGCTCGTGGGCGATGATGTTGGGCTGAATGGGCCTGTTCCCGGAAGCGGATTCGGGGATGATGGCCCGGGTCCACTTGCTGATTATGTCCACCGCGTGGAGGCTGTCGCTGAACTCCGGTGTGGTGGACCAGCCGTAGTTCTTGGTCTGCTCGTCCCAGAACACCAGCACATTCGGGTTAAGGACCTCATTGAAAACCGGATAGCCGGGATCGTCCATGTCCCAGAGGTACTGTCTCCAGAACTCGTCGTACACGGTGGAGTCGTTCAGGGGCTTCTCGTCTGAGACCTTGGGCATCACCACGAAGTGGTAGTAGATCTCCTTCGGTATCTCTACCCATACCGTATCGCTGCCCTGAATGGTGTAGTACTCCGTGGTACTGTAGAAGTCTCCGCCGGGATAGTCCACCACGTTCACATAGCTGAGGTAGTCGTCGCAGTAGTAGATGCCCTGTGCGTTCTCGACGAGAACGCCCTCGTCCCAGTTAGGGTTGGCGAGTATGGTCCAGGAGAGGTAGGCAACGGTAAAGGCAAGTTCATCGAAGTACTCCTGTCCCTGGTGTGCCAGAAGAAGGTCCCCGTATCTGTCCTGGTTCTCCTCGGTGAGGATGCCCAGCTTCCAGGTGAGATGGTCCTGAAGCCAGCCGGGGCTGATACCAACAGCCTGCTGGGCCTGGCATGTGAGTTCGATCTCGGGATTGATCCCCAGCTGCTCCTGGAAGAGGTCGACCATCACAGGGTAAACACCGGCCTTGCTGGGAACGACGAAGGAGCAGTCAACGGTTCCCAGCGCTTCGTACTCCGAAGGCGGCTCGAAGGTGGGAGCGGGAGCGGGAACCGGGGAGAACGGTTCGATGTAATCTGACCCGGTTCGAACCAGATGCACCAGACTTCCGGAAGCCTCCACCGGTTCAACCGGCATGGTGATCCCGGTTCCCAGGGCGGCGCAGAAAAGCCCCGCCGCGCACATAAGCATATAAGCGAAACGCATTTTCACCCTCCAGTTATGGGCTGAACTGACCTACGGTGTTAAGATACATTTCCGGAAACCCCGGGTAAAGAATACGCATTCCCCGGTTCGGACTTAAGTATCTCAAACTCCAGGCTAGACCTGGAACTGATGCGCCCTGTTCAGGAACTCGGTGAGGAGTTCCACGGCGGTTTCCACATCGTGCCGGTGGATGATGGCCACCGGGCTGTGCCCGTTCCTGGTGGGAATGGAGAGGCAGGTGGCATGGGTGTCGCCGCCGAACTTCTGCATGGCGCTGGTGTCGGTGCCGCCGCGGACAAGTATCTCCATCTGGTGGTCGATCTCTTTCTCCTCGGCGATGTTCCTTATGAAGTCCACCAGGCTGGTGGAGCATCTCACGCTGGCGTCCTGCTGCTTCACCGCTACGCCCTTGCCCAGCTCCGCTATCTTGTGAGTCGCCGGGAAACCAGGGGTGTCTCCCGCTCCGGTGATGTCGGCGGCTATTCCTATGTGGGGCTGTATCGAGAGGGCTGCCACTGTGGCTCCCCTGATGCCCACTTCCTCCTGGGCGGTGCCCACGCAGTAGACATCGATGCTGGGGTTATCGTACCTCTTGAAGGCCTCGGCGATGATGTAGGCCCCCACGCGGTCGTCGAAGGCCTTGGCCACGAAGCAGTCACCCAGCTCCTGGAACCGGGTGTCCATGGAGACCCAGTCTCCCCTCTCCACCTTCTCCTTCACCTGGTCGCCGGGCATGCCGAAGTCTATGAAGAGCTTCTCCATCTCCGGGGCCTTGGATGCGGCTTCCGGGGTAAGGGCCGGATGGGTGGAGACAACTCCTGTGAGGACCTCGCCCTTCCTGGTGTGGACCTTCACGGTGTGGCCTGCGATGGAGCCGGGCATCCAGCCGCCCACAGGGGCGATGGAAGCGAAACCCTTGTCGTCCAGATTGTAGATCAGGAAGCCTATCTCGTCGATGTGACCGGCGAGCATCACCCGGGGTCTTTTATCTCCCGTGGTTCCCCGCTTAATGGCGATAATGTTCTTCATGGCATCGGTTCTTATCTCGTCGGCGTGATCCTTCAGCTCCTCCCTGAGGAGTTCCACTACGGCGTCTTCCCTGCCGGATATGCCGTCCGTTTCACAAAGTCTTTTAAGGAGTTCCATATTCCTCTTTCCTGGTCTCAGGGTGTTCTTATCTGGAAGCCGGCCCCGTCCATGTATTCCGTGCCGGCCCTTCCCGCGAAGGGAATGTCGGTGAGCAGGGCTTCCGCTGCCTGCTCAGGGGTTTCGCCGTTCTCGAGGATGCGGTTCAGGTAGTAGAACTCGATGATGGCGCTGCCGCCCCAGTCCACGGACGTGGTGTAGCCGGACACGGCGAATCCCTCGGGCCAGCTGCTCCTTGACCCTACGATGGCCTCGTCGGTGCCGCCGGCCATTATCAGGCAGCAGCTGAAGTGAACCAGCTTCAGACCGGGGATCATTGAAACGGCCCGGGCCATGGCGTTCGGTGAAACGGTGCCGCCGTTGAGGGAAATGCCTTCCTCGGTGCCGTGGCTGGCTATGATCAGATAGACATCGCCGGGGAGCATTGCCGCTCCTGCGCATGCGTCCTGCAGGTCGTCCTCGTCGTGGATGAACCGGTGCCTGATGCCTATGTCCGGCAGCCTGATAAGCCACTGCTCCAGCATCTCGCCGAAGGAGTATTCGTTCTCGGTCATGGACTCCTGCCAGTTCTCCTCCAGGATAACAAGCCACTTACCGGGTTCGCCGGTGGCCCGGTGGCCCTCCCAGGAGCTCCAGCGCCTGTCTCCGTCGGCCCTCCACTCACCCCTGAAGGAGCCGCCGTCGCCCACTAGCTGGAACCAGCCTTCTCCGGTTGCGGTGCCTTCGTCGTAGGTGAAGACGAACCTGTCGTCGGTGCCCACGGTGCCCTCTATGGTGGACATTCCGCCGTAGCTGTACCAGCCTGATACCTCCCTGCCGTTCTGCTCAAGGTACATGTCGCCGTATGTGGTCTGCCACAGACCCGAGAAGTCGGGAACGGTAAGGGTGAGTATCAGCAGTATCATTCCAGCACCGCCTTTATCCTTCTGACGCCCCGGGAGGAGCTTTTTTCAGAGACTATCCTGAAACTGCCCAGGTCGGAGGTCTTCTCCACATGGGGGCCGCCGCAGATCTCCCTGGAGTAGCCCTCTATGGTGTAGACCTTCACAACATCCTCGTACCTGTCCTTGAAGAACCCCAGGGCGCCCTGTTCCTCTGCTTCCTCAGGGGTCATCTCGCACACATGCACCTGGATTCCGCTGCTGATGGCCTCGTTCACCAGCTTCTCCACCCGGGCTATCTCTTCATCGGTCATCTTGTCATGGTGCTGGAAGTCGAACCTGAGCCTCTTTGCGGTGATGTTGCTGCCCTTCTGCTGGACATGGTCGCCCAGGACCTTCCTCAGCGCGGCGTGGAGCAGGTGGGTGGCGGTATGGAGCTTCGTCACCATCTCGCTGTTGTCCGCCAGGCCGCCCTTGAACTTCTGATCGGCCCCCTGTTTGGAGAGTTCCCTGTGCTTCTGGAAGGCGGCTTCGTAGCCCTCCATGTCAACGGTCATGCCGTTCTCGGCGGCCAGGTCGACGGTGAGTTCCACCGGGAAGCCGTAGGTGTCGTAGAGTTTGAAGGCCACCCTTCCGGCTATTTCCTTCCTGGGGTTCTTCAGCAGGTTGGGAAGCATCTTCTCGAACTGCTTCATTCCTGATTCCAGGGTCTGGCCGAAGAGGTCTTCCTCCCTGGTGAGTTCCTCCAGGATAACGTCCCTGTTCCTGTTGAGTTCGGGGTAGTCCTGGCCTTCGTGTGTTATCACTATGTCCGCAAGCTCGTTGAGGACGCCCTTCTTCAGGTTCATCTTCAGGCAGTGGCGAATAGCGAGCCTGATTAGCCTTCTCACCACGTAGCCCTGGTCCAGGTTCGAGGGCACGACGCCAAGGTCGTCCCCCAGGATGTGGGTTGCAGCCCTTACATGGTCGGCGACCACCCGTTCGCTCCTTGTGTTCACCGCGGAGCCGGCCAGTTCCCTTATCCTGCCGGTGAGGCTTTTCAGAACGCCGATGTCGTAGACCGTGTCCTTCCCCTCTATCATGGCCACGGTGCGCTCCACACCCATTCCCGTGTCCACGTTCTTCTGGCTCAGGGGCTCGTATTTGCCTTCGGCGGTCTTCCGGTACTCCATGAAAACGTCGTTCCACACCTCGAAGTACTTGCCGCAGGAACAGCCGGGTCTGCAGTCATTTCCGCAGGGCTCTCTGGCGGTGTCGTAGAACATCTCGGTGTCAGGCCCGCACGGGCCGGTGGCCCCGGTGGGGCCCCACCAGTTGTCCTTCATCCCGAAACGGTGTATCCGCTCTTCCGGAACGCCCATTTCCTTCCAGATGGCTGCGGCTTCCTCGTCCGCCGGTATGCCGTTCTCCCCGGCGAAAACCGTAACGCTGAGCCTGTCTGGGTCGAAGCCCAGCCATTCCTTGCCAGTGAGGAACTCCCAGCTCCACTCTATGGCCTCTCTCTTGAAATAGCCTCCCAGGGACCAGTTGCCCAGCATCCTGAAGAAGGTGAGGTGGGTGTCGTCGCCCACTTCTTCTATGTCACCTGTGCGGATGCACTTCTGAACGTCCACCAGCCTTTTTCCGGCGGGGTGCTTCTCCCCCAGAAGGAAGGGGACCAGGGGCTGCATTCCCGCGGGTGTGAAGAGAATGGTGGAGTCGTTCTCCGGTATGATGGAGGCTCCGGGTATCCTCCTGTGTCCCTTGCCTTCAAAGAATCTTACGTACAGTTCTACTAGTTCTCTTTCGGTCATTGGAGATCCTTCTGATATATTCTGTACCGCTTGTATGGTTCGGCCTTCATCTGCTTCTCCAGGATGGCCCTCATCTCGCGGTTGTTCTCGAGTATCCAGGACAGCTCTCCCCGTCCCATTCCCATTTTCCTGCTGTTGTTAACGATGCTCTCTATCACCAGGGCTTCCAGGCCCCTGTTGCGGTACTTCTTCTTCACGCCCATGAGGAGCACCCGGACCCTGTCTATGTTCACCTTGAAGGGCGGCACCTTAAGGGCGAGTATGGTGGGAAGCGCTCTGCCCCTGCCCTTCTTGAAGGCTATGTTCGCGTCGGGAAGGGCAACGCCGAAGGCAACCAGCTCACCGTCGAGCTCCACCAGAGGGGTGAGTTCGGGGGTGATGAGCATCTTCAGTTCATCCACCATGGCCTGGAACTCCTTCCCGGACATGGGCACGAAGCCCCAGTTCTCCCCCCAGCACTCGTTGTACACGTCCATCACCCGGCGCATCTCGTTCTCCAGGTCCTTCAGGTTTATCCCCCGCACGGTCCAGTTGCCACGCTCCCTCACCATTCCGGCGATCCTGAAGAGCTTGCTCATGTCGGTCTCGTCACCGTCCAGCCAGTAGGCGAGAAGGTCCATTTCCTTGTGGTATCCCGCCGCCTCGACGAGTCCCCCCAGCCAGGGGGGATTGTGGAGCATCATAAGCCTGGGGTCGGTATCGAAGCCCTCCACCAGGAGGCCGCATTCTTCATTGGTGGAGAGGTTGAAGGGACCCCGTATCCTCTCCATCCCTCGGGCCTTCACGAACTCCTCGGCGGTGCTGAGGAGCTTCTCTGCGATCTCAGGGCTTTCCTGGCACTCCAGGAAGCCGAAGAATCCTGTCTTCTCATTGTGGTATTCGTTGTGGGTACGGTTAACCGCGGCGCTGATCCTGCCCACGACCTTTCCGTTCTCGTCCCTGGCCAGGAAGAACTCAACTTCGGCGTGCTCATGGAAGGGGTGCTTCGGGTTCATTATGGCCCTGATGTTCATCAGCAGCGGGGGCACCCAATGGGGGTCGTTCCCGTTGATGCGGAAGGGCAGCATCAGGAACTCCCTCTTCTGCCCGCGGCTCCGGACCTTTTCGATGGTTACGGGCATATCAGCCCCCTATCAGACCGTGACGGCGGCCTACTTCCTGGAATACATCAAGCGCCCTGTCTATCATGTCGTCGGTGTGGCTTGCCATGTAGCTTGTTCTGAGCATTGCTCCCCCCGGTTCAACCGCAGGGGAAACAACGGGATTCGTGAACACGCCGTTGTCGAACATGTCCTTCCAGAACCTGAAACAGTCCAGGTCGTCGCCTATGATGATGGGTACGATGGGGGCGGCGCTCCTCCCCACATTGAACCCCATGGCCGCAAGGCCGTTCCTGCACCTCTCGGCTGCATGGTGAACCTTCTCCAGAAGCTCCGGCTGCTCCTGAAGGATGTCCAGGGCCGCAATTACAGTGGCAACGGCTGCCGGGGGAAGGCTTGCGCTGAAGATATTGGTCCTGGCATTGTGCTGGAGATAACTTATCACATCCTTGGGGCCCGCGGCGAAACCGCCGATACAGGCGAATGACTTGCTGAATGTGCCCACCATGAGGTCCACCCTGTCATGACACCCCTGGTGTTCCGCGGTGCCCTTTCCGGTTTTCCCCATGGCGCCCACTCCATGGGCATCGTCCACCAGCAGGCGGACCTTGAATTCCTCCGCCAGGTCAGCCAGGCCGCAGATGTCGGCGAGGTCGCCCTCCATGCTGAATACGCCGTCGGTTATGATCATCCCGGACTGCCCGGCGTTCTTCTCGAGTATGTGCCTGAGCTGAACAAGGTCGTTGTGGCGGTACTTCACCACCCTGGCGTACCCCATCCGGGCCCCGTCGATGATGGATGCGTGGTTCTTCCTGTCGAGGTATATGGTGTCTTCCCTGCCGGCAAGGGTGCCTATGGTGCCCAGGTTGGCCTGGAAGCCCGTGCTGTAGGTGAGGCAGGCCTCCTTTTCCAGGAACCTTGCCAGCCTTTCCTCGAGCTCCAGGTGCAGGTCCAGCGTTCCGTTCAGGAAACGGCTGCCGGTGCATCCGGTTCCGTACTTCAGTACCGCTTCCCTTGCCTTCTCCATGACGTAGGGGTTGTCTGTAAGGCCCAGGTAGTTGTTGGAGCCCAGCATTATCAGGCCGTGCCCCCCGATCTCCATCTCGGCGCCTACATGACCCTGGAGGGGAACGAAATAGGGATAGAGACCCATTGCCTTGACCTTGTCGGCCCTGTCGT
>CAYLXG010000094.1:0-9712 GCA_964387445.1 uncultured bacterium
GACTTCACCGTTTTCGGAGGATCCCTTTCCGAGACCTTCGCCGAGAAGATCCTCAAGGTCATGGACATGGCCGCCATGAACGGTGCTCCACTCATCGGTCTGAACGATTCCGGGGGAGCCAGGATCCAGGAGGGTATCGAGAGCCTGGCCGGCTACGGCGACATCTTCCTGAAGAACGTTCTGTTCTCCGGAGTGGTCCCCCAGATATCCGCCATCCTGGGCCCCTGCGCAGGGGGAGCGGTCTACAGCCCGGCAATAACCGACTTCACCGTTATGGTTGAAAAAACCAGCTACATGTTCGTCACCGGTCCCGACGTGGTGAAGGCCGTAACCGGTGAAGACGTTACAAAGGACGAACTGGGCGGAGCCCACATTCACGGGGGCAGAAGCGGCGTGGCACACCTGGTCTGCAAGACCGAGCAGGAGGCCATCCAGCTCATCAGGAAGCTTGTGAGCTACATTCCGCAGAACAACATGGAGGACCCCATCTCCATCCCCCCCACCGACCCGGTGGACAGGATAGAGGACTGGCTGGACTCCTTCGTTCCTGAAAACCCCAACAAGCCCTACGACATGAGGAAGGTGATATCCTGCCTTCTTGACCACGGGGAGTTCCTTGAGATCCAGAGGATGTACGCCCAGAACATCATCATCGGGTTCGGCCGCCTGAACGGAAAGTCCGTGGGAGTGGTGGCCAACCAGCCCGCCTACCTGGCAGGCGTACTGGACATCGACGCCTCGGTGAAGGCGGCAAGGTTCGTGAGGTTCTGCGATGCCTTCAACATCCCCATTCTCACACTGGTGGACGTTCCCGGCTTCATGCCCGGCACCAAGCAGGAATACGGCGGAATAATAAGGAACGGCGCCAAGCTTCTCTACGCCTACGCCGAGGCCACCGTCCCCAAGATCACCGTGATCACCAGGAAGTCCTATGGTGGAGCCTACGACGTTATGGCATCGAAGCACCTCAGGGCGGACGTGAACTTCGCCTGGCCCACCGCCGAGATCGCCGTGATGGGCCCAGACGGCGCTGTCAACATCATCTTCCGAAGCGAGATCGCCGAAGCGGACGACCCGGTGGCCCGGAAGGCGGAACTCGTGGAAGAGTACAGAGAGAAGTTCGCCAACCCGTTCAACGCCGCGGGCAGGGGCTACATCGACGACGTGATAGTTCCCTCGAACACCAGGTTCAGGATAATCAAGAGCCTGGAGATGCTTCAGTCGAAGCGGCAGGAACTGCCGGCAAAGAAGCACGGGAACATTCCATTATGATCGCCGGAGCCCTGATTCAGGCGGTTCAGTCGGCGGCGAACCCGGAGCTCCTGGACATAGGTTACCGGATAGCCTTCGTCGGGATGGCCACCGTCTTTTCCGGGCTGGTAATCCTGTCCCTCAGCCTGCCCATGATCAGAAGGATGGCGGAGGGCAAGCCGAAGAAGGCGGCCGTGGTGAGCGACGGGGAAACAGGTGAACTCACCCGTGAGGAAGTAGTTGCCATAACCGCCGCGGTTCACGCCCACATGACACAGATCACAAGACTTGCGGACATGCAGCTTACGTGGCAGATGTACGAAAGACCGTACTCGCCGTGGAGACTGGCGGGCAGGGCCAAGGTTCTAACCGACCGTGCCGCGTTCAGACAGAGGAACAGGAGCAGGTAATGCCCGAATACCGTATAACAGTGAACGACAAGACCTACACGGTGAACGTGGGCCGTATAGAGGACGACACCGTTGAGGTGAAGCTGGGAGAACGTTCGTACACAGTGGGTATCGAAGCTCCCGGCGGCAAAGTGACCAAGACCCCAAGGCTGGCCAGGGCCAACGCCATTCCCGACGCCTCCTCGGCTCCGGACAGAACCACCCCTCCTGGAGGGGCATCCGGTGCCGGAGAGATCATCGCTCCTCTTCCCGGGGCCATTCTCAAGATACTGGTCTCCGTGGGGGACCAGGTCACCGAAGGTCAGACAGTGGCGGTGATGGAAGCCATGAAGATGGAGAACGAGATCGAGGCTCCCATAGCGGGAAAGGTAAGCAGGATAGCCGTTAAAGAGGGAGACACAATACTGGAGAATGCCCTCATAATGAGCATAGGTTAGGAGGAAGTGATGTCCTTTGCCTCACGACTCCTCACGGCCCTGACCTCCTCCACCGGAAGCCTGAGCCCCGGAGACATCAACATAGCCGGCTACCTGGCGGACTCGGGATTCGGGCAAGTGGAGCTTGGCAACATCGTGATGATAATCCTGGGTGCGGTGATGATATACCTGGCGGTGAAGAAGGATTATGAGCCCCTTCTGCTCCTTCCCATCGGCTTCGGGATCATCGCCGGCAACATGCCCTACAACCCAGAGCTGATACCCATCGGCTACCTGGACGAGCTGGGCGGTCAGCAGTCCGTCTTCAAGATGTTCTACTTCGGGGTATCAAGCGGCCTCTTTCCGCCTCTGATCTTCCTGGGCATCGGCGCAATGACAGACTTCAGCGCCCTGCTTTCGAACCCGAAGCTGCTCCTCCTTGGTGCGGCTGCGCAGATAGGCATCTTCGTAACCCTGCTCGGATCCCTGTTCCTGGGCTTCAACATGCAGGAAGCCGCGGCCATCGGCATCATCGGCGGGGCGGACGGCCCCACCGCCATTTTCGTGGCCAGCCAGATGGCCCCGCACCTGCTGGGCGCAATAGCCATCGCCGCCTACTCCTACATGGGCCTGGTTCCTGTGATCCAGCCTCCCATCATGCGCCTCCTCACGTCCAAGGAGGAGCGCCGGATGAAGATGAAGCCAGCCAGGAAGGTCTCGCAGACGGAGAAGATTCTCTTCCCCATAATAGCCTTCCTTATAACCGCCTTCATCGCCCCGGGAGCCATCACCCTTCTGGGAATGCTCTTCTTCGGGAACCTCCTTAAGGAGAGCGGAGTGACCAGAAGGCTGGCGGACAGCGCTCAGGGAGCGCTGAACAACATAGTTGTGATAATCCTGGGCTTCAGCGTGGGCACCAGCACCCAGGCCAGGTATTTCCTTACAATGGACTCCATCAAGATATTCATCCTTGGAGCACTCAGTTTCGCCATCGCCACCGCCGGCGGAGTGCTCTTCGCCAAGTTCATGAACCTTTTCCTCAAGGGCGATAGCAAACTCAACCCGCTTGTTGGTGCCGCAGGGGTAAGCGCAGTCCCGGATTCGGCCAGGGTCGTTGAGGTGGAGGGCAGGAAGTACGACAAGACCAACCATCTGCTCATGCACGCCATGGCCCCCAATGTAGCTGGAGTGATCGGCAGCGCCATAGCCGCAGGCGTTCTGCTCAGTCTGGTGCCGCACTAGTGGCCGGCGGATACGACTATCTCGTAACGGGTGGGGCCGGCTTCATCGGCTCCCACCTGTGCGAGAAGCTGATAGCCGGGGGAAGTACCGTAAGGGTTCTCGACGACCTCTCAACCGGACATCTCTCCAACATCGAGAGCATCCTGGACCACCCCGGCTTCGACTTCGTGGAGGGCTCCGTTCTGGATACCGATGCAGTGGATGAATGCTCGGGAGACGCCAGGGCCATCATTCACCTTGCCGCGGCGGTGGGCGTGGAGAACGTTATCCGGAAACCTGTTGAGACCATCGAAACCAATGTGAGCGGAACCGAGAACATCCTCAGGGCAGCCAGACGGGCCGGGTCGAAGGTCCTTATCGCATCCACAAGCGAGGTTTACGGCAAGAGCTGGCAGGTTCCCTTCTTCGAGGACGGGGATATTGTCCTGGGGGCAACCTCCAGGAACCGCTGGAGCTACGCCTGCTCCAAGGCCCTGGATGAATTCCTGGCCCTCGCCTACAATCATTCCTACGATCTGCCTGTGGTCGTGTGCAGGTTCTTCAACACCGTTGGTCCCAGGCAGTCAGGACGCTACGGGATGGTGCTCCCCAGGTTCATCAACCAGGCCCTTACCGGAAAACCGATAACAGTCTTCGGCAACGGCACCCAGACCAGGTGCTTCAGCCTGGTGGGGGAAGTGGTGGACTGCGCAATGGCCCTGATGGAATCCCCTGAAGCCGTTGGCAGGGTGGTAAACGTGGGCTCCACCGAGGAGATAACCATCCTTGAGCTGGCCAGGAGGGTCAGGGAGATATCCGGAAGCAGCAGCGAGATAGTGATGGTGCCCTACGAGGAGGCTTACCCGGCGGACTTCGAGGACATGCAGAGAAGGGTGCCGGACGTCTCCAGGCTGAAGCAGCTCACAGGACTCAGCCCCACGGCCTCCATCGACCAAATAATAAATGAGGTCATAGAGGCGGGCATTCCAGAAGGCGCCCTTTGATAAGGGAAGTTACCAGCCGAACCAATCCTTTTCTTAAACTGGCGGCGTCCCTTCTTACCACCTCCGGCTGCAGAAAGGCCGGGAAGTACATCATGGAGGGCCCCAGGTTCATCGAGGACCTGGCCGGCACAGCGGACATGGACTTCGCCGTTCTTTCAGAAGCCGCCACGGGAAATGCACGAAAGGCCGCGAAACTGCTATCGCAGAATGGCAATACCGTTCTTCGAGTTCCGGAAAAACTCTTCGCAGACATTTCCTCCACAGGACACTCCCAGGGGCTTGCCGCGGTAAGGAGCATCCCGCATCACCCGCCGGAAAAGGTCTTCGACGGGAGAACGGTTCTGATACTTGACGGTGTGGGGGACCCTGGCAACGCGGGAACCGCGGTGCGTTCCGCCGCTGCGTTCAATTGCGGCGGTGTGGTGTTCCTGAAGGGCAGCGCCTTTCCCTGGAGCCCCAAGGTGTCCCGCTCATCCGCAGGGCTCAATTCGGTCACGCCGGTCATTGAGGCGGATTCCCTGAAGGAACTGGCATCATCCTTCCCGAACTACCTTTTCCTGGAGGCAGCGGCCGACGGAGACGACATCAGCACCCTTGAGATAGATTCTCCCGCGGCCCTGGTAATAGGCGCCGAAGCAACGGGAGTGACTGAAGGAACGAAGCGCTTCACCGGCGGCAAGGTGTCCATTCCCATGATACCGGGTGTGGAGTCCCTTAACGCAGGAGTCAGCGCCTCGATCCTTCTCTACTGCCTCTTCAGAAGGAAGCCTTGATCCCGGCGAAGGTCATGGCCTCCAGGTGAAGAGGGTCGTAATCCAGTCTTATGTGGTTGCAGTAAGGCGAAGCGAAACCGGTTGAGGCTGAAGGATCGGTGGCGGAGAGCACTCTGTTCCCGGAGGTCACCCAATACCATGTGTACACGCTTCCAGTGCCTGGAGCCGCTGCTGGCCCCTGCCATGTGAGTTCGATGAGCAGGTTCGAGGATCCATCATAAGTGTACGGATCGTCAAGGTCGAACACGAACCATTCCCCGGGAATAACTCCTGTGATCTCGTATGAAGCCTGGTTCATGACCTGAACCCCTGGCTCAGCCCAGTTGTTGTCGAAGGTATCAGTGAGCGATTCGAGGGAAGTGGTTCCCATGAGGATGGTAAGGTCATTGTACACCCCTGAGGGGTCTGAAGCCGGCCCGGCGTTGAAACCAAGCGAGTAGATCTCCACCGACTGTCCCCCGAGTTCGGAAGCCGGAACCATCACCTGATGGCGTCGAGCTTGCCCCACTCAATGGCAGAACGGGTCGCTTGACGGAACCTGCTGGCTTCCGATAACAAAGCTGTCCGCAGCCGCAGAGGAAACCAGCACCAGGGCCACCGCAAGTATCCTGAACATTTCTGCTCCCTTCGCTGAAATATCTCAATATGGAATAAATACCTGTTTCCAGGGCAAAGTTCCAGGCCCCCGAACTTTTCCGCACTGAATTTGTACATATTAGCGAGGTATTTTCCCGCCATGCTCCTTTTGGAGGTTTGTATGAGATTCGCCCTGGTTGTTCTCGCAGCAGTTTCAGCTGCGGTATTTGCTTCACAGCTCTTCGTCTCCCCGGAAGACGGCCACGGAACCGTGGTGTACCGTGCCGGGGACCATGTGGTGATGCTGGGCTCTCCCGAGTCAGGCGACAGGGTCCTTTCCGCGGCTGAAAGGGGGATGGACGGATTCGCCCTGGTCACAGTGCGAAACGAGAACGGAGTCCTCCGCGCCACTGAACTCGGAGAGGTGGTCTACCGCAATGGCAGAACCCTGATCGTCAGGCTTCAGAGGCCCCTCACAGGAGACTTCACCAGTCCCGACATCTTCGGAGTAATGCCCCTCAGGGAAGACCGCTCCTCCTCGGAACCCATTCACGTTCCCTTCAGGGGAGAGTATGACGACACAGTGGCGGACATAGTGGCCGCCGTGAGTGAAGACAGCCTCATCTCCTATACAACCAATTATCAGGACTACCTCACCAGGTACTCCAACACCGACGGTTACGACACCGCCTGCGAATGGAGCAACGACCGCTTCATCTCCTTCGGGCTGGATTCCGACATCAGGCATTTCTCCATGATGGGGTACGACTGCCAGAACGTGATCGCCACCCAGACCGGCACCCTGTACCCTGATCAGTACTGGATAATCTGCGGGCACCTGGACAGCACCTCCCCCAACACCCAGTACGATGCCCCGGGAGCCGACGACAACGGCAGCGGATCCGCCGCGGTGGTTGAGGCCGCCAGGATAATGAGCCAGTACCAGTTCGAGTACACGGTAAGGTACTGCCTCTGGGGCGGTGAAGAGCAGGGCCTCCACGGGAGCGCCCATTATGCCGACTCCGTGGCAGCAGCCGGGGATGAGATACTTGGAGTTGTAAACCTGGACATGATCTTCTACGGCCCTCCCCCGGACGACCAGGCTGAACTCCACTACAACACCGCTTCCCAGGGTCTGGGAGTTGCCTTCGACGCGATCAGCGACACATATGTTCCTGCCCTGGTGAAGACCGTGGCTGGTTCTCCCGTGTCCGCCAGCGACCACGCCAGCTTCTGGGCTGTGGGTTACCCCGCCATGCTCAGCATCGAGAAGGAGGTCTGGAACAACCCCTACTACCATCAGACCACCGACAGAATTGAGAATTACCTGCAGTACTTCCCCTTCGGCACCGATATGGCCAAGGCGGCCATCGCCACCGTTGCCTACCTTGCGGTGCCCGTCAGCACAGGCATAGAGGAACAGAGCCACGGCGGGCTGGTCGAGACCTTTTCGGTCACTCCGTTGAACAACCCTGTCTCCGGCAATGCTCAGATATCCGTTAACCTTCCGTCTGGAGGGCCGGTGAACCTGGCGGTCTTCGACACCGCCGGCAGACAGGTGGCGGGTTCCCTGCACCAGCTTCAGCCGGGGAGCAGTCAGCTTGAGATGAACACTTCTCAGCTTCCCCCGGGCATGTATGTGGTAAGGGCCGATGCAGCCGGTTCCTCCGCCACTTCAAGGCTAATGGTGCTCAGGTAAGAGGACAGATCCGAAGGAAGGGGCGGCAATGGCCGCCCCTTTTTCATTGAAGCAGATGGGCTCCCTGGAGCCTCAGCCACTTCTTCGCCTCTGAGATTTCAGGGCAGATGCGGCGAAGCTCCTTCCAGAAAGCAGGGGAATGGTTCCTTTGGATCAGGTGAACGAGCTCATGAGTCACTATGTAATCAACAACGAAAAGGGGAGCGTGAACGAGCTTCCTGTTCACCATAATCCCTCCTGAGGGAGAGCAGCTCCCCCACCTTGAACGGGCTGTTCGCAGCTTTATCCCCGATGGGGCAAGGCCGGTCTTCCCCTTGAACACATCCACGGTGAGCTGCACCCGTTCAAGCAGCAGACCGTCCAGGAACTTCCGCACCTTTTTTTCGGAAACCTCTCCCCTGCCCACGAGGATCGAACCCCCTTCGAGGCGGCAGGCAGCGCGTTCCTCAGTCAATCTGAAGTTAACCATCTTCCCGAACAGCCAGATCCCGGAGCCATCCTCAACGGAAAACTCGGAGACCGGCCCGGGATGTGATGCGTAGAGGGCCAGCTTCCCTTTTATCCAGCTCATCCTGCTTTCCAGGAACTCGGCGGCAACGCTGTCGGTCACTCTCCTGGGAACGGTTACCCTGACCCTGCCGGGAAGCACCCTTATGGTGATCCTCCGGGCCCTTGGTGAACGGGTAATGAGGAGATCGAACCCGTCAGGGGTCAATGCTCCTTTTTCAGCTGACAGTGATCCCATTTCCTCAAGCCTCCAGAGAAGGGTGGAAGATACCCGGGTGATCATGGATCGGCAACGCGGGGGTTCGCCGCCGGGTTTGTTATTAGATTACACGAAGGACATCATGAGGAGGGGAAATGGAGTTTTTCACAGAGAAGAACGGCCGTTATGTGGCGGATCCCTTATCGGGGAATCAGTCCGCCAGAACAGCCGTGAGAATGATTATCGTCCTGGGAGCGCTTGGAGTATTGTCATACCTTCTGTTCTTCTCTCCCGCAGGTCGAAACCAGGACAGCCGCATTCCGCTGATGATAGGCATGGGGGTGCTTCTTTTCAATCTCCTTATCTCCTTCGTGCTCAAGCGGGCCGGCTTCGGTAACGGGGTCATGGTTGACATGGGCACCGGAACCATTTCCTTCAGGAAGCCCGGGGGAAACCGGTACTCCCTTCCTGTCTCCACACTGCAGGGGTTAGTGATCTCCGAAGTGCCCATGAAGGCCTCGATCCTCTCCCTGGAGAGGACCGACGGGAAAAGGCACATACTCACCTACTGTCAGGACACTATGCAGATGCGCATGTTCGCCGGGGAGCTGTCATCCCTTACCTCCCTCACCGTGAAGGAGGAGATAATGGATCAGAAAGTGCGCAATGGCTAGGATCGGTGTCTTCGACTCTGGAATAGGCGGATTCTCCATCCTCAGGGAGATCATGTCCCGGATCCGGGGAGCCGTTCTTGACTACATAAGCGACGAAGCCTTCGCTCCATACGGCAACAGGACCGATTCAGAGATAATCAGCAGGAGCGAACGAATAACCGGACTGCTCATCGAAAGAGGAGCCGATCTGATAGTGGTGGCCTGCAATTCTGCCACCGCCGCCGCCATCTCCGCGCTCAGGGAGGAACACCCGGATATTCCCTTCGTGGGGGTCGAGCCGTACATAAACGTCCTCAACCACGGGAACCTCTACCCGGACATGACCAGCGTTGCGGTGATAACCACCGTTCTCACAGGGAACTCCAGGAAGTTCAGGGAGCTGAAGGCCAGGCTGGATCCCCACGGAAGGATACGGCACTTCTCTCTGCCGGGGCTGGCCTCCCTCACCGAGGAGATCATCGCCGGAGGTCCCGGTGATACTCAGAGGGAGAAACTCAGGGAGGAGCTTAAGCCCGTCAGGGATATCGGCCTCAGCCATCTGATCCTCGGCTGCACCCATTATCCACTTATAGCGGACATGATAGAGTAAGAGCTTGACCTCAAGACAATCAACCCCGCTCCCCCGGTGGCCCAGAGGGTCATCTCCCTGGTGGGAGAGGGTCAGGGGAAGCACCCCGATGAGTTCAACTTCATGTCCACCATGGATATGGTATGGCGAACCAGGTCCCTGAAAGACTTCCCCGGGCTGGGCGGCCTGAAATACGAACAGGACGAAGATGATTGACGAGCCTGATTTTGCCAGCCTGATCAGAAGAGATGACCTCTGCCAGGCAATTGCCGGGGGTATATGCAGGGAGAACCGCATTCCCTTCAACGGAACGAGGATACTTGAGGGCTCCACCATCCTCTACCGCACTGGGGGCATGGGCATCAAGATATTCTCCAGGGACGAACCGGATTTCTGCCGGAACGAGGCCGGGTT
>CAYLXG010000095.1:0-9601 GCA_964387445.1 uncultured bacterium
GTATTCCCATCCACGGCGAAGTACAGCCCTGAAGGCCGCCCCGCCGGGTTCCAGGCGGCGCTCCCCGACCCGGATACCGTGGAAACTGTCCTTCCGGAAAGGTCCACTATTCGAACCGAGCCGTGATCCCCCTGTGGAAATGTGAACGTGAACGCGGCCGCAGGATTGGCCGAGACCTGAAATCCGGGCCCGGCGGGGTTCCCGGTTCCCATGGGGTAAACGAGCCTCACGGCGTCTGCTGCCACCGTACCGGAGCCGCTCTGGGAACAGATGAGTTCCAGTGAGAACTCCCCGCTGAAGTCAAACGTTCCCGCGGAGTACCACTCCCCTCCCCCTTCGTTCATCTGATCCGCCTGGATGACACTGGAGCCACCGGAATGGTGAAGGATGTAGCTCGCCGAAGCGGTCCTGTCAGCACCTGACGTCCACCAGAGCTGCAGGTCCCTGGTTCCATGAACCGGGAAAGGGGAAGTCCAGACAGCGACTGCCTGCCCTCCCCCCTGGGAAATCAGGCAGTCCCCCATCCAGGGGGCCCCTGAAGGATCGTTCTGCCACAGGGTGGAGTCGTTCACCGAGAAACCGGCGGAGCCGTCGTCGATGAGCACCACCCCGTTCCCCCAGGAAGGAACTGACAGGCCGTAGAAGGAACAGACCGCGTCGGCGTAGTGCCAGGCCTGAATCCCGGTGTGGTCATCCACATCGAAGGCGTACAGATAGCTCTCGTTCCAGTTCAGGTCATAATCCAGGAAGCTCCCCTCCCCGAGAACGGAGGGCATCATAGCTTCCCGGATGACATGGAGATAGCTTCCGTCCTTCACCCCCCTGTCGGTGTACCCGTAGGCGGTGAGAATGCCCTGCTGCACCAGTGAGGCCATCTGGAAGGACGGGTCTGAGGGGTCCAGCGAGCCGCAGAATGTCTCGGTGCCCTGGACCGATCCGTTGTAGGCGTTCTCATGGATGGAGAGGAAGAAGTCGAACCCGGCTGAATTGGCGTAGTCGGTCCTGGCCTGCAGGGAAACGTCGTAGTCCCCTTCCCTGGTAAGGGACACCCTGGTGATCCCGGGAACCTGGCAGAGCCAGTTCTGAAGAAGGAGCCCGATCTCAAGGACGACGTCCTTTTCCAGGGCGTAGTCACCAACCGCTCCGGAACTGGAGCCGCCGTGACCGGGGTCGATGCATACGGAGACGCCGGAGAGCAGCACTGAAAGGAGGAGACTAGAGAGGAAGCTCATGGAAGGGTATGCAGTGAACCGTTCCGGCTGCGTAGTCGGTGTACCAGAGGGAGGTTCCGGAGCACTCGGGATTCGTTTCGTACACATCGGGAGTACTGGTGAGCCTCACCGGGGTCTCTCCGGGAACGGTGAACCAGAGATCGGCCCCTGTGAGTTCGTGGCCGTCGTCGGTGGAAACGCTGTAGAAAAGCCCCTGCAGTTCGGAGCTCCAGCTGGGCTGCTCGCCGCTTCCCACCACAATCAGCGAACCGTCGGAAGGCAGGTAGACTATCTCCCCGGTAAGGGTGGGGGCGATGACGTCGCCTGCGGGGGTTACCCTGGGAGCATAGAACCTGTAGCCCTGGACCACCCTCTCCCTGCCCGTTTCCAGGCTGAGGATGCGAAGGCGGTCGTTCCTGTCGGTGTACGCCGCGGTGCCGTTCTCAACGCTCACATGGAAGGCGGGAACGCTGCCGTTCACCTCTTCGCCCCACCTGTACAGAGAACCGTTCCTGGTGTACCACAGGTTCCCCTCCCCGTCGAACCATGGCGCGCCGGTCCTCCCCGGGCAGACCACGGAGGTTTCCCCGGTGAGAATGTCGGTCTCCAGGAGGCCCCTGGAAGAGGAGATGCAGAACAGCCGCAGATCTCCGAAGGCCATGTAGCTGAACCTCTCCCCGGGCTGGGCCTCGAGGGTGAAAATGCTCTCACCCTGGGATGAGACCACCTCCACAGCGGAACCGCCTTCGCCTGTCACCGCGGCATACCCACCTGAAACGGAGAGGGATGTATAACCGATCCAGATCATCAGCAGGATACTGTGTATCATGATGCTCCGTCCTGAAAAACCCGCATCATAACCTAAGACCCGGAAGGCCTGTGGCCCAGTGTCTCGTGCTTCATCTCCACCCGGCGAATGGCTTCGGACAGGGAATGGTTCCTGCAGGTAAAGTTCAGCTGACCGCCTTCGTAGAATATCACCAGGCCTTCATCCCCTGAGAGCCAGACGGGCTGGGAAGCCAGGTCGAACACCAGCTGCCCGTGGATACTCTCGGGTTCCACCGTCAGAAGGGAATCGCACAACGAAGGGCAGTAAAGATGAAGAGGCGCTTCACACCGGGAAACCGTGCAGGAAGGGTACCGGGTCAGGGAGCTTGAGGATACGCTCCCATCGATGAAGACGGTGGTGTCGGGCACTTCTTCATACATGAGGAGTGAAACGGGGTAGTCCATGAACCCGTTCTCGGTGATGAACACAAGGTGCCCGTTCCCCTCCCGCTCCAGAAGAACGTCCCAGATCCTGTCACTTCCCGTGACGAACCTTTCAGTATCGTACCCGGCCACGCGAAGCGGCATCATGAACTCCCCTGCCCAGAAAGTCCCGTAACCGCCCGTTTCCGCTGCAGCCCCGTGAAAGAAGACCGGGCCGGTGCCGGGGAGTGATCCTGCGATGGAGGCCATCCTGCCCGTCTGCTCCCGGAGGACGTCCGACGCGTCCTGGATCAGCTTCCGCTGGTCCAGGGAGTTGAGGAACACGGCGCCGATCACCAGGAATGCAGCAGGGGCCACACCTTTTGTCCTTCCCCTCTCCTGAATCAGCAGGGCAGCGGCCAGTGAGAACGATGGGACCGCCGCCACCGCGTAGTCGATCCTGGGCGGAAGGTTGGATACGGTGAGGAGCGAGAAGAAGGCAAACGCCGCGATGAACGACTTGCGCTCAATTGTGGCGGGAAGCAGCCAGAGGAACAGGAGCAGCAGTGGGAGCATCACCCTGGCCGGCAGTCCTGAGGTCCATGGGGACAGCACAGCGCCGAGATGGGTCAGTACGTTCCTTGCCATGAAGAAGCCGAAGGCCGAGCTCTCGGAGTACCCCGTTGAAAGGCCCACCGCCATGTACCTGGCGGCGAGGTAGAGAACCACCGCAACTCCGGAAGCGGCCAAAGCCTGGATCGCTTTCATCCTTCTCCGCTCCTTCGGGGATTCGGACCATGCCAGCAAAGCAAAGGCGGGAGGCGTGGCCAGGGCCGTTTCCTTGAGGAACACTGAGATGAGAAGCAGCAGAGCCGATGCCGCAAGATGGGTTCTCCCCCCCCCTCTGCTGTACCTGACGCATGAATAAAGCGACCAGAGAAGGGGGATGACGGGAAGGATCGAGGTCCTCCAGTCCATCTTGGCCACCGAGACCAGCACAGGTGTTGAAAATGCAAACACCGCCAGACCCGCAGCGATGGCGGTTCCCTTTGAAACGAACAGCCTCAGGAAGGAATTGAGGGAAACCAGAGCCAAAGCAAGGATGATCAGATTGGTCAGGTGCCATCCCCACGGCCTCTCCAACCCCCAAACAGCGTTATCCAGAGCCCAGCTGTAAGACATGAGGGGTCTGTAGCCGGAGGAGACCATTCCGGTGAAGGCCTCCCCGGCGTTGGAAAGATCAGTCTGGATATCCAGGAAGTCGTCGGTGAGGAAGCCGATGCGGAGGGTTGGAAGGTAGAGGATGAGACCGAGCAGGAGAAGCGCAGCGGGGAGCAGGCTCCCTCTTGCAGTCATGCTACTGGAGCTCCGCCCATTGCTGCCTGCACTTCGAACTGTCGGTGTGCCAGTGACCCCTCTGGTCGCGGCCCAGCTTCAGGCACTTGAGGAAGAGCTCTCCCCTGCCGGCTCCGGCGAACTCGCGCTGGAGTTCACCCGGATCATATGAGAACTCCATTGTTTCCACCTGGGGATGACCTTCATCGGGAATGGTGAGGATCATGAAGGTGCCGCCCCCGGGTACGGTCCCCCCGCCTGTGGATCCCGGGTTGACTATCATTCCCCTGGCTCTCCTGATTACCGCCGGGGCATGTGTGAGACCGCAGGCGAGGATGTCTGCGCCGGAGCGGTTGAGAATTGCGTCGTATACCTCCCCTGCGGCGTTCGCCGGCAGCCCTTCGGATTGCCTTCCGGGAAGCCCGTGAACGCAGTGGAGGGTGGTTTTTCCCCTCTGGAAGCGAAGCTCCTCGGGCAGACCCCTGAGCCATTTCCTGTTGGCCGGTGAGAGCTCCCCGGCGGTCCATTTGAGGAACTCCCCGGCTATGTTGGTCCAGTGGGGATTCTCATAGACCTCACCGGTGGAGCTGCGGCCCCGGGAGACGGCCCTGTCGCAGTTTCCCTGTATGCATTCCATGGATGATTCCCTGAGGAGGTCCGCGCATTCGTTGGGGCTGGGACCATATTGAACCGCATCGCCCAGGAATACGGCAAGATCGGGCTCGTGGCGATTCAACTCGTTAAGGGCAGCCCTGAGGGCCGTGAGGCAGCCGTGGACATCGGAAAACAGGGCTATTCTCAAGCTATTGACCTCCGGGTGGTTTGGTTCAGCGGGAATATACTGCGCCGGATGGGCTTTTCCACATGCTCCCCGGCGTTCGGGACAGCCCGGCGAGGGCATCGTGATCATGCCGGTTCACCGCTTCCCTCGCCTCCGGACCCCCGGCCAGGATGTCGATGGGCAATTTTTCGTACTCGTACTCGTAGGGAGGCGGGTTCCATTCGGCGGCTTCATGCCTGAAGCAGTACTCCAGTATTCCCAGGCCGGCCAGGAAGGGCCTGAAGTCGTTCTCGTCGGTCACATGGATCTGTGCGCCGCCGCACATCTCTCCCCTGTGCTTGTTGAAGGTGGGAATGAAGAAGTGGGGCCTGAGAACGGCTCCCTTCATGTACTCGGTCTGCTGGAGCGCATCGCAAAGGTCCCACGGGTCTATCCATGGCGCTCCGAAGATCTCGAAGGGTCGGGTGGTCCCCCTGCCCTCGGAGAGGTTGGTTGCCTCCAGGAGGCACATCCCGGGATAGACCAGCGCCGTGTCCCTAGTGGGCATGTTCGGTGAGGGCATGACCCAGACGGGATCCCCTCCGGGATGCAGTATGGATGGCGCCGGGATGCCGTCGTGGCAGGCGAAGAACTTCGCCAGTTCCCCTGTGGAGAGACCATGCCTTACAGGAATGGGGTACATCCCCACGAAGGAGGCGTATTCCATGTTCAGGACCGGCCCCTCAACCGCCGTTCCTATGGGATTCGGCCGGTCCACCACCGCAGCGGGGATGCCCACCTCCGCGCACTTCCTCATGGTGAGGGCCATGGTGTAAACATAGGTGTAATAGCGGCTGCCCACGTCGCACAGGTCGATGACCACCGAATCGGCTCCCCTGAGCATTTCGACTGTGGGCTGCCTTGTGGCTCCGTAGAGGCTGTGGACCGGAATGCCGTATCGGCTGTGGGTGTAGCCGGTCCACTCTATCATGTTGTCCTGGGTCTCCCCCCAGTATCCGTGCTGGGGGCCCATAACGGAGTGGAGCACGCCCATCCGGTGCAGGATCTCCACCGTGGGAACGCAGAGGGAGTTCACCGCGGCATAGTGGGAAAGGAGGCAGACCTTCTTCCCCGGGAGGTTCCCTTCGGCCAGGGGTTGGTTATCTTTCATGGGCGAAGAATACGAAAGCGGTTTGTTTTTTGCAACGATAAGGAAGGAATACCAGATGAAGTTTCTCAGCCAGACCATGGATGCGGTGAAGCAGAGCTGGACGGTGCTGAAGGCGGACAGGGAGCTGCTTGTCTTCCCCGCCCTGTCGGGCCTGCTCTGCCTGATCGTCAGCGCCAGCTTCTACTTCCCCATCGCCGCCGCGGGAAGCGGTCTGGAGGGAATGTACGCCGGGAACAAAGCAGCGTTCTTCGTTCTGATGTTCCTCTTCTACTTCGCCAACTATTTCCTGATCACCTTCTTCAACTGCGCAGTGATCGCCTGTGCCGAGATCCGGATGGCCGGGGGCGATCCCACCCTGGCCGACGGGTTCAGGGCCTCGCTTGCGGTAACCTCCTACATCGCCGCCTGGGCAATGATAGAGGCCACCGTGGGGGTAATCCTGAAAACGCTTAGCAGAAAGGGAAGAAGAGGGCTGGTAACCGCGTCCCTGGGAACCATGTGGACCATGGCGGCGTTCTTCGTTCCCCCCAGGATGGTGATAGAGAGGACCGACCCGTTCACCGCCCTGAAGTCCGCCTGGAAAGACCTTAAGGGGAACTGGGGGCATCAGCTGGCGGGGGGGGTGAGCTTCGGACTGCTGGGGTTCGCGGCTTCCATACCTGCGCTGCTGGTTCTCTTCGCCTTCGGCACACCGGGGTTCCTGGCGGTGGCCTTCGCCGGTGTGGGAATACTAGTTGTCTCTCTGGTGATATCCACGCTGACGGCCGTTTTCCTGGCCTCCCTGTACCTGTCAATGTGGGGCTGAACCGCCGAACTCTATCCTGTCCCCGGTTCTGAGGAACCTGACCCCCGGGCCGATTGCATCGGCTTCCCCGCGGATCTCATCGGCGAACCAGGGCTTCATGTGGAAGAGATGCACCGGGACACCGGGCATCCTCAGCTTCGCTATCTCCCCCGCGGCAAGGGAAGGGGAGAGATGATCCGCAGCCAGCGCCATTCCCCTCATTGACTCGGGAAAGGAAACCTCGATGAACAGGGCCTTTACCCCTCCCATGGAAGCGGCGGTTTCCCAGAGGGCCTCGGTGGGTCCAGTGTCCCCTGAGTAGACCACCTTGTCACCCCCGGACCTGAAAATGAAGCCCCTTGCCCCGGCGGGGTGGTTCACCGGAACGGGCATGGCCTCCACACCCCCCGGGAGACTTGTCCACCGGTAGTCTTCGATGGGCCGGTACTCCAGAACCGGGAAGTCGCCTGAGCGTATCCTGGTGAAGTCGGGCCATATGAGCCCGTTCATGTAATGGGTCCTCACGATTGAGAGGCAGGCTTCGCTTCCCAGCACCTGCACCGGCTTCTCCCTGCAGGTCACCAGGGAATCCAGCACGAAGCCCAGGTCGAGTATGTGGTCAAGATGGGCGTGGGTAAGGAGGATCGCGTCTATGTTCCTGAGTTCCTCATAGGGAATGAAGGAAGCGCTTCCTGCGTCGATGAGGGCCCTGGAGCCCAGCTTCATGCACACGATGCGGTCCACCGCGTTCTTCGACCCGCTTGCTCCCACCACCTCAATGAACATAGCTACCCCCGCTTCACGACCCTGGGCAGGAAGGGACTTATCCCTGTTACCACCTCGTAGTTGATGGTATCCATCCACCCGCCCATGAGTTCCGCCGTAATCTCCTCGTCACCGCTTTCGCCCAGGAGCACCACCTCTTCCTCCAGCTGCACCCCGGGAATATCGGTAACGTCCACCATGCAGAGATTCATGCACACCCTGCCCAGAAGAGGCGCCCTTCGGCCCTTCACAAGTACCCAGCCGGTGTTCCCCACCGATCTTCTATATCCATCGGCGTACCCCACGGGAAGCACCGCCATTTCCGTTTCCCGCATGGTCCGGAAAGTGCAGCCGTAGCCGATGTAGCTCCCTGATGGAACCGTTTTCAGCTGTACCACCCTGGTCTTCCACGAGAGTACAGGCCTCAGCTCCGGCATGCTAA
Source organism: uncultured bacterium (assembly GCA_964387445.1). Taxonomy (GTDB): domain Bacteria; phylum Fermentibacterota; class Fermentibacteria; order Fermentibacterales; family JCC-6; genus Sabulitectum. The sequence continues at coordinate 7,660 of CAYLXG010000095.1, forward strand.
CGCCCATGGAGACCGCGGAAAGTCTGGTTTCCCTCGAGGGCCAGAGGCCGTAGAGGGAGATGCCGGTCCTTATCATGTTGAAATGGGTGCTCTCGAACAGTATGGCGGCTGCGGAGCATGCGGTGTGGACCACCGGAGGTCTTATGCCCGCCGCCGCCAGTTCTTCGATGACGCCGGTGAACCTGTTCAGCTGCTCCCTGGCGTAGGAGTGGTTGAGTGTGTCCTCTATGTTGGCGAAATGTGTATACACGCCGTCGAGCTTCACCCCCGGGGTGTTCGCTATCCCCCCGGCAAGCTCCAGGGCATGCTCAGGGAGCACGCCCTGTCTCCAGGTGCCGGTCTCCACCTTCATGTGCATGAGCAGGGGTGAGGGAGATACGGGAAGCCGTGAGGCTGCTTCCAGGGTCTCGAAGCTGCACACCATTACCCGGAGGGCAGCATCCCTTGCCTCGCCCAGTCTTCCCAGGGGAACATGACCCAGCAGGAGCACGGGCCTCGTTTCCCCCAGGGCCCTTAACTCAAGGCCCTCGTCCAGGGAGTTCACCGCCAGCCACTGGGCAGAGCCCAACAGCGGAAGCATCTCCTTCACCCCGTGGCCGTAGGCGTTGCTCTTCACAACCGCGCAGTGAATGCCGCGGAAACCGTGACCCCTTCTTATCTCCGCCAGGTTGTGATCAGGGTTCCCGGCGGCCAGTTCGACCCAGACAAGACTGCTCATGTACCAAGAATACGCCGATAAATAACGTTAGGCAAGGAAGGAGGTCCCTGTGATATATTCTGCCCGGCGGAGCGGAAAGGACGGCATTATGAGAACAGTGAGATTCCTTGCAGGGGAGCGTATGGATGCCCGGGGTTTCAGGGCCCTTCTGGAACCCTTCGTTCCAGTGACCGAGCCGGATGACAGATCGCTGGTGGCGGTAAAGCACCACCCCGGGGAGGAGGGCAACTCCTCCTATGTTCCCCCTGCCATGCTGAAGCATGTGATAGACGCCCTGGAGCTTCCACGGGGCCGAACCTACCTTACCGACACCACCGTTCTCTATGGAGGCAGGAGGATGACGGCGCCTGACTATGCGGCCCTTGCATGGGAACACGGCTTCAGGATGCCCAAGTTCCCGCCTTTCATAGTGGCCGACGGGCTCACAGGAACCGAGGAGTTCCATGTGAAGCTTCCCCGGGGATGCTCCACCGGCACCGCCAGGCTGGCGGGAGCCCTGGAGAAAACAGGCGCCGCGGTAATGGTCAGCCATTTCAAGGGCCACCTCCTGGCAGGGTTCGGCGGAGCCATAAAGCACCTGGGAATGGGCTGGGCCTCAAAGGCGGGAAAGATATACCAGCACTCCTCGGTAATGCCCTCGGTAAGGGCCGACCGTTGCACCGGCTGCTTCCTCTGCCTCCCGGTATGCGGTTCCTCAGCCATACGCAGGGAAATCGGGAAAGCAATGATAGACCCTGATGCATGCACTGGCTGCGGAGAATGCATCGGGATATGCCCCTTCGGCGCCATCGGCATTAAGTGGAACCAGGAGGCGGACGCCTTCATGGGAAGGATGACCGAATACGCCCTGGCTGCCACCATGGCCGTCCGTGTACCGGTCTATGTGAATTTCCTCACCTCCATCTCCCCGGACTGCGACTGCATGAAGAAGGAGGGACCTCCAATGGTGGCCGACATAGGAGTTCTTGCCTCGGACGATCCGGTGGCCATAGATCAGGCCAGTCTCGACCTTGTCACCGCGGCGGAGCCCCTGGGAGAGAACGCCCCTGCGGGATGCGACAAGTTCCGCGCCGCCAGGCCTGACCGGGACGGCATCCTTCAGCTGGAGACTGGAGAGCGGATAGGACTGGGAAGCAGGGAGTACCGGCTCATAAAGGTGGAGGAATAAAGACAACCCTCCGGCGCCGGATGCCGGAGGGTATGTCGACTGCTTGTTCGCCTAGC
>CAYLXG010000096.1:0-9547 GCA_964387445.1 uncultured bacterium
GGAATACCAGAAGAAAGATGTTTCCACTCCGCTCACTTGGTTGCAGCGTTTTAAGCGCAAGTGATGATAAGATCATAGTACCAAGTGTGAGGAAGGCCTGAAAAAGCCTCAGCAGATCGGGCGCTTCCGGGTTTGGCACCAGTTTCAGAAGGCCTTCGAGAACATATGGATTGATCATGCCGTAGAGCATGAAGGTACTCTCGCCGTGGCCGGAGAAGAAGAGCTTCGCCCCGGAGCCGATGGTGAAAAATGAATCCATATAGAGTGGATTACGGTGGACAAGAAGGCAGTTCGTCAGCCAGATACCGGCGAGAAGTATGACCGCTATGTAGACTGCTGTTCTATTCCGCATGATTCCTTCGTTCCAGGGATGCATCGCCTTGCCCATCGGATGGAATGGACAATAGTGAAACCCGGGGTATACAGAAAGGGCGCCGCGAAGGGCGCCCTTTCCGTAAGGTTCTATGCGGTCCTAGAAGGTGTAGGTTGCGGCAACCGTTGAAAGGAAGCCGTTGCCGTTCCCGCCAACCATGTAGGGTCCGTCGTGGAGGAAGCCCTCGCCGATGGTGCCGTCGAGGGTGAAGTTGTTCCACTTGAGGCCGAGACCGAAGTAGGTTTCGTAGGTGGTGGTCATGTCGTTGTCGTCACCCTTGCTGTGGTAGACGGTGCTGCTGGTGGCGCCTGCGCGGAAGGTGAGCCAGTGGCTTACCTCCTGCTCGACCCCGCCCTTGAGGCTGGGGATCATGATGTACATGTCGGAATCCACGTCCTCGTTGCCGTCTCCGCCGTAGCTGATGCTCTCGACGCCCACGAAGGCGCCGGCGACCAGGTTGGTCTTCTCGGCGATCTTCATGTTGTGGCCGGCGCCGAAGTCGATCATGATGTCGGACATGGTGGCCTCAAACTCATCGTCGCCGTCTGCATACTGGGTGAAGCCGGCGCTGATGATGGGGAAGAGGTTGAAGAAGCCGTCCTGGTGACCACGGACACTGGCGCCCAGGCCCAGAGTGGTCAGGTAGGGATTTTCACCTTCAACGTCCTGGCTCCACTTGTCGTACATCACGCCGATGGCAAGGTCGGTGTAGTTGCCGAAGAGGTCCACGTCGGTACCCCAGTCGAGACCAACGGCCATATCCTTGGTGTAGATGCCCTCTACGAACTGCTTGTCGTAGTCGATGGAGAGAATGGCACCCCAGCCGCCGGGGCTGTAGAGCACTTCGTGCATGTAGTCGTTGTGGTTAACGGTTACACCGAAGGTGGTCTCCCCGAAGTCCTTGACCATTCCGAACCAGCCGTCGGACACGTCGTCGGCGGTGTCGCTGCCGCCTGTTACGAACTGGTAGTCGCCGATGGTGCCGGGATAGGCCCAGTTCTCGAGATAGTCGTTGACCAGAAGCCTGGCGTCGCCGCCGAGCACAGTGAGCCTGGGATCGCTGGCGAAAGCCGCCACTGCGAGGATCGCCAGAACGAGCATTGCCTTCCTCATTGTTCCTCCTTTTTTCTGATCCACCCCTGCGCCGCACCTGCGGCGCACCAGAGTAAGTCGGATACTTTCTCTCTCTGCATGGTAACCGGACGATTATGAACCCATCGCCCCTAAGCGGCGAACGCCGCCCATTCTTCTATGAAACCCTCCCTCTGTTCAAGCCCAAAGCCTTTTCGTTTCCAAATCAGCCTGTTCTTAACATTGTAATATAATCTCTCGGATGGAAAACACAACTCCCTCGTTGCCTGAAGGGGTTTTTCCGGGGTATCTTCCACCGGGTTGAACAACAATGTCATGGAGAGGCGATTGGGCGGATTCAGGGAATACTACCTCGAGTACATGGGCATAAGCCCGGACCCGATGGATCCGGAGCAGAGGATATTTCCATCCATCCACAGGGTAAAGCCGGAGAACAGGCTCTCGCACTCCCGTCACCACCTCATAGTCTCCCTCTGGGAAGGTGAAATGATCCATTCGGTGGCCCCGGCGCTGCTGCCGGCTTACAGTGAGATCGCGCCAGAGAGCTTCGGACCGGACATTCAGAAGCATGTGGACGATGCCTTCGCTTCGGTCTATCCCGGCAGGTTCTACAGGATACGGAGGATGCTCAGGTTCTCCACGGAACGTCTCTATCCGCCGGCCCCGGAGGTGCGTACCCTCACCGAGGATGACAGGGGCCTTGTGATGAAACGAATGAGTGAGCGGGGAGAAAAGGTCCGTGAGAAGTTCTGGCACACGGCGCTTCTGCCCATGATCAGGGAGGGAAGGATGCTCTCGGTGACCGACGGCGGCGACGAGCTTGCCAGGAGCAGCGTCTCGCTCCTCCCCTGCGGCTCCGCAAACATAGACGTCTGGACAAGACCTGACGTGAGGAGGCAGGGCCTGGGAGCTTCGGTGGTCCGTCAGGCGGTGAACTGGTGCCTTCTCAACGACAGGGTGCCGGTGTACCTGGCCCACCGTCAGAACACCCCGTCGGTAAACCTGGCGAAGAGCCTGGGAATGGAAATGAAGGCCGACGAAGTGCAGACGGTGGTAGTGAGGTACTGAGCATGAGAAGAACGATCACTACGGCTCTGGGCATCTGGAGAAGGAAGGGCCCCCTCTGGCCTCTGAAGGCGGCGGGCAGCGCCGCCGGCAGCATGATACGGGGAACTGCAAGGGGACTTATGGTGGAGCCTTCCCGGGGCTGCACCGGTTTCTGCTCCGGCTGCCCTGTCCCGGATGATCCGCTGAGGATGACTCCGGAATCCTTCGAAGAATGCCTTTCCGCGAGGGGAGCAAGGCCGGTGACCATCCATTTCGCCGGGAAGCACTCGGATCCCCTTGACTCCCCCTTCCTCCCGGAACTGGCATCCATCGCCTCCAGGCGCTCCGCCATGGTCTCGGTGAGCACCATCGGCCTTGGGCTTCGCCCGGGGTGGGAAAGCCTGCCGGTCAACCGGTGGATAATCTCCATCCCGGCGGCCAGGGAGGGATCCTGGACGGCCCTCAGGGGAATATGCCGCCTGGATGAGCTGAAGGATAACCTCCGCAGGCTCACTGGAACGGGAAAGGTCATGGTGGAACTGGTGCTCACGCTGTGGAAACCCTCGGTGGGGGACGATGCCGAGCTAAGGCATCTGGCTGACGAATGCGGCGTGAAGTCCATCAGAACGGTATTCGGCAGGTACGATCCGGAGGGATATCACCTGGGAAGGATCGAGAACCTGGCCCTGGACCACCCGCTCTGCCCCTATCTGCTGGAGAACGGTGAGGTGCGTCTGAGGGATCGGCCAGGGGGCTGCCCCGTTGCCGGTGCGGTGTTCATGGATGCCTCGGGGGCGATCAGCCCCTGCCCGTTCACAGGGGATCCAGGGGCATCGGAGATGGAAATGGAGCGGAGAAAGGCCCACAGGTCCTACGAAGCCTGCGCCTACTGCCCCTGAAGGGTTTCAGGCCAGTCTATCACCATTCCCCGGTTACTCTCGATGATCCGCAGTTCCATGCCGGGTTTCAGCGTTACCGCCTTCGTCCGGGGGATCGCCCCCCGAAACACCCTTTCCGATCTGGTCCCGTTGTCTTCGTGAACGCTGAGGACCATGCTCACCTCAGGGGAGTCATTCTCATATGTACCGGTCTCGTCGCAGCTGAGCAGAACCGCTTTCTTCCCGGTGCCGGTCTTCCTCACGCTCTCCGCGAACTTCCTGTCCCTGCTGAATTTCCTTCTTACGAAGAAAATCGATATCCAGGGGCTGATGATGAAGAAGACCCCCAGCAGCTTGAACTCCAGGGCCCTTGCGGCAATTTGCGATCCAGGGGCACCCCCCATTGCGAATCCCAGGGCGAGTATCACCGCCCCGGTCAGGGCGAAGAACACGGTTATGAAGAGGGTCAGCCACTTCACGCCCTGTTCCCGTCGATTATCCTTCTCACCATTTCGATAAGCTCCCCGGGGAGGAAGGGCTTCTGTATGAATGACGCCCCGCTCTCAAGCAGTTCCAGCCTCTCGATGGTCTCATCGGTGTAGCCGGACATGAAGCAGACCGGGGTGTCCGGGAAAAGCTCCCTCATGCCCCGGGCAAGTTCCCTGCCGGACATCTCGGGCATCATCACATCGGTAAGCAGAAGGTCCGGCGGCTTTTCCATTGAACGAAGGATCCCCAGCGCCGCCTTCCCGTTCTCAGCCTCCACCACGGAAAAGCCGCCCAGCTCCAGGGATGACCTGATAAGGTCGCGGACGGACTCCTCATCCTCCGCCAGCACTATGATCTCGCCTGAAGACCTCCTCCCGGCTGGATCGGCATCTTCGTTACTGGCGCTCTCCGGCACATCAACCCTTGGCAGGATCACCGTGAAAACGGAGCCGTTGCCCGGGGAGCTCTCCACGCTGATGTCCCCTTTGCTCTGCTTCAGTATTCCGAAAACGGTGGGCAGGCCCATGCCGGTGCCCTCTCCGGTTGCCTTGGTGGTGAAGAACGGTTCGAAAACGTGAGGTATGTTCTCCGTGGGGATTCCGCACCCGTTGTCCACAACCCTTATGAGGGCGTAGCTCCCGTAGGAGTCAAGGGCCTTGTCCGACGCCTCATCCAGCCCGATCTCCACCGGCTGCGTCTCTATGGAGAGCCGACCACCCCTGGGCATGGCATCCCTGGCGTTCACTGCCAGGTTGATGATGATCTGATCGAACTGGCCGGGATCGGCCATTACCACCAGCTTCTCGGGGCAGAGCCTGGTTTCCAGGAGGATGTGCTCGCCTATGAGGCGGGTGAGCATGCTCTCGGTGTCCCTTATCCTGGCGTTGATGTCTATTGCCTCAGGCTGCAGTATCTGCTTCCTGCTGAAGGCGAGAAGCTGCCTGGTAAGGGAAGCGGCCCGGTGTCCGGCCTTCCTTATCTCCTCAAGCTCCCCGCGCCTCCTGTCGTCGTCGGGGATGTCAGCCAGGAGCATGTAGGCGTATCCGTTGATGATGGTGAGGAGGTTGTTGAAGTCGTGGGCTATTCCCCCGGCCAGCTGACCTATGGCTTCCATCTTCTGGGACTGGCGGACCTGTTCCTCAAGAAGCATCCTTCTTGAGATGTCCCTTATGGAACCGGTGTACCCCAGGAGTTCGCCGCCGCCGGTCTTCCTGGCGAAAAGGCTTATCTCGCCGGTGAACACGCTTCCGTCGGCCCTCATGAGCCTGGCTGTGATGAAGGGCTCACCCCTTCCCTCGGCGATGGCCTTCAGGAACTCGCCAACCTTCATGAACTCATCGTTGTCCGGGTAGAATCGCCTGATGCTTCCACCCACGGCGTAATCCATGGTGCACCGGAACATCTCGAGGAAAGCCCTGTTGCAGTGGAGAAGATGGCGTCGGTTGTCGGTGATTATCATGCCGTCGCGCATGTTCTCGAAGAGGGATCGGTATTTCTCCTCGCTCTCCCGAAGGGCCGTCTGAGCCTCCACCCTTGCGGTGATATCCCTTACCATTCCGGTCACCTTGAGGGGCTTCCCATAGGGGTCCCTGATAAGCTCCGCCACGGAGTGAACGGTTCGGCTTCCAGGCGAGTCCAGAGGAAGTATCCCGAACTCCAGGTCGTAGGGAGAGCCCTTTTCGATCAGGTCCACGAGGGCCTGGTGGACCCGCTCCCTCTCCGGGATCCTGGACTCAACATCCTCGGTGGTGAAAGCTGCCCTGTCCGGATCGAAACCGTAGATCCTCTTCGCACCCTCCGAGCCCCAGAACTCCCCGGTCTTCAGGTCGTACTCCCAGCTGCCCACCTTCCCGATTATCTCCGCCTGCTTGTACCTTGCCTGATTCCTTGCAAGGTTCTCCCTTATGGAGTACCTGTCGGTGGTGTCCTGAACGAAGGCCATGAACCTGCTGCCTGAAAGCCTTGCCGCCCTGACGCTCCAGACGCCCCTGGTTCCGTCCTTCCTCTGAAAGGGAACCTCCCCCACGGAAACACCGTCGCTGATGACCCTTTCAAAGTGTTCCAGGGCCTTTTCCCTGTGCTCAGGCGGGATCATATCGGGTATGGCCATGCTGAGGATCTCAGGCTTGGTGTAGCCTGTTATCCTCTCCGCTTCCGGATTGGCATCGATGTAGCGGCCGGCGCGGTCCGCCAGGAAGAAGCCCACAGGGGCGTTCTGAAGGTAGCTTTTCAGGGTCTCCTCCGTCTTGACCCTCTCGGAAACGTCGTCATACACGGCGACGATGACGTTTTCCTGCAGTCTGAAGACCCTGTTCTCGTACCAGTTGCTGTACTTCTCGTCGGAGTATTGCGCCGCGGGGAAGAACCCCGGCTCCCCGGTCTCCCATACCCGTCTGAAAACCTCGATCAGACCGTATTTATCGATGGTGGGCCTGAGGTCCCTCAGGCTTTTCCCCACCACCTGATCCAGGGACATCCCCTCGTGGGTGAGTGCGTATTCATTAAAGTACTGAATGATGTAGTCGCCGCCGGAAGCGCCGGGAGGATTCACCCGGTAAACGCATACACCGCTTGATATTGCGTTCAGGAGCTCTTCGAACCCGGGCAGCGGAAAACCAGTTCCACCCATATTCACCCCCTGGGATGACGACTTGATTAGTATACCCCTTGACTATGGAATGGCAAAGGTCAAAGGGCGAAACGCTCCATCCGTATCCTGCCCGGCTCCACTCCGCCGCTGAGCAGGATTGCCGCCACGGCGTCCATCATTGGAGGCGGGCCGCAGATGTAGTAGGAACGGCCCTGGAGGCTGCCCAGGTGCCTTTCCAGGACCTCCCCGCTGAGGCGGCCCTTCTCCCCGGTCCAGCCTTCGCCGGGATTGCTGAGGATGTGAACCGTACCCTTCAGGGGGGAAGCGGGATCGGCGGCCATGACGTCCAGTTCCTCCCGGTAGGCTATGTCCCCCTGCGTCCGGTTGGCATAGAAGAGCCAGGCCTCTTCACCGGCTGGTCTCTCCGTCAAGTGCCGCAGCATGCTGAGGATGGGGGTTATGCCAATTCCCCCGGCTATGAACACCAGCTTCCTGTCCTGTGGGTGGAGCACATATGAGAACCTGCCGCAGGGTCCGCTCACCGCGGCCCTGTCCCCGGGTTTCGTAGCGCCGATGGAGGCGGTGAAGTCTCCGGACTCCTTCACCGTAACGGATATGCTTCCCTTGTTCAGGGGGCTGGATGATATGGTGAAGGGGTGCTCCTCCACTGGAAGCCCCCTGCCCCTGAGAAGGGTCAGGAAGAGGAACTGCCCGGGAAGGTAGCTGAAGGGCTTCTTCCCCATTACGATCTCCCAGGAACTGGCGGTTATCCTGTTCACAGCGGTGATCTCAATGGCGTTCCTCCTGGCTGAGAGCCGCTGGTATACTGTAAGGTGAAGGTACGAGAAGAGGCTGAGCCCCCCAAGGCCGAACCACACCGCCCTGAGGGAAGGGTCCATGTACTGTACGGCGGTGAACCAGCTGTGAAGGAAAGCCCCTGCGATGATCACCGGAGCCCCTGCGTTGTGCATCCTGAGCCAGAGCTGGAAGGGGATCTTCAGCCCGGCCCTGAAAAGGGCGGCCCCGCCGTACAGAAGGATGAATACCATGGTGAGCTTCCCGGCGGTTATCTGCCAGGGTGTGTCCAGTCTGGTAAGAAGACCGAAGCTGCCGTTCCCCAGGGAGAGGAAAACCGGGTGTAGAACCGCGAAAATCCCGGCGGTGAGCCCCGCGACCCTGTGGAAGCGGAGGTTGCCGTCGAGCCCGAAGGGCCTTTCCACCCAGCGGAACCTGGCGGAGAGCACCGGCTGCAGCAGAAGCATGGCGAAACCGGTGACCGCGAAGAATCTGGCGGCTATGTGATACGGGCTGATGTCCGACATTTCACCGGTGAAGGCTAGTAGCGCAGCCGGCAGAACCGCCGCCGCCGCATAGACAGCTTTCAGGGTCCTTCTACTTCCTGTGGATCCAATCGTACACCTCCAGAGGATTGAGATGATGGGAAGATAGCCCCGGCAATTGTCAGAAGCCAGCCTGTCCGGTCTCCAATATGCCGCTGAATTCGTTCCCCTCCAGGATGAAGCTGTCGATGTTCCACAGTCCGGGGCATTCGATGGAATCGAAGACGCAGTTGGATATCCTCACCGGATCCTCCGAGTCGTTGTAGAAGAAGCCAGGGGTGTACCTGCAGTAGTTGTTCCTGAAAAGGCAGTTATCGAAGGAGACCCCGGAACAGCCCTGCACATCGACACCGTAAAACTCCCTGCTGTCCCTGAACACGCAGTCCCGGAACTCCAGGTCATCAGAGCCGCTCAGGGTCATGAGCCCGTAGGTGCAGCTGGCCACATGGGAATCGGTCATGGTTATTCCGGTTGAGCCGAAAACGGTGAGGCCCTCGGTGCCGCATCCGTAGAGGAGGCAGCCGGTGACATCTACTTCCTCACAGTAATAAAGGCCGAGAACACCGCAGGTACAGTAGCCCCCATCGGTGTGGGCAAGGTTCAGGTTCTCCAGGGTGACTCCCCGGCAGTTCTCGAACATCAGCACGAAAACGTACCTGGGTTCCGCCAGCAGTGAAGGCGGCTCATCCCCTTCCCCGATGATCCACAGGTTCTCCACATTCTGTATCAGAGGGCTGGATCCGTCAAACTCCCGGCTCCAGGAGAAATAGCCCTCATCATTCGGCGGGGGGAAGTCGTCGGCAAAACTCAGGACTATCTTCGCCCCCTCCTCCACGATTATCGTTCTGTCACATCCCACAGCGTCCAGGAAACCGTCCCTGTCGGAAACCCTGTAGACCGGCCCGTCAATCTGGGCCGCCAGTGCAAGAAGCAGCAATATCATGGCACCCCCCTTTCATTCCCCAGGAAATCATAAGGAGGGGTGCCGTGAAATGCACCCCTCCTTCCCTCGTTTCAGCTACAGATGGGATCTGAGGATCCTGGAGGTCTCCCCGTCGGCCCCTGAGGTGCCGAAGATCCAGCTGGCATGGAGACGGGTCTCACGGTCATGAACCGCATAGTGGGCCATGTCGCAGCCGCTTTCGCCGTAGTCCTCCACCATCAGCATCCCCCCGCTGTTCCTGTGGACCTCAAGGAAGGAACCGTTCCGGGCGATCCTGGCCCAGGTCCCCGCGGGTGTCCAGGCGCCGGCATGGTCCCTCCCCTGCTGAAGGCCTGGGAATGAATCGCAGGTCACCGTTCCTGTCTCCATCGCGGAAAAACCCCGCACGTCCAGTTCGCCGGGGAGGTAGGTTCCCCCCGGGGCCACGCAGTGAAGTTCCGTGGTGATCACAGGCAGTTCCGGCATAAGCCATACGGTCCAGGTGAGATCAACCGTTCCCATTTCCCGGTGGTCGATTTTCCACAGCATCCTCCAGCCGGACTCCCTGAGCCCCCTTCGTACCCTCAGGCACTCTTCCAGGCGGGGCTGATGGTCCTCCAGCGGGAACGGGGTGTTATGGCTTCCGCCCATGTATCTGGGGTGTATCCCTCCGAACCATGGCTTCTCCCAGACGAACTCCGAAGGTTCCGGGCGTGAGGCCTTCAAGAACTCCACACCGTCTACCTTCACGGAAAACACCTGGCCGCAGGCCGCCGGCGTCTGCATCGGTACCGACGCACTTCACTTCGCCTTTAC
>CAYLXG010000097.1:0-9513 GCA_964387445.1 uncultured bacterium
CCTGACCGGATCAAGGTCCCTGGCCCTTCTGCGGAAGAGACATGTGAAAATCCAGTTGTACTTCCTGAAGTTTTCCACGTACCCGCCGTATCCCACCTCGGCGCTGTCGTAGTACTCCTTTCCGTACATCTCAGCCAGGGCGGACTCCAGGGGTCTCTCGGAAAGGTAGATGAACCCGCATGAACCGCACCGTGACACCGGCCACGACCTCTGAACGCTGAGAAGCTCCGGGCAGTCGGCTCCGCAGAGGCGGCATCCGGTCCTTTCCCTTGGAAAACCCGTCCAGTCCAGCTTTCTCTCCCGTCAACCTTGACGAACCGTCAACCCCTCTTGACAACGCGCTTATCTTTCGTGGAACCATTACGGTCCCGGGCTATATATAGAGCGTGGGCCCGGCGGAAGGAACACCTTGCAGCGAAAGGTGCGGTGAAAATTGGCCACCAGAAGAACCGAAGGACGATCCCTGGAACTCTACCTCAGGGAGATAGGAACACGAGACACACTCACATCCGAGGAGGAGGCCAACCTCGCCCTTCGCATCCGCGACGGCGAGCAGGAAGCCCTGAACGAACTCACGGAAGCCAACCTGCGTTTCGTGGTCTCCATAGCGAAGCAGTACGCGAACCAGGGAGTGGCCCTCGAGGACCTTATCAACGAGGGCAACGTGGGTCTCATAAGGGCGGCCAAGGGTTTCGATGAAACCAAGGGCTGCAGGTTCATCACATACGCTGTATGGTGGATCCGCCAGGCCATCCTTCAGGCCCTTGCGGAACAGTCGAGGATAGTGCGGCTCCCCCTGAACAGGGTCGGTGAACTGTACAAGATGGGCCGCGCCACCAGGGAACTGGGCCATGCCCTGGGCAGGGATCCCTCCACCGCGGAGGTGGCCGGCGAGCTGGATGTTTCCAGGGAAGAGGTGGAGGGCATGATGTCCATTCACAGCACCCACCTCTCCCTGGACAGCCCGGTTTACGAAGGCAGCGACAAGACCTTCCAGGAGATGATAGCCGCCGAGGGCGGCGTAACACCCAACGAGGCAGTGCTGGTGGACGCCCTCAAGAGCAGCGTGGACGACATGCTGGCCATTCTCGATCACAGGGAGAGAACGATCATTCAGCTCTTCTTCGGCATTCAGACCGACAGGAGGCACACCCTGGCGGAGATAGGCAGAACCATGGGGATCAGCCGCGAGCGGGTGAGGCAGCTCAAGAACAGGGCCATCACCAAGCTTCACGAATGCAGCGACAGCAATGCTCTGCTGCACTTCCTGAGGTAGACGCCGCCGCATGCTGAAGGGCTCGGTCAGCTGGGTACCGGACAATCCTTCCTACAGGAGCAGGCATTTCAAGTTCTCGCCGGGAAAGGCGGGGTGGACCGCACTTCTCATAGTAGGCGTCCTCTGCTTGTTCACCGCCCTTGGATTCAACATAGGCAAGACCATGTATGCCAGGGGAAGGGGCGGAGCAGACGGCGACTACATGCGCCTTCAGGGCGAACTCATCCAGCTGGACTCCAGGGTCATGAGCCTGCAGGAGAGCCTTCTGGAGGTTGCCCAGAGGGAGGAGATGGCCTTCATGGCCGCCGCCGACATGAACATAGACTTCTCCCGGTACACCGAACTCCTCACCGACGGCAACCGGGGCAAGGACATCTTCAGGTACATAGACGACATCGACATAAGGCTGGTGATCTGCGAGAGGCTTGCCCAGGCGGAGAAGGCGGCCTACGATTCGCTGGCGGTCCTTCTTGTGGAGAAGGCCGATCAGCTCAGGCACACGCCGTCTATCTGGCCGGTGAACGGTGTTTTCGTAAGCGACTTCGGAGCCAGGGTTGATCCCTTTACCGGAGCGGTGCGCTACCACAGGGGAATAGACATAGCCGCCTGGACAGGAACCTCCATACTGGCCCCCGCCGACGGCGTGGTTACCTTCTGCGGCTGGAGCGGAGGGTGGGGGCTGAACCTGGTGGTGAAGCATACACCCACCATTTCCACCAGGTATGCACACTGTTCCGCCATCGATGTGGCGGTGGGCCAGGAAGTCCGCAGGGGAGACCTGATCGCCAGGGTCGGGTCCACAGGCCGGTCCGTGGGACCCCACCTGCACTACGAGGTCCTGGAGAACGGCGTGCAGATCGATCCAGAGGACTTCATCATCCGGGCCGGCCCGGAGGCAGCGGCTTTCTAGCATGGGCGGCAGGGATATATGGAACAGGTACGCGGCATACTTCAACGCCGAGGAGTTCCAGGTTTTCCCGCCGGATCACCGGGAGATCCAGTTCTACAAAGCCCTGAGAACCGAGTTCTCAGGGGAGTGTCTGGAGATAGGGGCCGGCTCCGGCCGGCTGGCCAGGGCCCTTTTCAACAGGGGCTGCACCACCGCCCTGGAACCCAGCGACGCAATGATAGCCGCCTGGTCCCCCGGGGATTCCGCGCTGGCCCTCCGGGTTCAGGGAACCGGTGAATTCCTTCCTTTCCCCGACGACACATTCGAGTTCGTCTGTTTTCCGTACAACGGCCTTCAGTGCGTTCTGGACACTGCAAGCAGGCGAATGATAGTGGAAGAGGCCTTCCGGGTCGCCGCCCCCGGGGGGGCCTTCGTTCTTGAGGTGAGCCCGGTGTTTTCCAGAAGGCCTGAGGAACCGCTTTCGGAAAGGTATCGGACGGTTCTCCACGACGGCCGTGAGCTTTCCCTCATGGAAAAGGTGGAGAGGTGTTCATCCACTGGCAACATAAGGTATCATATGTTCTATACGGTAAAGGGCGACGGCGGAGCTGCAACCGAGGACATGATACTGGAACTGGCCTCCATCAGCGCCGATGAGACCATTGGGATGGTGGGTTCCGCCGGTTTCTCCGCCGTGTCGCATTTCGGAGATTACGATCTATCCGCCTTCGACGAGGAATGCTCCCCGAGGCTTCTGGTCAAGGCTGTTAAAGGGGTGTAGCCGATGACTCTTTTCCTTGCTCTGCTTATGGCCGCCCTGGGGGTGGACAGCGTCAGCGATCCCAGGTATCCCGCGGTATCCCCCTCCGGTGATGCCATGGTCTTCTGCTGGAGAGGCTCCCTCTGGGAAACCTCCGTTTCCGGCGGTTCACCCAGATGCCTGACCCCGGGAAGGGGGAGGGTCAGCAACCCGGCTTACAGTCCGTCCGGTGAAATGATAGCCTACACCAGCACGGTGACAGGGGCCGGCGACGTCTACGTGATGCCATCGGGGGGAGGGGCAGCGTCGAGGCTTACCTACCATGGAGGGGAAGACCTGGTACTGGGCTGGAACGGGGATGAAGTGCTCTTCACCTCCTCCAGGGAAGGCGGCGATAACTGGCTCTGGAGCGTTCCCTCATCCGGGGGCACCCCTTCACTGTTCCTTGGGGCTTCCGTACGGAACCTCTGTTTCACCCCTGAAGGAATGGTCTTCGAACGGGGTTTCACCCCATGGTGGCGCAGGCACTACGAAGGAAGCGCTTCCAGCTCGCTGTGGCTCCTGGAAGGCGAGGACTGCATCCCGGTGTACCATCTTGAGAAGGACCAGCGCTGGCCCATGGCCGATGACGCAGGGGATCTCTTCTACGTGATGGAGGACGAAGAAGGCCTCGACAGGTTCTACGACGCTGATGGAATGGCCCTTTCGGAGCCTTTCCCCGGAGGAATAACCTTCCCATCCGCCGGCGACGGGGGTTCCCTGGTGGTGTTCGAGTCCGGCGGGGGCCTCATGCGGTGCTCCACCGATGATTTCGTCCCGGAACAGGTATACATTCCCGCAACGGTGGACCTTCCCTTCCCCGATGAAGAGCTTTTCTTCGCCGGGGTTTACACCTCTGACTTCGCGGTTTCCCCGGACGGGGGATACATAGTAATGGAGGCCGAGGGGGAGATCTACGCCGCTTCACTCGATGACGACGGTCTTGGCGACGCGGTCAGGGTAACGGAGACCGCCGCACTGGAAAGCAGGCCCAGGATCAGCCCCGACGGCGCCATGGTCCTCTTTCAGAGGGAAGAGAACGGCGGAGTGACCATAATGATGGGAACCGTTGAAACCGAGGAGGGAGAACCTCCGGTGGTGGACGCGTGGGAGGTGCCCACGGGTCTTGATGTTTCCCTTTCTCCCGAATGGTCGGCTGAGGGTGATTTCTCATTCCTCGACGGCGAGGGCCGTCTTTACGCCATGGATGTTCTGGGAGGCCGCTCCAGAAGGCTCTGCGACACCGAGGGGATCCTTCATCACAGCTGGTCCCCGGATTCCAGATGGGTAGCTTTCAGCACAACCGTGGAGGCCCACAGGGAAGACATTTTCGTTGTTTCCTCCATGGGGGGAGAACCCCTGAACGTAAGCCGCCATCCCAACGACGACTTCCAGCCGATGTGGCCCGAGGACGGCAGGAGGCTCGTCTGGGCCAGCCGCACCGACGAGGGCGACTATCACATGGTTCAGGCATGGTTCAGACGGGAGGACTGGGAGGCGGACGAAGAGGAGAGGGGGGAGCTTCTCGATACCGCTGCTGACATCGAAGAGGGAGGGTTCGACGATCTCCACTCCAGGGCTGAGGAACTCTGCACCGTGGAGGGCTACTACGATTTCTACGGTATGGCCCCCGACGGAAGGAAATTCTACTTCCCCGCCACCGACCAGTCCGGCCAGAAGGACCTCTGGAGCGTGGAGTGGACCGGGGAGAACCTCCAGAGGGAGAGCTTCGGCGACCATTCACCCACAAGGATACAGCCCACCGATGAGGACGAAGGTGGAGCGGTATTCTATCTCAGCTACGGTTCTTCACTGAGGAACACCGACGGCGACCTGCTCTCCTGGACCGCCCCCTGCTCCCGTTCAGTGACCGAATTCCAGCGGCAGAAGTTCCACAGCGCCTGGAGGATGCTCAGGGACAGCTTCTACGATTCGGGGATGCATGGGGTGGACTGGGACGAAATGCGGAGCAAGTACGCCCAGAGGGCTTCCGCAGCACTGCTGAACGAGGACTTCAACGATGTGGTCCGAAGGATGCTGGGGGAGCTTTCAGCCAGCCACCTGGGCATCTACGGCCCCTGGGAGTACACAAGGGCGGCCTACACCGGCGAGACCGGCATTATCACCGACAGCCGCTGGAGGGGCGAGGGGATCAGGGTGGACAGCGTGCTTCCCATGTCCCCGGCCTACCTTGCCGGGTTCGAACCAGGCGACATCGTTACCGCCGTGGACGGCAGGCCGGTTGACAGGAACCACAACTGGTACGCCCCCTTCCGGAATACCGCCGACAGGGAGATAGCACTGGAACTGTCCAGGGGCGGGGAACCGCTCAGTGTCAGGATAACCCCCGTGTCCCAGTGGGACATATGGAGGCTCACGTACAGGGAGTGGGTGGAATGGAACAGAAGAAGGGTGGAAGACCTCTCCGGCGACAGGGTCGGCTACCTTCACATTCCATCCATGAACCTGGAATCCGTGGGCAACTTCAGGCGGGACCTCTATGCCCAGGGTCTGGGCAGGGAGGCCATGATAATAGATGTCAGGGGCAATGGAGGCGGATCGACACACGACCAGATCCTCCAGAGCCTCTCCAGGGAGACCTACGCCATGAGCCGGGACAGGAGCGGCCGGTCCAGCATCGAGCCGCTGGGGGTCTACAGAAAACCTCTCGTTCTCCTCATCGACGAGACCTGCTATTCCGACGCGGAGATATTCCCTGCGGCATGGAAGGAACTGGGGCTGGGGCCTGTGGTGGGAAACACCACATATGGAGCGGTGATAGGCACCACCGATGTGGAGCTGGCGGACGGTACGGGATTCAGGCTGCCGGGCACAGGCTGGTACACCCTCTCCGGTGAGAACCTGGAGAACTCCGGGGTGCAGCCTGACATCCTTGTGATAGCGCTTCCAGGGGACATGGGCAGGGGTGTGGACACACAGCTGGAAGCCGCGGTGGCGGAAGCCCTCTCGATGATCTGAGGCTCTCGAAGAATCGTTTCAGGAACCATTGACTCAGGCGGGGTTTGCTTTTAGTGTTAAGCGAACCCCGTCTTGTATATATATACCCAGGAGGTAATGATGATCAGGATGTTGCTTATTCTGGCGGTGCTGTCGGCATCGGCATTCTCCGCCACGGTTTATCGGGCCCCTGAAGCGGTGGAACCCGCTGAATACATCGGCACGGACAACGGGCCGGTTGTTCAGTTCAACCTCACCGCCCTTGAAACCGTTGAGTCCTCTGTTGACGGTCTGGGAAGCGGCGTAGTGTTCCGCATACCCGGGGGCGGCTACGGCGCCGAGGTGGGGACCCCGGACGTGCCCTGCATCAGAAGGATGGTGCAGATACCCAACACCGGAGGGATCGAACTTGAGATCGTAAGTTCCGAGGTCTCCGTTCTGGGCAATTATGATGTCCTTCCCGCCCAGCCATTTCCTGAGAGGACCGCAGGGCCCCTTCCGGTGAAGGTGGACGAGAACGTAATGTCCTCCTCCAGCCCTTATCCCGCCTCACCGGTCACCATCGAGCGTATCTCCATCCTCAGGGACATCAGGGTTGCCTGGGTCCGCTACAACCCAGTTTCAGTGAACCCCGTAACCGGGGAGACCTATATCACCACCAGCGTCACCGTGAGGCTCACAAGCACCCCCGAGCAGGGTGAGAACGAGCTCTACAGGGCTCCCATGGGCATGACCAGAAGCTACATGCCCCTTTACGAAGATGTTCTCGGCCTGCAGCTCACCGATGCCGTTGTTGACGGTTCCTACCTGGTGATCGGCCCCCAGGAAGCTGTGGACATCGCCGCCGACCTTATCCAGTGGAAGCGCGAAAAGGGCTATGAGGTCCATGTGGCCACCACCGAGACCATCGGCACCACCTCCGCAGCCATCGACGACTACATCGAAGACGCCTTCAATACATGGACCAATCCCCCGGAGTGGTGCCTTCTCCTGGGCAACGAGGTCTCCGTTCCCGTCTACTGGGTTGGCAGCACAGCCTCCGACAACCAGTACGGCGTGATCGGCTCAGGAGTTGATCCCAGCGTTCACGTGGCCAGGCTCTGCAGCGACACCGCCAGCCTTCCCTACACCGCCTGGAAGATATTCTCCTACGAGACCGATCCCTACGAGCCCAGCCCCAGCTGGTTCCAGTACGCCATCAGCATAGGCTCAACCGATTTCCAGGACCCATGGATGTCCTGGCGCTACAAGCAGATAATGGCCAACGACGGCAACATGGACGTTACCCTTTACTGCGATAACGGCGCCTACGGCGGAATCTCCCCCTCGGTGGCCAACCTCTCTGCAGAGATCAACGACGGCCTCTCTCTCATCAGCTACATCGGCCACGGCTCAATAACCTCATGGGTGACCACCGGCTTCAACAACTCCAATGTGAACGCCCTCACCAACGGCAGGATGCTTCCCTGGATAAGTTCCATCGCCTGCAACAATGCCGAGTTCGGCGGAGGCACCCAGTGCTTCGGCGAAGCCTGGCTTAATTCGGGTTCACAGGCCAACCCCAGGGGCGCAATAGGCTTCATGGGGGCTTCCGTATCCAGCCCTGTGGGCCCCACCGACTCCCTGGCCCTCTACCAGTTCAAGGGGTACTTCCAGGAGGAGATGTACCACATGGGCGCCGCATTCGACTACGGCAAGATCAAGGCCTACGAGTACACCGGAAGCACCAGCAACAGCAACATGCACCTTATCTTTGGCGAACCCGAGCACGACATATTCTGCACCACCGGACCCCTGGTTCACATGACCGCCACCCACCCGGGAACGGTTGCTCCGGGCAGCTTCACCGTAACCGTTGCCACTGCCACCGACGCTCCAGTTGAGAGGGCAATGGTCGGTCTCTGCCAGGGCGAAGTAACCCTAGGCAGCGGCTACACCGACGGTTCAGGCTCCGTTACCATAAATGTAACAGAGGTGCCCACAGCTGACGATGTTACCCTCACCGTTACCGCCCACAACCTCTATCCTCTCCAGGAAACCGTTTCCGCAGGGGGATCGGGAACCGGCGGAAGCAGCAGCGGTGTTACAACTGGCACCGTGCTCAGCGTGAACAGCCCGGTAACAGGAACTGCTTCAGTGAGCTTCACCGTTGCCACCGGCGGACAGGCCAGGCTTCAGGTCTTCGACATGACCGGCAGGGTTGTTGAAACCCTTCATGACGGCGATGTGGCCGCAGGCCGCCACACCCTGAGCTGGAAGCCGGAGACCGCAGGAGGCATCTACTTCCTCAGGCTCGACGTTCCGGGCACCAGCATCGTGAGGAACTGCGTGGTCCTTCCCTAGCGGGAGGAAGCACAGGATCCGTTCAGGGGGCCGGCGCTGCCGGCCCCCTTCGATTGACGGCTGAACCGGTGATTGTTAGATTCAGCCACTTCGGGCAATGCGCCCCTTAACAGCGGACGGCAGATGTGAAAGCTGATGCTGCCGTTACAGAGAACTGCAGAGCAGTAAGGAGACGAAATGAGCAGATTCAGAGGTTCCAGGCTCAAGAAGGTAAGGTCCCTGGGAACCGAACTCCCGGGTCTGGTACGCAAGGAGCCCAAGTCCACCAATTCACCCGGCGAACAGGGCGTTATGAGAAGGCGCAGAAGGGTATCCACCTTCCGTCTCCAGCTGCAGGAGAAGCAGAAGATCCGCTTCAACTACGGCCTCAGCGAGAAGACCCTGCGCAGGTACTACACCGATGCCACGTCCATGAAGGGCGAAACAGGCGTGAACCTGCTTCAGCTCATCGAACAGCGCCTGGACAACGTTGTGGCCAGGGGTGGGTTCGCCCCCACCATTCCCGCCGCAAGGCAGCTGGTGTCCCACGGCCACATAAAGGTTAACGGCCGGAAGGTCTCCATTCCCAGCTTCCAGGTGAAGGTGGGCGACGTGGTCACCGTGAAGGAGAAGAGCAAGGACCTCAAGATCATCACCGAGCACATCGCCTCCGGTTCAGGCATAGGAGTTCCTTCCTTCCTTGAGGCCGATCCCAGGAAGCGCACCATTACGGTAAAGGCCCTTCCCGCCCGTGAGGACATACCCATCGAGGTCTCCGAGCGAGCTGTGGTGGAGTTCTACTCCAAGTAGCACTGAAGAACATAGATGGAACCCGGGTTTGCGCCCGGGTTCCTTTTTGGTATCTTACTGCAAATGGCTTGCAACAAGAAGGGATCCGGTTGAACGAAAGGGATGCGCTGGACTATCTCAGGCATGCAGGGCTGAGGATCACCCCTCTGAAAAGGCAGGTGGTCAGCCTCTTCCTCTCCGGGGGTTGCGGGCTCTCAGCCGGCGAGGTACACAGCCGTTTCGAAGGGATTTACCACCAGTCATCGGTATTCAGGTGTCTCAGGAGCCTTCAGGAAGCCGGTTTCCTCCGCCCGGGACTGGGCAGCAGGGGAGTGGTCCAGTACCGGTGCGAGAAGAGGTTCTTTCCCGACCACGGGCATTTCCACTGCAGCTGCTGCGGGGAAACGATCGCCGTGGAAAGCGGTAATGCGGGTGAACTGATAAAAGGAATAGAGAGAGAGTACGGAGTGAAGGTCAGCT
>CAYLXG010000098.1:0-9495 GCA_964387445.1 uncultured bacterium
GGATCTTCGGAAAACCAACTCCTGGCGGCTGAAACTGGGACCTCCGATCACCACCGCACCTGCAAGCAGACCCCACAGCCAGGATGAGAACTCAGACATGAATGCCTCAGCGCTCTCTATCCCAGCACCTGCGATCCTCCCGGCGGCAACCATCACGCCGTACCAGAGAGCTGCGCTTGCCCCGGCATAAGCGAGGACGGACCTTCTGGGCATCCCGGACGAGGCGGCGGCAACCACCAGTATGGACCTTATGCCGGGGATGAACCGGCTCATGGATATGATCCAGGGTCCCCGCCTGGCCAGCAGCTTCCTTGCCCTCACCATGCTCCCGCCGCCCCTGGCGCCGGTTATAACCTTTTCCAGTTTCTCAAGCCTGGAACTCCTTCCCATGGAGTCCAGCATCACGGTGGAAATGAAACACCCGACGAAACCGGGAAGCCAGAGAAGGAAGACCGGTACTCCGCTCCTGAGGGCGAGACCAGCCAGGGCGATGTATATCACATCCCCTGGGAAAGGCGGAAAAAGCGTTTCCACAAGGGCTGTGGCAGCCAGCAGCACGGGATACCATCCCTCTTTGAAACCGGATAACAGCTCCCAGACCGCTTCCAGCATCACCGCTTCACCAGCTCCGCGATGGCATGGCAACCGACTCCTTTGCCCCTCCCAAGTTCCCCTATGGAATTGGTGGTGGTACCCTTGATCCAGACAGCCGACACATCAACACATAGAATCTCCGCTAGTCTTCCCCTTAAACGATCTCTGATGGGCGAGATCCTCGGCTTTTCCCCGATTACGGTGACATCCAGGGATAGCAGTTCCCAGCCCTGATCGCGGATCTTTTCCATGCACATGGACAGGAGCATTCCGCTGTCGGCGTCCTTCCACAGTGGATCGCCCGGGGGGAACAGGGTTCCCACATCCCCCAGCCTTGAGGCTGCCAGTACCGCATCAGAAACCGCGTGGAGCACCGCGTCGCCGTCGGAATGCCCTGCGAGCCCGTCGCTGGATGAGAGCCTGCAGCCGCAGAAGAACAAGGGCCCGCCGGGATCGAAGGGGTGAAAGTCCAGCCCGGTGCCTATGGCCGCTCGGCATGGAGCCATGAACCTCTCCATAACCTCCCGGTCAACCGCCTCGGTAAGTTTCACGTTCATCGGCGAACCCGCCACCGCGGATACGGGAATTCCCAGGAGCTCCACGGCCATTGATTCGTCGGTTACTTCGGGAGCTTCATTCAGTGCCCGGAGCAGAAGACCGGCTTCATAACCCTGGGGTGTCTGTGCCAGCTGCAGACCGGTCCTGTCCACCGTTCCCGCAACCTTCCCTTCTGACACCCTCTTCACGGTTTCCCTCACTGGAATGCAGGGCAGCGCCGCTCCGGTGCGTTCCGCCTCCCGGATCACCAGGCGTACGGCGGACTCATCCAGGTACGGCCGTGCTCCGTCGTGAACCAGCACATGGGTCGCACCCAGCTCCATGGCCCTGAGGACCCCGGACCTCACGGAATCCTGCCTGCGGGTTCCGCCTGGAGCCGTGTACACCCCCTCCGGCGGCGACCAGGGGCTTTCCCGGGGCAGCACCACCACGGTGACGGGCACCATCCTGCGGAAAAAGCCCACGGAGTGATCTATCACCATGGTCCCGGCGACCTTCGTGAACTGCTTGGGAACATCTCCTCCGTACCTGGAGCCTGTTCCCGCCGCAACCACCACCGCCGCCCAGACCTGGGAGCGGTCAGTCATTGCCGCCGTTCCCCTCTTCCTGGGTAATACGCGCAAAGACCATGGTGCCACCGCTGGCCCTGAAGGTTGTATGGGCGGTTACCGCCACATCCTGTCCCATCTGGTCCGCGGCATCGTCCACCACTACCATGGTTCCGTCGGAAAGGAAACCCACCCCCTGGGAGGACGATCTTCCCTTTTTCTGTATCCTCACGGTAACGTTGTCGCCTGGAAGGACCACCTCTCTGGCGGCGGGACCCACATCCGCGAGTCTGATCACCCTTATTCCTTCCCTTTCGGCGGTGTCGCAGAGTTCGGTCTCAGCTGAAAGCAGGCAGATCCTGTCCTTTCTGAGCCATTCCAGGAGCCGGTGCTTCTCCCTGTCGCCGCCGCCTCCGAAGTCCCTGTACTCCACGAGACCGCCGGCCTTGCCCGCGGCCTCCTCCAGACGCTGTATGGTCTCGGTTGCCCTTCTGGCGCGGCCCCTCTTCACTATGTCCTTCCCCTTCTGCATTTCCTCGATGGTGTCCTTCACCGATTCGGGGATGATGAACGGGCCGGGGAGAAGGCCCGCCAGGGCAAGATCGGCCGCCCTTCCGTCCACCGCCGCGGAAAGGTCGATCAGCACCGGCATGCTCCAGTACTGCTCCTCCTTTTCCTGAATGCTCAGCAGTTCCAGCTTGCGGCCCTTGTTCACGGCGACCACGGCGAATACGTAAGCCAGGGCTATGGGCACCAGCACCAGAAGGTTGGACCAGCCCTGCCTTTCGTCGCTGTGGATGCCGATGTTCAGCACGAGAATGAACAGAATGCCCACCACGAGCCCTATCGTGGAGCCGGTGGTCATGTAGATGAGCTTGTCCGCCGCTATGTTCACGATGAGCCTCTCGAGGATGGCGGCAATTATGCCTATTCCAAGCCCGATGAATCCCATCACGAGACTGCCCGAAGCCAGTGTTCCCGCCAGGCCCAGTGCGAGAATGAAAATAATGCGCACTTCCCAGCCCTTTGTCAGCTTAGCCATTTTCCTCCTTTTTCCGCCAGAAGCCCCGCCATCGCGGCGGAAAGGGTAGCGAATTCATCTTCATTTTCGCCTCCGGCGCTGTTCCTCTTTCCCCGGGCACGGGCGATCCTGGCAAAACCAAGGTTTACCGCCTCCGAGGACCTTCTCTCCATGCCGGGTACCGGTCTTATCTCCCCGGCAAGTCCAACTTCTCCGCTGAATGCCGTTCCTGAAACAACAGGCCTTCCCAGCCTGCTGGACGCCACCGCCATGCATACCGCAAGATCGGCTCCGGGGTCGGAAACGGTGAAACCCCCTGTGGCGTTCACGTAAACGTCCTGATTCCCAAGCTCCAGACCGCACCTTCGCTCCAGCACCGCAAGGAGCATTGCCAGTCTTCCCGGCTCTATGCCCGTGGCCCTCCTCTGGGGAAACCCGTAGCTTGTGGCGCTGGTCAGTGCCTGTATCTCAACCAGGAAGGGCCTGGTTCCCTCCATGACCGCGGCCACGGCGGAACCGGGGACCGGCTCGCCCTGGGTGGCCAGGAAATAGCCCGAGGCATCGGGCACCTCGGAAAGGCCCCTGGAAGCCATCTCGAACACCCCCAGCTCGCTTGTGGAGCCGAAGCGGTTCTTCGAGGCCCTGAGAAGCCTGTACTGGTGGAATGAATCCCCCTCGAAGCTTATCACCGCATCAACCAGGTGTTCCAGGACCTTGGGTCCCGCGATGGCCCCCTCCTTCGTAACGTGGCCTATGACGAAAACCGTAACCCCTCCGGGCCTTGACGCTGCACTGAGTTCCGCTGCGGACTGTCTTACCTGGGAGACGGAACCAGGAGCGCTGGTCACGCTGCTGGAATGCATTGTCTGTATCGAATCCACCACCAGTACCTGGTATGCCCCGGTGCTGAGCTCCCCGGTGATCCTCTCCATCTCGGTTGCCGGAAGGAGTACAAGGCCCCCGGGCGGGTCGCCGATGCGCCTTGCCCTGTGGGCCACCTGCTCCGGGGATTCCTCCCCGGCTGCGTAGAGCACGCTTATGCCCGCCGCGGCCATGTTCATGGCGGACTGGAGCATAAGGGTGCTTTTTCCGATGCCGGGCTCACCTCCAACAAGTACCATGGAGCCCTTGAAGGCCCCTCCGCCCAGCACCCTGTCGAACTCGCCGAGACCGGTGGAGAACCTGACACCAGGGCAGATCTTCACCTCCCTGAGGCTCATGGCCCTCACCGGAGGACCTGGATCGACCCTCCCACCGGATGAGGAGGGTTCCTCCACCATGGTGTTCCATGTACCGCAGTGCGGACACCTTCCCGCCCATACAGGGGATTCACCGCCGCATTCGCTGCAGAAGAAAACAGTTTTTCTCTTTGCCAACTATACCCAGTCCCTGGGAGATTCCTCCGGATCGAAGGTGGTGGTGGAACAGTGGAAGACGAGATTGATCTGACCCCTCTGCCCCTTTCTCTGCTTCGCTATCTTGAGCAGGATGCGCCTCAGGTCTCCCCGTGTGTCCTGTGCGTCGTCCCCGCTGTCCGCATGCTCGTCGTGGAGGAACATCACCACATCGGCGTCCTGTTCTATGGCCCCTGAATCCCGCAGGTCGCTCAGCCTGGGAGGTCCCTCCCTCTTTGCTGCTCCCCTGCTCAGCTGGGAGAGCACTATCACCGGAACGTCCATGTCCTTGGCCAGCGCCTTCAGGTCCGAGGAGTTCTTCGCTACCTTGAGCTGATGGCTCTCGATATCGTCGGCGCCAGCCATGAGCTGAAGGTAGTCGACGAACACCGCCGCGATCCCGTTCTTCTCCCTCTGGGCGAGCCTTCTGGTCTTCGCCCGTATCTCAGCGGATGAGATCGCGGGAACGTCGTTGATGCAGATGGGAAGGTCCTTCAGCTTCTCCGATGCTGTGTAAAGGTCCTTCAGATGCCTTTCCGAAAGGGTGCCGTCTATTATTGGACCGGTACCCACCCCGGCCATGGAGCAGACCAGCCTCTGGGTAAGCTGCAGGCAGCTCATCTCCAGGCTGAAGAAGGCCACCGTCCCCCGGTCAAGGGAGGCTATATGCCTGGCTATGTTCAGCGCCAGGCTGGTCTTTCCAACGCCGGGCCTGGCCGCTATCACATTCATCTCGCCGCCGTGAAAACCGGTGGTGAGCCTGTCCAGCGGCTGCAGTCCGGTGGATAGACCGGTAACGCCGTCGGGGGAGTTCCGCATGGTCTCGAAAACGTCCATTACATTGGCGCTGAGATCGGAAACCCTTACGAAGTCCCTTTCGGAAGCCCTGGTTCCGATGTCGAATATCCTCTGGCTCACCTGATCCAGAAGTTCGGCCGCCTTCACGTTGGTGGTGTATACCCTGTCCATGCCGTCCCCGGCGACCCTGAGGAACTGTCTGAGAAGCGAGCAGTCCCTTACTATTCCCGCGTAGCTCAAAACGTTGGAGAGCAGGGGAATGTCTTCCAGGACCAGGGAGGTGACGTATTCGCTTCCCCCGGCGGCCTCGGTCTCTCCAAGCCTTTCAAGTTCGTTCCTCACCATGATCAGGTCCACCGGCTCACCCCTGGAGTCGATGGCCCTGGCCGTTTCGAATATCTTCCCGTGCCTGGGATCGTAGAAGTCCCGGGATGTTAGCCTGGCGAACGCCTCCACCGCTATGTCCGGAGCCAGGAGTATCCCGGCAAGGACCCCCCTTTCGGCTTCATCGTTCCAGGGCTGCTTCCTCTCTTCAGACAAGTCGTTACCCTCCATCCGGGACCCTTGGGAGCCCCGCAGCGTTCAGGAAGCTCCTGAACATCTTCATGTCCTCCCAGACAGGCCTCTTCAGCGCCGGGGACCTGAGGAGAGCCGCGGGATGATATGTAACCAGCACCGGTATGTCCCTCCAGCGGTGAAACTCCCCCCTGAGCACTCCTATGCCCCTGCCCGTGTCCAGTATGTACCTGGCCGCGCTTGCGCCCAGTACAAGGATTACCCCGGGGTCCATGGCGTCTATCTGCCTCTGCAGTATCCTCCCGCATGTCTCAGCTTCCACGGAGGTGGGAGCACGGTTCCCCGGGGGCCTGCACTTCACGATGTTCGCTATGTAGAGGCTGTTCCTGTCGAGGTCCACCGCGGCGAAGATCCTGTCCAGAAGCTGGCCGGACCTTCCAACGAATGGACGCCCGGTCTCGTCCTCGGTTGCTCCGGGTCCCTCTCCGATCACGAGTATCCCCGATCCGGGATTGCCTTCCCCGAATACAATGTTCTTCCTTGTCCGGCCCAGGTCGCAGAGCATGCAGCCCCTGGTCTCTTCCATGAGCTTCGCCATGGATGAGCGGGTGTCGGAAGCCGGGGGGGCGGGCTGAGAGCTATCCTTCCGCTTGAGCCATTCCGGAAGGGCGAGCACCTCTTTGACGCCGTATCCTCCCACCACCTCCCAGAAGGGGTCAGCCCTGGAAGTCATGATCTCCTCCCATCTCCCTGCCCAGGGCGGCGGCTATTCCCATTGCGGCAAATTTCTTGGAACCCTGTGCTATGGAGACAGGCGGCGAGCCGGAAGAGAAGAACAGCCTTCCGGAGTTGTCCGTGGATTCCATGGCAATTCCGGGGATGTCACCCCTGTTCAGGAAGATGGCAAAGGCTCCCTTGCTCTTCATCTTCCTCAACGCCTCCTCCTCAGACCGGTCTCCGTACTCCAGGGCAAATGCCAGGACAGGGCATGGAGAACCCAGGGAGGCGATCACGTCAATGGTGGGGACAAGGTTCAGGGAGAGGACCTTTCCCTGCCTCCTTATCTTTCCGGGAACAGCCGCCTCCGGTCTGTAGTCCGACACCGCGGCGGCCATGGCCAGCAGATCTGCATCGACGGTTTCCCTGCGAAGGGCTTCCAGCATCTCCTCTGCGCTTTCCACCCTGAGCAGCTTCACCGCCCCTGGAGGATCCGCCCTCATCGCCGGTCCGCTAACCAGGGTAACCTCGGCTCCCCCGGCGAGGAAGGCCTCTGAAAGGGAAACCCCCATGAGACCGCTGGACCGGTTGGAAACGAAACGCACATCGTCTATCATTTCCCGGGTGGGTCCTGAGGAAACCACCACCCTTCGGCCCTTCCACCATGAGAGCCCCCTGGTGTGTCCGGGATGATACTCTCCCGCGGCGGCGGGCCAGCCGATGTTCCTCAGCTTCCTCGACTCGGAAGCGAATACCGCCTCCAGTATCTTAAGGGTATCCTCCAGACGGCGGTTCTCAATGAAGTAGTCGAATGAGCCAAGGGCTGAGACCTCCCCTGCCGCGGCCCGCATCCGTCTGCTTACGGTTTCCGCCGAGTCGGTGCTCCTGCCGCTGAGGCGGCTCAGCAGCTCCTCCCTGCTTCCGGGAAGAACGAACACGAGAACCGCCGACGGGACCGTTCGCTTCACCTGCATGGCTCCCTGAACGTCTATGTCCAGCACCACCGACCTTCCCCCGGCCAGCTGGCTCCTTACCCAGTTCCCGTCGGTTCCGTAGGAGTTGCCGTGAACCTCGGCCCATTCCAGGAAGAAACCCTGTTCCCTTCTCCTGGAAAACTCGGCGGTGGTGACGAAATCGTAGTCCCGCCCCTGCTCCTCCCCTCTCCTGGGCTTCCTGGTGGTGGTGGAAACCGAGAATCGCGTATTCGGGAAGGTACTTACCAGATGATGGGCCAGGGTTGTCTTTCCCGCGCCGGAGGGCCCGGCAATAACCACAAGCAGTCCGCTACTGAACATTGGCCGCCTGTTCCCTCAGCCCGCCAAGCAGGTCCTTCATCTCTATCACCGAATGGACCGCGTCGGTCTGATCTGCCTTGGAACCCATTGTGTTCAGCTCCCTGTGCATCTCCTGGAGGAGAAAACCCAGCTTCCTTCCACAGTCGTTGCCCTGGAGTATCCCAAGGGCGGCATTAACATGGGAGACCAGCCTTTCATACTCCTCGGAGATGTCCATCCTGTCGGAAAGGAGGGCCAGTTCCTGGATGAGCCTGTTCTCGTCGAAGACCGGTTCTCCCGTCAGTTCCTCGATCCTTTTCCTTCGGTTCTGAAATATCTCCCCCACCCTGGTGGAATGGTTTTCCTGAACGGGGAGGGCCCTCTCGCGTATCCTTTCGAGTGATTCCTGAAAGACCCTGGAGAGAGACTCTCCCTCGGCCCTTCTGCTATCTCTCAGGGATTCCAGCGCCCGCCGGCACAGTGAAAGGATCACGGAATCGAAGCCATCGCCGGTGACCGGATCGGGAAGACGCATCACCCCGGGCAGAGTAACCAGGTTGAAGGCATCCGGGGTGGAGGTGAGGAAGAACTCCCCTGAGAGGGCTTCCGCACCCCGGATATATGCCCTGGCAAGGTCGAGATCCGGAACGGGAAGACCTCCTTCACCCACGGCGTCCACTGAAACCGAAACATCGATCCTTCCGCGAAGGAACAACCCCCTGGCCATTGAGGAAAGCTCAGGTTCGAGATGGGCGACCTGTCTTGGCATTTTGAAGGAAACGCTGAGCCCCTTGTTGTTCACAGACTTGCATAACACTGTAATTTCATGGGAATCAACAGTTTCAGCGAAACTGGAGAACCCGGTCATTGATTCCATTGTGAAAAAATCCTTCCGTGATGTTGCCATGGCACAAATGTTATTATCTATAGAGCGTTGTCCATTGTCCACAATTCGGAGGTGACCGCCCTGGAAGGACTCTATCTCTGCGGCCTGATACCGCTGCTGCAAAGCAGATTGAAAGGAAGGACCTGCACCGGGCTGGGCATGTCCGCCCCCTCGGTGATGACACTGGTCTTTGCCGATGGAAGGCTCAGTCTCGACGCAAGTCCCGATAACCCCGGCCTGGCCTGGACCGGTCCATCCTCCCTCGCCGCACCCGATTCCCCGTCCTGGGAGCATCATATAAGGGGAGCAAGGGTGGAAGAGGTAACTCAGCAGGGCGCCGACCGGGTGCTGGAGCTGTCCTTCGCAGAGAGGACCGCGTACGACGGCGGAGGAGCAGGGCTTATCTTCGAGATGACCGGCAGGAACGCCAACATCATCCTCGTCAGGAGGACTGACCGCAGGATACTCGCCTGCCTCAGGAAGGTACTGTCCTCGGTGAACAGGTACAGGACCATCTCCCCGGGCACCGTTTACAGACCGCCTCCTCCATCGGGCATTCCTCCGAAGGACTGGGTGAGGAGCCGCATCGAGACAATCCTTGGAGAGAACCCGGGGCCGTCCAGCCTGTACCGGAACCTCGAAGGAGTGGGGCCGGTGACCGCGGGAACCATCCTCTCCCTGCCAGGGAGCACCGCCGACAACCTCGTCGAGCTGGGGGCCAGGATAGCCCGCGGGGATCTGATCCCATGGGAAACCCCCTGGGGGACCCTCCCCTGCAGGCTTGGTCCCGGGAGACCGGTGGAGGACCCACTCGCTCCAGGGATGACCGGCGACGGGGAAGAGAGACCCTTCAGACCAGCCGCCGGGGAACTGAGAACGATCCTTGCCAGGGCCCTGGCCGGGGAGAGGAAGAGGGAAGCCAGCATAAGGCTTTCCCTGGCAAAGCTTCAGGGACCTGATGAACTCAGAACGGCTGGAGGGCTGATCCTCACGTGGAAGTCGAAGCTGAGGAAGGGGATGACGGAGGCGACCCTCCCCCACTGGAACGGGGGAGAGATCACCGTCTCACTGAAACCATCCCTGAATCCTGCTGAGAATGCCGAAAGGTATTTCAGGAAGGCCGGCAGGGTCCACATGGAGAGTGAAAGGCTCCAGGAAAAGCTCAGGAACGCCATGAAGAGAACGGAAG